>JAJYLD010000013.1 GCA_021788015.1 bacterium | reverse complement strand
CGCAATGGCCCTGTCTAAAATATTCCATATACCACCATTATACCCAAATTCACGAACAAAAGGACAGCGGGTGCTCTTCATCCCGCGGGCTTACGCCCGGGGATTTTCGAAGGTTTATTAAAAATTACAAAATTTAAAAATTGTTTCTTCTGTCCATTAAACTAAATCCAACCACGATTCCCAGCATTATAACTATAAGCATACCCAACGCCAACACTTTTCCTCGGCTTTGCAAAAACAAAGCGCTCATTCCGAAGATAAAGGAAAACGCGTAAAAAATCAAGACCGTCTTTCGCGTGCCGAGACCTAGATCAAAAAGGCGAAAATGCAGATGTTTGCGATCCGCGAATCTGAACGGATTTTTCTTTTGCGCCAATCTGCGAACAATCGTCCAGGCGACATCCAAAATCGGAATACCCATAATAAGAAGAGCAATGGCGATTTTCCCTCCCGAAATTATGGATAAAACACCGAGAATAAAACCTAAGAGCAGCGAGCCGCCTTCGCCCAAAAAAATTTTCGCCGGATGCCAGTTAAAGATCAAAAAGCCGAAACAAGCGGCGGAAAAAATCAAGGCGGCGAGTCCGATATCCGGCTGATAATAGCGGGTGGTCATCGTAAAAAGGAAAATGATGAACGCGCCGATTCCGGAAATTCCGCTGACAAGTCCGTCCAATCCGTCCAGAAGTTTGGTCGTGTACATCATGCCCAAAAGCCAAAAGAAAGTAAAAAAGAATTTCCAATATTTTAAAAATAGCAAGCCGCCGAACGGATTGGTTACTTTTTCAATCCCCACTCCTCCAGATATAACTGAAAGCGCGGCTAAAATCGGAAAGATAAATTGCCGAGAAGGCTTCAGATTGAATTTATCATCCAGGATTCCGCCAATCATCAAAAACAAAGCGCCGACAAAAACGCCGATCCAATGATGCGGCTCGAGATTTCCCGCGAGCAAGCGGTCGTGGACGAGATAGATAATTATAAAAAACGCGAAAAAAATAGCGACACCGCCGAGAAGCGGGGTCTCTTTTATGTGAATTTTTCGTTCCGGCCCCGGCTTGTCCGTAATTCCGTATTTTAAGGCGAATTTTATTGCAAAACTCGACAAAGCCGCGGAAAACAGCAAGGTTACGGAAAAAATAAAAAAATAAAATAAGGGCATGTTGACTAAAATAAATTATAAATATATGATAGAAACTGGCCTTAAATTTTTTCAATTCAGAAGGAGGGTTTATGGGAAAAACTGCTATCATCGGGTTTAATAATCGCGACCCTGAATGGCAGATGTTACTGGAAAAGACACCCTTGCCGTTTTCATTTTGGTCGATACCAAAAAATGACGAAGAAGAAAAAAATCTGATTGCCTGCTTAAAAAGCAGCGATTGCATTATTGTTTCAAGTGATTATCCGCGGAAATTTTTAAAACAAATCAGGAAAATGGAAGCGAAAATATTCATAATAGACCCCTCTGTCATAAAAAAGAATGTGGAGGGAGACATCGTCACTTGCAATTTTAAAACATTTAAGGCCCTGTACAAACCATAGGACGCAAAAATTTCGCGTCCTTTTTTTTACAATTCCCTCCCCTTCTCCACCGCTATATCGGCGTTAGCGTCGATTAAAACCGTATCGCGCCTGTCCAACTCGCCGGCCAAAAGCTTGTTCGCGATTATATTTTCAACTTTGTCCTGCAAAACGCGACGCATGGGACGGGCTCCGAATTTCGGATCAAATCCTTCTTTGGCCAATATTTTCAACCCCTCTTCATTGTATTCAAGCCCGATTCCTTTTTCTCCAAGCATTTTTTTCGTTTCCGCGAGCAAAAGCTTGGCAATGCTCAATATATCATTTTCCGTCAAAGGTTTAAAGACTACGATTCCGTCAAAACGATTGATCAATTCCGGCTTCATGACTTTGTTCAAATATTCATTGATCAAAGCCTGTTTTATTTTTTCCGTTTCCGTTCCTTTCATGATTTCCTCTTCGATGAAAAGCGCGCCCGCGTTCGAAGTGGCTATGATAATCGTGTTTGTGAAATCGATAGTCCGTCCCTGTCCATCCGTAAGGCGGCCGTCGTCCATGACTTGTAAAAACAAATTCAAAATTTCCGGGTGAGCCTTTTCGAATTCATCCAATAGAACAAGCGAAAAAGGAGCTTTGCGGACCGCCTCGGTCAAATAGCCGGACTCGTCCCCCTCTCCAATCATTTTCTTGACGCTGTCCGGATGCTGATATTCGCTCATGTCCAATCTTATCATGCCGCCTTCGCTTCCGAAATAAACTTCGGAAACCGATTTGGCGAGCTCTGTTTTTCCGACGCCGGTCGGGCCGAGAAAAAGAAAACTCGCGATCGGTCTTTTTGCGTCGCGCATTTCGACTCGCGCTCGCCTTAAGCTCGCCGAAATCATTTTTATGGCTTCGTCTTGGCCGACCATCCTTTCATGCAACTTCGCTTCAAGGTTCAAAAGCATTTCGCCTTCCTGCTCCGAAATTTTATCGACGGGAATATTGGTGATTTCGCTCACGATATCCCGAATATCGGCTCTGGCAACGACTTTAAATCCCTGTTTAGCCACTTTGGTGGAAGCGGATTCCAAAACTTCAATCGCTTTCGCCGGAAGAAATTTGTCATGAATGTATTTCGATGTCAATTTCACCGCTTCTTCGATGGCGTTGTAAGAAAAATAAATTTGATATCGCGCCTCTAGATAACCGACCTTGCTTTCCAGAATCTGGATGGCTGCATTCATCTCCGGTTCTTTGACATCGATTTTTTCCAAAACCCTACCGACCGGTTTGTTTTCGATGTATTCCGAATAATTCCTCGGCGTGGCCGAAGCGACGCAGAAAAAAAGATTTTTTTCAATCTCCCCGGCCAAAACTTCGGAAAGATCAAGGCTCTCGCCTTCCCCGGCCTGAATTCCGATTATATTTTCGATGTTTTCAATATATAAAACGATATTTCCGGATCGGCTGATTTCATTAAGCGCGGTTAGGAGGCGTTCCTGGGCTTCGCTTGGCTCGGCGCCGCTTAACAATCTCGCGATGTCCAACTCCACAAGCCGCTTGTCTTTAAAAAAATGCGGCACTTCTTCTTTAACCATAAGTTGAGCGATCCCGCCGGCAATCGCATTTTTTCCCGTTCCCGGTTCTCCCACCAAAATGACTCCGGTATGCCCGCTTTTAAAATGATCGAAAATTTCTTCCATTTCTTTTTCGCGCGCCACGCAAAGCTCGAGTCTTCCCCACTTCGCCTGCAGAGTTAAATCATGGGAAAAATGGTTGAGGATGGGAGTGGCGATTGCCGTATAAGCCCTGTCCATGTGCGTACTCGGTTTGTACCGCGCCATTTTTTTGTAAACATGATAATTTTTAACCATTTCATCGTTAATTTTAAACCACTTCAAACAGTTTACTGTCTTATCTTTGTCGATTTCGAAATCGTAAAGAATATCGTTGATCACTTTATTGTTGGTCTGGCTCGGCAGAATAAAATTAATCGCCTCGACTTTATTTTGATTGTAGTTCGCGGCTTCGATGTAAGATTCTATCAGAACCGTTTTAAGTTCATTGGAAAGAGTAACCGTACTTTTTGTATGGATCGAGCCCAATAGAAGCAGTTGGTGCCTCGCTTTTTTGGCCACTTCGTTCATATCGGCGCTTAGCCGCGCGAAAAAGACGGAGACGAGTCCGTTGCGCAAAGCGCTAAAAAAAAGATGAAGAGCGACATCTTCCTTGTGTTTCAATTTCTCCGCGAGAAACATCGAATCCTCCACCACTTTCAGGGCCTCGAAACCGAAGCCGGAAGAAACGTCCAGTTTCTTTTTGCTTTTTCTGAGTTCTTTCCAGTTGTCGGGATAAGAAAATCCCTTGTTCGTTTTGAATTCTTTTATTTTATGCTCTCTTCTTTTTTCTTCATAAAGCCGATAAACAATAAACATATCCGTCAAAACGCCGATCCAGAACATCAAGATGTAAGGATGTTTATAACGGAAAAGAAAAGAAACAATATCCAAATCGGTTTGATTTTTCTGCGCAAAAATCAAAATGCCCAAGAAAACAAAACCCAAAATTCCGATGAATAAAGCGAAAAAATTCAAGAGCAAATGAGCGTCTCTTTTTACTTTGCGCAAATCGACATCGGCTCTTTTTAAGCTTAACCCCCAATACAAAAAATAACCGTTAAAAAAAGTTCCCATACCCGTTCCTCCGCAATTCTTGCAGGCTATACCGGATTTTTTTTCGCCCGAGCCGTTGCATTCGGGGCAGGTTATAAAATATTGCTGTTGTTCATTTTTCATATTTCCACGAAATTAAAGATGACTACAATTTCCAATATTTAATTATTTAAAAATCATTTTACTAAAGTGGTATTGCTGGCCGTACTTGTGGGGACAGCTCCTCCGCCCAAAATAACTATCGTAAAACCCTTTCCTAAATCTTTCCCGTCATTCGGCACTAACTGGATTAATTGCCCGGAATTTCTAATTTTATATATTTTCTGTTTTTCATCTACCGGTATCAAAGGCTTTTCTCCGTTTATCTCTTCCTTCGAAGAGGTGGCGGTGCCGGCGGTATTATCGCCTTTTTCGTTTGCGGTGCCGGCATTTTTATTAGCAGATGTCGATTGATTGGTTACTTGTTGGATTTTTTGCTGCTGTCGGTCAATAACCTTATTTATAAATATTATTATTAAAACAGCTATTAAAAAAAGTAAGATTGATAAAAAAATTTTTTGTTTACTGCTCATATTATTTTAATAAACCGTAGCGTGGCCACTCGCGTCATAACACACGGTGAACGGCACGGATATAAGAGTTAAAGAAACCGATGTTGGACCTGTTTCAATGTAAATGCCATTTGGCAATGGGCTTGATAGCGTACAATTACCATTCTGATCCGTCGCGCAAGATCCGACTAAAACCGCCCCCCCGCTATTGGCGGGGTTATAGTTGCATAAATTCGGGCTGGCGTTTGTGCTTCCATTCGAACAGGTGGCGGCATAAGGATTAGGACTTTTGTAAAAATCGATTTCAATTCCTACTGCGGGTTGACCCGCGTTTGGTCCGCTTACCCATACCCATCCGCTAGCCGCCACAGTATTGCTTTGAGTGCAGCAAGAATTGGAAGAACACCAAAACCCCGAACTGGGTTGGCAATTCCCGGCGCAACCGTAACCTTTGCCATTATTTGCTCCAAAATCGCAACCTTCAGTAGGTTCGACTACACCGTTACCGCATACAGCGCTAGTGCAACCACTTGTATTAATTATTCCGGCATTGCAACTTAATGCACCGTAACTAAATCCAAAAGAGACACAAGTCTTACCGCCGAAATTTGTGCCATCGCATTGTTCCGATCCATTAATTACCCCGTCTCCATACCACCCCCCCGTTTCCTGACAACTAGCTGAGCATGAATATTGTTTTGTAAACGAACTGCCGGCTGGCGACGTGGCAACCCCGGCCGTACCGTCGCATTGTTCAGCGCCATTTATCACATTGTCTCCGCACCATCCCCCGGTAGGCGCGCAACCGGAAGTGCACGCATACTGTTTTGTTTGGCTGGAAGCGCTCGGTGAAGTGGCGATACCGGAAGAGGCGTCGCAAGATTCATATCCGTTATTACTC
>JAJYLD010000003.1 GCA_021788015.1 bacterium | reverse complement strand
CAAAGAAATTTGAACAGCGAAAACGCCGCCATCCGCATCTTTAAAGCGATATACGACCATTCTCCGCAATCCGCCTCCGCCTGGGACATTGTCCGCGCCATCGCTTATTCGGGAGCGAAGAGGTAAATCTTACTTACAAAGCGGGCTCTAAATGCCTGTTTTTGTGTTATTTTAGATTTTTTTACTTGGTTTGAAATTTTATTGATTTCAATTTGTATTATTAAGTAAAGGCGCCAATCGTATTCTAAAAATTAGTTTTATTCAAATTATGCAACGATTAAATTCAAAAATTTTATTGGTCGGAGTGGCGGTGATTGCGTTATTCGCCGCTTCTTTATTCGCTTATACTCGCGTGAGAGCGGATGGTAACGTAAATAATCCGGCAAACACTGTGAATGGAAATCAGTATCCCGGCTGGATGAATGATATGTACAATTACATGAGTCAATTCGTACGGCCGTACGGTTCCGGCAATGGAACTTATGGGCCGGGTTACGGTCCCGAAAACGGCTTCACTTGCCCTATGTTCGAATGGTTCGGAGGAGTACAAAACAGAGCAACCTTCCAGAATGGATCCAATGGCTCACAAAGGGAAAATACGCAAAATAATTACGGCGGCGAAAATTACGGAAACCCGTGGGGCTTTATGGGTCCGGGAATGATGTGGTAAGATGGCGAATTCCCCGGTAACTTGGTAAATTTAACATAAGCTGACTTGGCTGGCCCAAAGCAGGTCTTTCGGACCTGCTTTGTTTTTATAGCCGCATGGTTTGACAGAGGCGATCAAAAAAATTATAATAAGCGAAGAAAAACTTTATTCCCCGCGCATGAAAATTAGCATCAACGACAAAACAACCGATGAAGAAATAGTTGAATTGACAAGAAAGAGCGATAAAGAATATTTCGGCTATTTGATTGATCGCTACGAGTTCAAATTATTGTCGTACGTAAAAAGACTCACATCCGATTCTTCCGAAGCCGAAGATTTGGTTCAACAAGTTTTCATGAACGCTTTTGTCAGTCTTAACAGTTTCGACAGCGCCAATAAATTTTCGTCGTGGATTTACCGTATCGCTCACAATCTCGCCGTCAATTGGCTTAAGAAAAAGAAAGCGCAATTTTTTTTGGATAACGATGATGTCATGCGGTTTAAATCGGAAATTGACATCGAAGAGGAAATAATTGCCAAAGAAAACGGGAAAATATTGGCGGAAGCCATTAACAAACTGCCGCAAAAATATAAGGATCCGTTTGTGCTTAAATATTTTGAAGATAAAAGTTACGAAGAAATTTCATTCATCCTGAAATTGCCCAAGAATACGGTCGGCACGTTCATCAATCGGGCAAAAAAATTTTTAAGAAATGAATTGGAGAAAAAACATGTCAGATAAACTCAAAACCAAAGTGATGGAGCAGATCAGGGCCAACAAGGTCAAGATGAAATCGAAATGGCTCTATATCGCCAAGAGTATCGGCCTTAAAAGCGGATTGGGTTTAAGTTTTGTTTTGCTTGTTTTTTTCATCAACGCCTTTTTCTTTTATATCAAGGCGAACGGATTACTGCTTCCGTTGCACTACGGCCCGAGCACATGGCAGGAAATTCTGCACAGCCTGCCTTACGACGTCATTTTAATAATTCTGGTTTTGGTTTTATTTCTTAATTATATAATCAAGAAATTCGATTTTTCCTACTCTCATCCTTTTGTCATTATTTTTTCCGGCGTAATTTTGTTCGCCTTTTTTTGGGCGACGGTTTTATTCGCATCCAATTTCAACTATACCGTGCAAAATATGCTTCTCGAATCAAAAACCGATGTCCCGTTTTTTTCCGATTTTTACACAAGGCGGTGCGGCATGATGATGAACGAGAATCCGACATCAAACGGCGGAGGAGGCTGCATGATGAATAATTTCGGTCCCGGTCGGTAAAAACCGTTTTCAAAAATACTCCGATTTTGGAGTATTTTTATATTAAGAAAATTTTGTTAAAATAAGGGTATAAAAATAAAAATCAAAAATTATGGGATTATTCGAATTGACGGGTTTCCTTTTGGGCGTTACTTTTTTGCTCGGCTATCTCAATCACCGCTATTTGCGTTTGCCGCAAACGATCGGCCTGATGCTCATAGCCATGATTTTGTCGCTTTCGGTGGCGGTTTTGGGAAACCACGGCTTTCATCCGCTTGGCGATTTCGCCGGAAAAATTTTGGGCAAAATAGATTTTAACGAAGCGCTGATGATCGGGATGCTCGGTTTTTTGCTTTTTGCCGGCGCGCTCAATCTGAACATCGACGACTTGTCGGAAAAGAAAATAGAGGTCGCGGTATTTTCCGTTTTTAGCACGGTTATATCCATGTTTATCGTCGGAGGTTTGATGCATCTTGTCTTCCGCGTTCTCGGTTTGCCCGTCCCGTTTATCTATTCTTTGCTTTTCGGAGCGCTTATTTCGCCGACGGATCCGGTGGCGGCATTGGGCATTTTAAAGGAAGCGCAGGCGCCCAAGACTTTGGAAACGAAAATTATCGGCGAATCTCTTTTTAACGACGGCATCGGCGTGGTGCTGTTTTTGGGCATTTACGGCGCGGCCGTAACCGGAGCGCAAATGTCTTTAAAAGAATTCGGCTGGCTGTTTTTGAACGAAGCGCTCGGCGGAGTGGCGCTGGGCTTGATTTTGGGTTATTTGACTTATGCGCTCTTAAAAAAGATAAATGACTTTCAATTGGAAATCATCGGTACCATCGCTTTGGTTATGATCACTTACGCCCTGTCTTTGCGTTTGCATATGTCCGGGCCGATCGCGATCGTTGTCGCTGGTTTGCTTATAGGCAACAAGGGAAGAAGATTCGCCATGTCGGATGAAACCAAAGAGCATTTATATTCGTTTTGGTTGCTTATAGATTATATTTTGAACGCTTTGCTTTTTGTGCTTATCGGCCTCGAAGTGGCGGTTGTGCGATTTTCTTTTTCTTATATTCTCGCCGGTTTGGCCGCGATTGCCATCGTATTGTTGGCGAGATATGTAAGCATCGCTTTGCCCGTAATCGCAATGAAGCTTTTCAAACGAAAATTCACTCAGGGCGTTATCAATATTATGACTTGGGGAGGATTGCGCGGAGGCATTTCGGTGGCGCTGGTCATGTTTTTGCAAAGAGGCGTGGAAAAAGACATTCTGCTTACGATCACTTACATGGTCGTCGCTTTTTCGATTTTGGTTCAGGGCTTGACCATAAAATCTTTCGTCAAACGCCAGCTTGAAAAACCGGTTTTAGGAGGAAAATTAAGGGAGTTGTTCGGTTAAAATACATTATAAGGACATATAATTATGGGTAAACAACTTATTGCTGGGAATGCAATTTTTAACAAAGTTCAGCATGATTTTTTCGTTTCTACAAAAGATAAAAAAGCAATTTTTTCATCTATAAAAATGAATCCGGACGCAAATAAAATTCAGGATATACACAAAATAACTAACTAAGCATTTATAAATCAAAAAAAACAAGCAGTGCGTGAAGCACTGCTTTTAACATTTCGTGATGGTGGACGAAAATCTTATGCACCTGCCCGGCGTCTTCCTCAAACAGATAAAAAAGAGAAACCGGGATATGGTTGATCCGGATGATCGGTCCGGACAGCCTCCCCGAGGAAGTTTGGAAGTGCATATGCGCGTCCATGTGCAAAAAGTTTTGTTTACCGAAGTGAAGCGGAGAAAGAGTTATGACCAGGCCTACCGGAATTTCGCGCATGGGCGGATCGTCCATTCTGTTCCTCCTTTAAATTATTCTTACTTATATTATAGAGAATTTTTATTTTTATGCCAATTCACATTTCCACATGCGCCTTTGTTTTTTTCTCATGCTCAATTTTCATAAAGAGGGCGGTAAAAGATCCGACAAAGATGAAAATTGAAGCGATGATAAAAACATAATCATAAGCCGAGACTTGCGCTTTGAGCGCGATCAAAGAAATGAATTCTTGAAATTGCGAAGCGGTATGGCCATTATACGCGCTTAGTTGACTTATTGTAATCATGTTCGATTCTATGCGATTGTTCAAAATCGTGCCGAAGACGGCGATACCGAAAGCGCCGGCGATATTGCGAGCGAGAGCGAGGATGGACGACGCGATTCCGACTTCATGTTCGGGAACGGACGAAGCGACGATATTGGTCCTTTGGGCCATGCCGAATCCCATGCCGAAAGCCATGATCGAAAGTGGCCACATAATATCCAAGGCGGTCGAACGCGGATCGAGCCAGGAAAAGAAGAACATGCCTCCGGCCGCGACCAGAGTGCCGATAAAAATGACGTAGCGGGTCTGGACTTTGCCGACCAAAGTTCCCCCGAGCGCCGAGGCGATCACCATCATGAAGGCCATGGGCATAAACAAATAACCGGTCTGGGTCGCGTCCATGCCCAAAAATGTCTGGGCGAAAATCGGAATCAGGAAAATGCTTCCCATCATGCCCATGAAAATTATGAAACTGTTCAAGAGGGCGCTGACGAAGAGATTGTTTTTGAAAAATTTCAAATCGACAATCGGTTCTTTCGCTTTCTTTTCGACATGGACAAAAATCATCATGAACACGACGGTGAGCAAATAGGAAATGATGCTGTTTAACGACAACCATCCCCAGTCCGTTCCTTTGTCAAGAACGAGAACGAGCGAAGTCAGGGCGACGCCGAGCGTAATCGAGCCCCACCAGTCGAATCGCATTGTCTTCTTTTCCGAAGTAGATTCGTTGATAAAAGCGAGGGCCATGATAATGCCGATAAGCCCGATCGGAAGATTGACCAAAAAAACGGATCGCCAGCCGAAGTTATCGATCAAGGGTCCGCCCAAAAGAGGACCGAAAACGGATGCCGCCGCGAACGAAGACGACCAAATTCCCAAAGCCTGGGCTCTTTCTTTGCCCTCGCTGAACGTAACGGCGAGAATGGCCATGGCGGTCGGGTAATCGGCCGAACCGGCGATAGCCTGGATGACGCGAAAGGCGATCATGGAGCTTAAATTCCAGGACAATCCGGCCAAAACCGAACCGAAAATAAAAATCGAAAACCCGAGAATGTAGACCTTTTTTCTGCCGATGGTATCGCCCAGTTTTCCCCAAATCGGAACGAAAATGGCGTTGGCGAGAATGTAAGCGGTCGCGATCCAACCGGCCGAAGTTACGGAAATGCTGAAATCGGACATTATTTTCGGCAAAGCGAGATTGACAATCGTCTGATCGAGTCTTCCCAAAAATGTTCCGATAATTACAGTAAGCAAAACAAGCCAGCGGAGATTATTTGATTTCTTCTTATTATTTTCCATTATTGTGACGCCAATCCGCGAATAAATGCCAATCTGCGAATTGCGAATTTATCAATTTTTGTAAATCCACATTTTAGCCGACATGCCATCTTTTAATTCCGGATATGCGTTCACGTCAAATCTGACTTTGACATCAAACTGTTTTACCTCTCGTTTGTCGGAAATGTTAAAAACGACTCCGGAAACGTCGCTCGTCTGACTGATTTCATCGACAGTGCCGACGTATTGTTTCGAGCCGAAAGCGTCAACCGTAAAAATTACGCGTTGGCCGAGTTTGATATCTTCCAAACCTTTGTCTTCGTCGATATGGCCGACAAGGCGCATTTCTTCCGGATAAACCATGGTGGCAACCGCTTCGCCCGGATTGAAATTTTTGCCGATGTCGTTGCTGATGCCGGTAATTATGCCGGCTTCTTTCGCTTTAATGAGTTCGTCGCCGACTCGCGCTATGGGCGCGTCTTCCGCGACATAATCGCCGGTTTTTACCATCACTTCTTCAAGCGCGCCCGGAGCGTCGGGCGACAGACCGACTTCGGGAGCGGAAATTTCGGCCTTATCCGTGTAAACGGTTTTTTGCGCGTTGTACCAGTAAGCGAGTCCGCCGATGCCGCCGGCGACAAGCAGAACAATTAAAATTGTAGTTATTCTTTTTATTTTCTTATCTTTGAACATATGTTTAGGTTAGGTTGTAGGTGGTAGCTTGTAGGTTGTAGTATCTAGGTTGTGGGTTTGCAGCTTGTAGGTTTGGTAGGGGTTTTAATTTAGGTTGTAGGTTGAGCTTAATTTATAATTAATCCTACAAGCTAATTCCTACAAGCTACCGGCTAATAAATAAGCTACTTCCTACCGGCTACCAGCTAAATTTTAATTTCCAAAGTAAGCGATGCGGTCGCCTTCGTTTAATCCGGATACGACCTCGACTCGGTCATTGTTCGTCAAACCGGTTTGAATTTGCCTTTCTTCTCCTTTCGGCGTGCCGTTGTCGACAATCACGAAACTGCCATTGCCATTTTTTAATACGGAAAGAGAAGGAATGATAATTACGTCTTTCTTTTCTTGGGAGACAATGTTTATATTGGCGGTCAAGCCGTCTTTAATTAAGCCGTCTTCATTGTCAAATTCCAAAGTTGCTTTGTAAGTGGGAGAACCGTTTATCATCGTCACTCCCGGATCGATCGAAATCACTTTCGCGCCGAATATTTTCCCGTTGCCGTAAGCGTCAAGAGTGACTTTCGCTTCTTCTCCGATTTTCACTTCCTGGAGATCGGATTCGGGAATTTGCGTTTCGATTTGGAATTTTTTATTGCTGATAATCGAAATCAGGGGAGCGTTCATGGCTACGATTTCTCCCGCTTTCGCGTCTTCGCGGGTTATAACACCGTCCATCGGGGAAACGATCGCCGTTTTCGCTTCTTGAGCATCGAGATTTTGAACATTGGCCTCGGCTTGAGCGACACTCGCTTCCGCCGCCGCCTCCGCGGCTTGCGCTTGGCTTACCAAATCTTCCTGGGACTTGATATCATCGGCAGTCGCCCCCGCTTTTTCAAGATTAAGATCGCTTTGGGCGAGCGCGAGGCTGTTTTCGGCCGTATTAACCCCGGTTTGCGCCGCGGAAATCAAATTGTTGTTTACGGATTTTTGCGCGGCGATCGCCTGAATTTGCGAATTCACTTCCGTTATAGCGCCGTTAATCGCCGTCAAGCCGGCGCTGACGTTGGCCTGATAAGTCGCGTTGTTCGGATCGACGCTGGTTATGTAATTCATGGCCGTATTCAATTCGGTAAAGAAATTCTGTATGTCCGAAAGTTTCGCGGTGATGTCGGATAAAGCGGCATCGGTAGCGTTTTGATCGGAATTCAGGCCATTAATTTCGTTTTTGATCGCCGTTAAATCCATATTGACCTTCGGGCGATAGTTTTCGATGTCTATTTGCGTCTGCGGCACGCTGAAAGTTAAATTGAGTTTCGGAGCGTCCGACATATTATTCGAGAAAATTCCGTCCAGGCCGCTTACCGCTCCGAAAGTTTTGGCGTAAGCGTCATTTAAAATGTCATTGGTATGAGAATAAATATTGTTCAAATCCGTCTGCGCTTTGGCTTTTACGTTATCCAAATTTTGATTCGCGTCCGTTACGGCCCGCTCCGCGTTATCGTATTTCGTTTGCGCGATATCCAATTCTTCCGGGCGAGTTCCCTTTTTTAATGCGTCTAATTTCGTTTGTTCTAAGGCGTAAGCCGTTTTAGCGCTTTGCGATTGGGCTTCCGCGCTTTGCACCGCGGCCTCGGCTTGAGAAAGTTGCGCGGCGGTATCGGAATCATCCAAAGCCGCCAAAGTTTCTCCCGCGATCACTTTGTCTCCCGTGTTAACTTTGACGTAAGCGACCTTTCCCGATTTTTCGAAAGCGAGATCCACGTTTTGCGCCGGCTTCACGTCACCGGTCACATCGACTTCTTCGGAGAGGTCGCCTTTTTTTGCGGATACGTAATTATAATTTACGGATGAGGGCGCGCGTTCAAAATAAACTACGGCGCCGGTTCCTCCGACCAAAACGATTGCCGATAATGCGATTATAATTGTTTTGTTCATACATGGATTAATTAAACTTCTGCAAATTACAAATTTAATACGGTTATAAATATTTAAGACAAGAAGAAAAATAAGAACAAGAAAAAATTATTTCATTCTTATTTATCTTCTTGTTCTTCTCGCATTTGCATATTTTGATAGATTTGTAATTTGTAGGAGCTGTGAAAACGTTTATTCAGTAACAACGTTTACCTGGAAATTTTTTCCAAAATTATTTTTAATTGATTAATTTCGTTCTTATCCAGCTTCGAAAGCAGATCTTTCATTTTTTTCGAAGCCTTCTTCGAAACTTCATCAAGAAACATTTTTCCTTTCGACGTAAGCCTGAGCCTGATTATTCTTCTGTCTTGCTTGTCCAAAATTCTTTCAATCAGATTTTGTTCGACAAAATTTTCAATCACGGCGGTAGCGGACGGGGGAGTGATTGAAAGATAATCGGCCACATCTTTCATGGTCGGTTCTCCGCGTTCGGAAATAAAACGCAGGGTCCAGATTTGGGTCGGAGAAACTCCGTTTGCTTCCCTCAGTCTGTCCTTAATAACCCGGCCGGCCGTTATTAACAGGGAAATGATATTGTCAGGTACCATATTATTAGATTTTTAAATTATTAGTTTACCTAACTAATTTAGCCGACTTTTTATTTCTTGTCAAGGGTGGCTGTCGCCGAAGCGCGTTCCGCGGCGGCCTCTCTTAAAAAATCCTTGATTTTATTGGTCTTTTTTTTAAAAAGTGTGTATAATGTAATTGTGGATAAATACAAACTTAATAATTAACTTATAAATGGGAAAATTTATGTCTATGACAAAATCTCAATTGCTAGGCACTCTTTCCGAGTCAACCGGCTTAAGCAAAAAAGACGTCTCCGGCCTTATGGAAAAAATGGTCGATTTGGCCTACAAAGAGGTCAAGAAAAGCGGCGAGTTCGTCATCCCGGGAATCGGGAAAATGGTTAAGATTAAGAGAGCCGCAAGGCAGGGTCGGAACCCCGCTACCGGCGAAACAATACAGATCCCGGCGAAGACTGTCGTAAAATTCAGAGTGGCAAAAGCGGCTAAAGAAGCTGTCTTATAAACAAAAAGAAAATAAAACAAAGACACCCCAGCTTAGGAATCCGGGGTGTTTTTTGTTTGCATTTCATTTCGTAGGAACATGGCATGCCCGCTTCTACTTTAGTCCAGGAAAATGTGGTCTAAAAAGACATTCAGGACCTTAAAGGCTTTGGGTGTCGTATATAAAAGAAGATGGGAATTATTTTTTCCATTGCTCGATATACTGCCCGATCCCGAATTGATTTAATTTGTTTTTAAGCTTGGTTTTTGTGAGTAGGTAAGTTATAAGAGAAGCCAGTTCAATTAAATAACGATTGCCAATAATTTTGTATTTAATTACCTTTGATTGAATCGCTCTGCGGATTGTTTTTGTTTGCACGCCGCCAATTTTAGCCGCCTCGGATACGGAAAGCCAAATCGGTTTTTTAATTTCGGGAAAAAATAAATTTTTATTTTCTTCCGGAATGTTTTGTATGGTATTTTTATCCATTTAAGTCTAGAAAATTGTGGACTTAACTAGTTTTTAGTCTAGATAAATCTGGACTTAAGTCCTTAAGAAATAAAAGTCTAGATTAACTTAGACGGAGAATTTTTTATATATTCTCACATTTGATTCTAAATTACAAGGGGGTACAAGCTGGGGATAAATTTAGATTGTTGAATGGTTAAGTTGTTATGATTTTTAAAACAGTATCAGATTTTAAAATAACAATTTAACAATTTGGCAATCTGACATTTTGTTTTTTATAATAAAATTAATATATTTTGTCTATATCTCAGTAATGGTTTTAATCTTTTTCTATTTGTCTTTTTAAAATGTTTGTGGTATTTTAAAAAGAGATTGCTAGCCTTCGGGGTAGCTTATTTAATTACGAATTACGAATCTGCGAATGGATGCGAATCATCGAACTTGCGAATTAATGATTATAAATTTGCAGTTTGTGGCTTCGCATAAAATTCGTAAATTCGCATACTGTAACAGAATTGAGGAATTTACGTATTATTATGCAGTTAGAGAATATAAAAGAAAAAATACTTCTCGCTCGACTGAAAAACAAGGACAAGGAAGCGTTTATCAGGGCTTACGATTTATACCTGAACCAGATCTATAGATTCATTTATTTTAAAGTCGGCGATAAGGAAGAAGCGCAGGATCTGACCTCGGCCGTTTTTTTAAAAGCTTGGAATTATATTCAGAACAATAATCTCAAAGACGAAAAATCTTTGAGAGCTCTTTTTTACAAGATCGCGCGAAATTCCGTAATCGATTATTACCGCGAGAACAGTTCTAAATATTCTCTCGCTTCGATTGAAAATGAAACGGAAATTTCGGATGAGAAAAAAAACGTAATCGAAGAAATAGACGTCGCGATCGATTTCTCTCTCGTCGAAAAAAAATTGTCGGAGTTGAAAGACGAGTATCGAGAAATAATCATCTTGCGATATATCGAGGAAATGTCAGTAACCGAGATCGCTGAAATTTTAAACAAGACGAAAGGGAATATCCGCATATTATGTTTTAGAGCTTTAAAGGCGTTGCAAGATTTAATGGAAGAATAAATTCGCGCATCGCATATTTTTATATTTTTTGCCGATGCGCGATACGCGCAAAATCCTCATGACCGAAAAAAAATTGCTCGCACAACTGAAGAATTTAAAAAATCTGAAACCCGATAGCCGGTGGGGGAAAGGCAATCGGGAAATTTTGTTGTCCCAAATTTCCAACGGAGAAGAAATAAAGTTAAGCCGATTTGAAATTTTTAAAAACATTTTACCCGTGAAGCAGATCGAATACGCGACTCAACCGATCGGATATTTCGTCATGATCGCGGTCGCGATTTTCGGCGTGGCGGTGGCAAGTATCAGGGCGGCCCGCAATACGACGCCGGGCGATTCTTTGTATATCGCGAAAATTATCGCCGAGAAAACCGAGCAGGCCATGACTTTTGACGAAAAAGACAAGGCAAAATTGGGAATCGAGTTTGCCGGAAACAGAACAAAAGAGATAGCGAAAGTTTTAGCCGAGCCTAATACTCCCGGTAAAAGCAACACGGTCGAAGAGCTTTCCAACGACTTTAAAAACGAAATACAAGCGACCCAGATCAGGCTGAACAAGATCGAACCTTCGACAGACGGGACTCAAACCGCCGCCGATAATAATGATAATAATAATCAGGGGAGCGGGGACAGCCAGGTCTTTGGCGCCGACTCGGCGAAGAGCGATAACGGATTGCAAACTTCCGATCAAAAAAATTCGGCAACGTCAAGCGTGGTCGTTACCGCGACAAGCACCGCGACAACAACAGCAACAACGACAGCGCCCGTCGATCCGCAACAAGCCCTTCAAGAAGCCGAACAGCTTTTCGATAAAAAAGATTTTAACGGCACTTTGAACAAATTAAACGAAGCAAGTCAATTAATCGATCAACCCGGAACCGATTCGAATTCGGAAGCCGCGAGCAGTACGCAATAATATTGCGGGTAGGAACATGATTAATCATGTTCCTACAATTACAATCAAGCTAGTGAAGATTTGTCAGCGCATGAACGTGGTCTGACAAATCCGCATTAGCGGATTAGCAAGACTAGAAAGGTCGATCCTTAATGGAAGTTTTGTTTTTAATAAAATCGCCTTAAAGTTTTGCACGTTTATTTAAAAACAAACGCAACGCGTTTGAAGAGTAAACCGGCTAGCTAAACTCCGTTTAAAAAAGCTTAGCACCGGGTTCGCCCGGATTTTAAACGGAGTACCCCACACCTTTGGAAATAACCTCACCCTTGCCCTCTTCTAGCCAGGAGAGGGGAGAAAAAAATAAACCCTCTCCAGACTTGGAGAGGGTGGCGCGAATAGCGCCGGGTGAGGACGGTGTGGTGAGTAAATTTCCCCATGCAATTTTCTCCCATCGTCCAGTGAACCTCACCCCGTCCCTCTCCTAATTAGGAGAGGGTGGCGCGAATAGCGCCGGGTGAGGATCGTTTTCATAGGTGTGGGGTAAGCGGGATTCCGGCCGATTTGCTTTTAAAAATAAACGGCTGACTTTAAAGGCTTATGAAAGGCGCTTTGATTGGGAAAGGTTTAATCCCCCTTAATCAGAGCAAAAAAAATTCCTTATGGAAAAATTACGCAAAATTTTTGTTGCCAGCGTAATGTTCATCACAGTTTTGTCAATGTCGGCTATCGTTGCTCCGGCTCACGCCGCCGCAAAAGCGGGCGACTTGATCAAAATGAATGGACTTTCCTCGGTTTATTACCTTGGCGCTGACGGCAAAAGATACGTTTTCCCGAATGAAGAAACCTATTTTTCCTGGTACAGTGATTTCTCAGGAGTGACCACCATTTCGCAGAGCGAATTGGAATCATATCCTTTGGGAGCAAACGTCACTATCAGACCGGGTACTGACTTAGTAAAAATCACCACAGACCCGAAAGTCTACGCGGTTACACCCGGCGGAAAGCTGGTTTATATCGCTTCCGAAGCCGCCGCAAAGGCGCTCTACGGAGACAATTGGGCAAAAAGAGTAGTTGACGTTCCCGACGCTTTCTTCACCAACTACACAACTACGGGAACCTCTCTTGACGGCACTTCTTATCCGGAAGGCAGTTTGATCAAGAGCGCAACTTCTCCCGATGTTTATTACATCGACGTGAACGGAAAAGCGAGAAAGATCGACAATGAAGCCGCTTTCTTAGCCAACCGTTTCAGCTTCGACAATGTAATAACAACAACATTGGCAATTCCTGCGGCCGGAACCGATATCACAGGAGCCGAATCGGCTTTGACTGATACTTCTTCCGGAGCGGGCGGAGTGCCCAGCGCCGGAACGGGTTTGACCGTTTCTTTGGCTTCAGACACCCCGGCTTCACAAAGCTTTGTTCGAAGCAGCGCCAATAGTCTTGTCGCTCAAGCTAACGCGACTTTCGCCAAATTCAATTTCACCGCTTCCAACGACGGCGATGTAACCGTAACCACGGTTAAATTGACCAGAAGCGGATTGTCGGCTGATACCGATTTGGCCAATGTGTATTTATATGACGGCAACACTTTATTGGCGGAGGACACTTCCATCGCTTCTAAAGTCGTTACCTTCACCGACGCGTCCGGTTTGTTCACCGTTTCAAAGGGAACAACAAGAGAAATCACCGTTAAAGCCGATATTGCCGGCGGAACAACAACAATTTCCGGCATTATCTTGGGAATTAACGCCGCTTCCGACGTCGTCACCAACGGCGCCACTGTCAGCGGTTCCTTCCCGATGAACGGCAACCAGATGTCCGTCGGTACTGCTACCGATTTGGGATACGCGACCATCTCCAACTACACCACTTATCCGGCAACAATGGATCCGGGCAAAACCGGTCAGGAATTATGGAGATTCAATGTCCAGGCAAGTAACCAGGACATGTTGCTCCAATACATCAAGTTAACCGTTGTCGGCACAGTCGCGAACGGAGATTTGGCCAATTTCTATTTGGCCGATACTTCCGGAACAAAAATCGGTTCGACCGTCGCCAGCATGAATTCAAACAACGAAGTCATCTTCGATTTGACGGCAAGCCCGTATAAGATTACAAGCGGCCAGACAAAGACCATCGTAGTCTACGGCGATGTCGTTAACGGATCGGGTAGAGACTTTAAATTCACCATCCGCAAAGCGAGCGACTTCCTTGTCGAAGACAACAACTACGGCGTTAACACTTTACCGTTGGTAAACAGCGGTAGCGGCGCCGCAGCCTTCTCTTTGATTGACGCCGACGCGTCCGGAAACGGAACAAGCATCAACAACGGTAATGTTACCGTGAGCTTGGCTTCCGATTCCCCGAGCGGATTCATAACCGCGGGCGCCACCGGAATTTCATTGGCCAAATGGATCATTACGGCCAACGGTGAAGATGTAAAAGTCAACACCTTGAGAGTAACCGTAGCCGAATCGGCAGGTACGGACATAGAGAACGGCAAACTGTATTTCAACGGATCGCAAGTAGGTTCAACCGATACTACGGTAACCCATTCCGCAGTCAATGCTTTCACGGTCAATCAAATCATTCCGGCCGGCCAAACAGCAACTGTCGAATACAAGGCCGATATGGTTAATGCTTCGAACGGAAACGCTCTTCCGGCAAACGATACGGTTCAAGCCACTTTGGATTCAAGTTCATCCGGAGACGCGACCGGTCAATCGTCATTGGCCAACGTTAATATAACCTCATCGCAGGCCAGATTAATGACAATCGCCACCGGCTTGATGACCGCTTCGAAGAATTTGGCAATGGCTGACTATACCTCTTCTCTTCCGACCGGAGTCAAGGGTTCGACCAACACAAAAGTCGGCTCGTTCGTCTTAACCGCCGGCACGGGAGAACCGGTAACAGTCACCCAAATTCAGCTTGAAAATGCAAACAGCTTTGGAGGCAATTTCCAGAACTTGAAAATAAT
Organism: bacterium; assembly: GCA_021788015.1. Classification (GTDB taxonomy): domain Bacteria; phylum Patescibacteriota; class Patescibacteriia; order Patescibacteriales; family JAKAJF01; genus JAJYLD01. Next base: position 104,401 of record JAJYLD010000003.1, on the reverse strand, counting down.
GAACGGTTCAACCCAGTTGGCGACAACTCAGGGAACCTTGTCCAACGCTTCCGGTGCGATCTACACCTTCAGCTTAAGCCCGGCGGTTCACATCGCCGCGGGTCAGCAATACGTTGTTGACGTTTACGCCGATATTTTAACCGGCGCTACCGGATTTACCGGTAGTGGCGCGTCCGGACTTACTTTCTACGGAGCTTCCGCAACCGGCGATATTACCGGAGGAAGCGCGAATCCTTCCCAACAACCGGCTTTGCAGACATTGGTAATCGCAAGCAACGGCGCCTTAGCTATAGCCGTTGATCCGAGCTCTCCGATATCTCAGATGTTGGTTATGGGTACAACCGGCCAGAACGTCGCTACCTTCAAATTGTCCGAAACATCAGCGGCGGAAGATCTTACAATTTCCGCTTTGACAATCAAGGATACGACAACGGCTACCGGTTCCGTCTCTAATATCGTTATTACCGACGGTACCACCACTTACGGTTCAGCCGCTTCATTGGGAGCGGACGGAACCGTAAATATCACCTTAGCTACCCCGATTACCGTACCTGCGGGAAGCAGCAAGACGATCATAGTTAACGCCAACGTTAACGCTTATCCGAACGCTACTTCCGCTTCTACCCATGTCTTCAGCATTTCCGCTGTAACCGGACAGGGAGCGGTAAGCGGAACATCCGTATCAGGATCTTCAAGCGGTACAGCGGGCACAATGACTCTTGTCAAGACAAAACTTACTTTGGCGAAAGCTAACGTAACTCTTTCTCCTGCAAGAGGAGTTGACACCCCGGTTGCCGAATTCACTTTGGCCAACACCGCGAACGTTGCCAACCAATCCGGTACCTTAAGAGATATGGCTGTTAATATCAGCCTGTCCGGAGGTACTTGGTCGACAACTTCAAAGGCTGTTGACTTATATTTGAATTCGATCAACGCTGCGAATCTGATCGGTTCCGCGGCCAACCTCGGCAGCGTAGCTGAAGGCGGCTGGTCAAACGGAGACAACTCTCCGACAAGTTCAATTAAGGATATAGTCGTAGCTCCGGGCTCGACCGCAACTATCATTGTTGCCGCCGATACAACCGGCGCTCCGACAGGAGCAGGCGTATACGGAGCAATCTCCGTTACCATTCCTGCAACAAGCGGCGTTACCTGGGATGATGGTGTTACCAACACTCTTTCAACCATGGACACCTTACCGATTAGCGCAAGCATGTCAAACATTTAATCTCCGATTAATTTTTGACATAAAACGGTAGAGACGCAAAATCTTGCGTCTCTACAACATCGAAACCCGAAAGGAATCGAGCACAACCCCGCATCTTGAAAAAGGTGCGGGGTTTGTGTTTTTGTCCTTACCCCCCGGCCCCTCTCCTAGGCAGGATAGGGGAGTAGGAGAGTAGAGACGCGCCATGGCGCGTCTCTACCGGTTAATGTTATAATTTCAATATGGATGAAAAAATATTATTCAAAAATAAATACCGTATTCCGGCCGCACGCGCGCCATGGGATTATTCATCCGATGGTTTTTATTTTGTAACGATTTGCACAAAAAATTTCAAAGAATATTTTGGGAAAATCGAAAACGGAGAAATAAAATTATCGAAAATAGGGGAGATTGCGCAAAAATTTTGGTTAGAAATACCGAAACATTTTCCGTTTGTGGCATTGGACGAATTCGTAGTTATGCCGAATCATGTGCATGGGATTTTGATAATTGAGAGAGAAGATTGTAATATAGAGACGCGCCATGGCACAGAAAACGTAGAGACGCGCCATGGCGCGTCTCTACCAAGGGGATCGGATTTTGAATGTCAACAAAATTTTGGACCGCTAAAGAAAAATTCGATTTCCTTAATGGTGAATCATTATAAAGGGGCAGTTAAAAGATTTTGTAATAAAAATAATATCCATTTCTTCTGGCAATCCCGTTTTTACGACCATATTATTTGGACTGAAAATGAACTTGAAAAAATCCGCGAATACATACGCAACAATATTTTAAAATGGGATTTGGATAAAAATAATCCGAAAAATATCACGTAGAGACAAGGCATTGCCTCGTTTCTACAAAAATAATAATGCATTTTCATAATGATTTTTGCAAAATTCTTTCCATTTTGTTATAGTAATTAAAAGGAGAGAATCCGCTTTTCTATATTTATGTCCAAAAAAAAGTTACTAATTTTCGTTGTTTTGCTTATTTTAATTTTAATAGGCTCTTTCGTTTTTATCGAATTTAAAAAACATAAAGCCAATCCGGGTCAAAACGCGCCGGTCGCCACCAGTACGGAAATGAGCGCTCAAACCGAAGCCGAATATGGAAAATATCTGCAGCAAGGCATGGATGCCGAAGGAGTGGCCGAGAGAACAAACAATAAAGATTCGTATAATTTGGCGATCGACATGTTCAAAAAAGCGATAGATATTTCCGGAGGCAAAGTCTGGGTTCCGTATCTCGATCTCGGCAACGTTTATGTCGCCAAGGGCGATTACCAAAACGCGGAAAACGCTTTTAACAAAGCGATAGATATTTCCGGAGGCGACCCGATAGTTTATACGGCAAAAATTCAGCTTTACCGTTATGATTTAAAGAAATCGAACGATGAAATTAAAAGCTTGTACCAAGAAGCGATAAACAAAACGTTCGGGAACGTTAATATAATTTTAAGTTACGCTTCTTTTTTAAACGATATCGGTGATTACAAAGGAGCTTTGGACAATTACAAATTGGTTTTAAAAAAATATCCGGATGATCAGGCGGTAAAAAATGAAGTGAATCGCCTGGCCACTGAAACGCGCTGAGAGCACCGAATCCACCGATTTTAAAGCCATAACGCGAATTGATTTTTACATTTTTTAATCTCCCAGCCCTCCCTTGGAAGGATGGCGTGATAAATTTTATGTCTCAAAAAACTTATTTGGCGATTTTAAAAGGCGGAATATGGCTCGCGTTCCTTTCCTTTTTCTTTGTTTTCAAACAGCTTCTTTTTCCTTACATCACTTCGAAGCAAATTTATTTTAACATTCTCATCGAAATTTTGACCGTTTTTTGGCTCGCTTTCATAATCAAATATCCGGAATGGCGGCCGAAAAAACCGTACATAGCTTACGGTTGGATCGCTTTTTTTATCGCCGCTTTCATTTCGGCCGTTCACGGCGTCGATTTCAATATGAGTTTTTGGGGGAATATCGAAAGAATGCTCGGTCTCTTCCATGTTTTTCACTTTTTGTTGTTCTACTTTATTTTGATAACGGTCATGCGCGAGAAAAAAGATTGGCTTGTCGTTTTCAATCTTTCCGTTGCCGCCGCCGTCATAATCAGTATTTACAGTTATTCCGTCCATTTCAGCACTATCGGCAACACCGCCTACGTCAGCGGCTATTTGATTTTCAATATTTATTTCGCCGTCTTACTCATGACCTGGAATAAGAATTGGATAATGAAAGCGCTTTACATTATCGCTTTGATAATCATGCTTCCGGTTTTTTGGTCCATGAAAACGTCGGGCGCTTACGTCGGTCTCGGTTTCAGTGTTTTGGTCATGATATTTTTATTCGGAATTTTAAACAAAAACAAAAAAGTGAAAGTTTACACCCTGTCCGCGTTTTTAATTCTCGCGATTTTCACGGCCGCGGTTTTCCTCGACAAAAGAGCGGGTTTTGTCCGCGAAACCCCTGTTTTAAAGCAAATCACGACTTTGATTTCGACCAATAAAAACACTTTCCATACCCGCCTTTTTTCCTGGCTTGCCGCTTACGAAGATTTTCATAATCACCCTATCCTCGGCACCGGTTACGGCAATTTCGCGATTACCTTTGATAAATTTTTCAGCCCCGATTTTTACAATTACACAAACAACGAAACCTATTTCGATCGCGCCCATAACAATATTATCGATATCGCGAGCACGACCGGCGCGGCGGGCTTACTCGCTTATCTCTCGATTTGGGTCGCGGTCGGCTATTATTTGATTGACGGCTATAAAAAGAAAAAAATAGCCATAAATGATTTTGTTTTGGTTGTTTCTTTGCTCGTCGCTTACTTCGTTCAGAATCTCGCCATTTTCGATTCGCTCGTCACTTATGTTTCTTTCATGATTACTCTCGCGTTTCTGAATTGGCTGCATAACGGCGAAAAAGTGGAAGCGAAAAACAGGGAATTCAATAACAAGGAATTTTATTCTTTGCTCGGCATCGGTATAGTCGTATTTTTTATCATGTACCAATACAACATCAAACCGCTCAAAATGCTTGTTGGGACAATCAACGGTCAGATGGCTTACGCGGAAGGCGATATGGTCCAAACGGAAGCGGATTACAAACAAGCTTTAAGTTATAACACCGTTCTCGATCGCGACAGCCGCACTTCTTATATCCGGTTGATTCTCCAAAATCCTAGCCTTTTAAATTCTCTCGATCGCGCCAAGGCCCAAGAAATTTTGGATTTCGGCGTTCAGTTGGGAGAAGCGAATTTAAAATACAATCCGCGCGACAGCTTGCGCAATATGGAATTCGCCGAACTTTTGAATATCGCCGCCAATTTCAACTACGATAATCGGCAAAAATTCGACGATTACGTAACTCGCGCAGAAAAAGCGATAGATCAATCCATCGCTTCCAGCCCCGGCAGAGTTCCCGTTTATTTTGTCAAAGCGCAAATATATTTGACCGAGGGCAAAAAAGAAGAAGCCTTCAACATCTTTAAATACGCGATAAGTTTGAATGAAAATTATCCCGACGGCTATTGCCAGATAGCGAGACTTTATCTCTATGATAAAGACGAAACCGACGGCTATCAATACATGGACAAGTGTCTTGACCTGGGCGGAATTTCGACGATAAACGATTCCAACACTTTGCAAGAGGCATCCGATCATTACGTGACGGAAAAAGACTGGGGAAGACTCGTCAAAATTTATCAGCAGGCGACGACTCTTGAGCCGAAAAACGCGAAGATCTGGGCGGATTTGGCTCAATTTTACCTGAACGCGGGCAAAAAAAATCAAGCCAAGGCGGCGGCCTTGCAAGCGGCGAAACTCGATCCGAGTCTTCAAAGCGCGGCGGAACAATTCATAAACAGTTTAGGTTTGTAGGTTTTAGGTTGAAGGTTTTAGTATGTTGAAAAATTATAAAGAATTAATAGTTTGGCAGAAAGGAAGAGTTTAATTTCTAAATTATAATTTCCAATTTTTAATAAAATGTCAAAGGAGGGAAAAATAAAAAGTTATGATTTGGAAGAAAGGACGGCGCGATTCAGTGAGAGTATTATTGAATTAGCGAAAAGAATTAAGAAAGATATAATTACAGAACCGATAATAAATCAATTGATAAAAGCGGGAACTTCAGTGGGAGCGAATTATTGCGAAGCGGATTGCGCGGAAACAAAAAAAGATTTTGAACATAAAATCGGCATATGTAAAAAAGAATCAAAAGAATCAAAACATTGGTTAAGGATGTTGGCCAAAGCGGTTCCGGAGACAAGAAGTGAGGCCAGGAAATATTGGCGCGAAGCAAATGAACTTAACTTAATCTTTGTTACGATTGTAAAAAATTCCAGAAAAATTAGAACTTAAATTTTTTATTAGAAATTATAATTTAGAAAATTAGAAATTTAAAATAAAACCTATGATTTGCTTAAACTGCAAAAAACAAATTCCGGACAATTCCGCGAAGTGCCCGTTTTGCGGAGCGGAAGTTAATTTCGAAAGGCAAGTTGTGCATGAAGTAAGATTTCGGAGAATCCAGCGCTGGATTTTCTACGCCATTCTTATTTTGATTTTTCTCGGCATGATCGGAATAATCGTAAAAATTTATGATTCAAATTCAAAATTGGTAAACGATATCGCAACGACTCAAAACGAACTTGACCAGAGAAAAAGCGAATTGGCGCAGGCGCAAACCGATTTAAATTCAAAAGATTCCGCGCTGGAGCAAGCTTCAAGCCAACTCGCCCAAGCGAAAAACGATTTGGAAAAAAAGACCGAAGATTATCAACAGATTTTGAACGCGAAAGCGAATACGGATCAGTCTTTGGCAAACTATAAAACTTTCTTCGCCTCGACAGACGCCAACATCTATAATGCTATAGTAAAATTGGGGGTGCCGGTGACAAACGCGGACTTGGAAAAAATTCCCGTCGCCGATTACAATCTTAATGTCGGAAAAGATTCGGATAATGACGGTCTTTCCGACGAGGTCGAGGCGGCGCTCGGCACGAATCCGAACAAAGCCGATACGGACGGAGACGGGTACGGCGATAAAGCGGAAATCTTGTCCGGTTACGATCCGCTCGCAAAGGATAAGAAATTGCCGATCAATACGGCTTACGCGAACAAGATGAAAGGAAAAATTCTTTTGCAAGTCGAAAGTCATGGCGAGGCATGGTACGTCAATCCGGCGGACGGAAAAAGATATTTCTTGGGACTGCCGGAGCAGGCGGTTGAAACTTTGGCGAATTTGGGAGGAACCGGCACTTCAACGCCGGCGACAACGGCGACAAACGCGACCTCGACTTCTTCAAGCACGTCTCAAAACGCGACCGTAAACGGTACAACTTCTCTCCCGCTAGGATTGGGAGTAAAATAAATTTATTAATTAAGAAAAGACAGGTTGTCAAATGGCGGCCTGCTTTTTTAATTCCCCTCCTTAGGAGGGAGGGGTTAGAGGGGGTTTGATTTAATACTCACGAATTTATTTGTCAACATTTCACCCATGCCACAATCGCTCCGCTTGGGCCATTCCGTGGAGGGTTCTTTTTCTAGAAAAAGAACCAAAAAGTCGCTCGTTTGAGAAAATTAAGGGAATTTTTTGCTTTCGCTCGGGACGATTTCAAACTCGCTCCGCTCAAACAGTGAAATCGTCTTTTCCTCGCTTTCAGCAAAAAATTCCACTAAATTTTCTGTGCTCGCATATTTTTAATAATTTGTTACGTGCTATGAGTTATACGTTATGCAAAATCTTGACAGAATGCAGTAAATGCTTCATAATAAAAAATCGGGTTTTTAACTCGCGCTATTTTAAAATACGAATAAGGAGGGGAATAAATGCCCCGCAAACAGAAGGTCGTTATCTTTCATGGTTCATTCTGCACCCCCGAGATGATGTATTTATTCGCGAGAGTGCTGATAAGCTTGGGGTGGTACGACGTTATTATCCCCGATTTGTATCGAGATCGGCAGGAGCCGTATCTCTATAATTATCTTCAGAATGCCATTTTGGCGGTAGAGGAAGAGCGTCGCTCTTCCGACGACCCCGTCATTATCATCGGCTACTCTATGGGCGGACTTATAGCTCAAAAGGTGGCTGAGATGTTGGGGCCGAAAGTGGTGGGAAAGGTGGTTCTGATGTGTTCAGTTCCTCCTCGGGGCATCCCGCTCCTGAACTGGAATATCTTGCGCGTACTTCCGAAGTATGCATTCGATATTCTGGGAGACCGGACATTTGAACCCACATGGTCCGACGCCGAAAAGTTTTTCTTCGGGTTCATCCCGGGAGAGCAAAGACACAAGCTTTACGAAGAAATGCGGGGCGAAAAGGGGTTCGCCGCCTTGCAAATGCTCACGATTTCCATGGCGGTGAAGGCGGACGCTATAGAGTGCCCGATTCTTCACGTCATCGCTCGGGACGACAAATTCGTCCCGCCCTCCATCGGCAAGAAGATCGCCGATTATTATGAGGGGAACGTGAGGGTTTTTCCGAGGCACGGACATTTTTTGCCCTTTGAGCCAGGGCGGGAAGTTGTGGCATATGCAATTCACAAATGGCTCGGCACCGAATAAATTTTTTCGGTGCTTTTTCTTTTAAAGAAACCTCGCCCCTCGCCCTTTCCTGACCAGCCCCCCCTAACCCCCTCCCAGTCGGGAGGGGGTTTCGTTTTTAGAAAAATTTTATCTCGAATGTTTTAAAATTAAATTAAACTGGGGATAACTAAATTCCCGTATTTTTAATTTTATTATGAAAGAAGAAGAAATAACCAATGCGATAAAAATGATTTTAAAAGTTTTTGGGGTGGCGACACTTTTTTTGGTTGTCGTCGCGGTTTTCTTTTTAATTTATACCAAAATTCAAATCAATCGGGGAGATTTGGTTAAATGGGACGGGCGGTGGTACACAAAAGAAGAATTAAGCCAAAAGTTTCCTCCGCAATATTACGAAGCGCCGGCAAAAAACACGCCGGAAGAAGTGTATGCGGCGTTTAGGGATGATTTATTAAAAAATAATACAGAAGGAGCGTTGAGTTTAATTACGGAAAAACACAGAGAAGAATATAAACAAGCGTTTCAGGATAAGGAAAAATTTGATGCATGGGTAAAGAGATTTCCCGTGATGATTAATCAAGATAATGTGCTGGGAAATTTTGCTTCTTATCATTACTATAATTCCACAAATAAAACAGATACAATGGCGCATCCAATTGAGTTTATCAAAAATGTTAATGGTTATTGGGAAATTGATTCTATATAATTGTCATTCCCGCGACCTACCCGCGATACTGCTGCGCATAACGTTGCAGGCGGGAAGCGGGAATCTAGAAAGTAAACAAAAATGATTTTAAGAAAAACAAAAATTTTATTTGTTGTTACTCTTCTTTTATTTCCGGCGTGGCAAGTATGGGGCTATGACAATATTATCACTCACCCTAAAATAAGTAGCGTTGCCATCGAAATTTTTAATAAACATGCCGGCGGGAAGCTGACTGACGAACAAATTAATTGGATTGTTCAAGGTTCCATAGCTGAAGATGCGGATCCAAGATATATAAATCATTTTTATAACCCTGAAACTGGCAGCGGTTTAGATGACAGTGGTTTTAAGGGGCTGTCGGCGAAAGAATGGGCGCAGAATCAAAGCGGTTTGATTTCTTTTGAAGGAGATTATTCCGAATCGACAATTTTAAAGAATTATCAAGAAGGGAATTATAAAAGGGCTTACGAAGGAATAGGACATATTTTGCATTTGATTCAGGACATGAGTGTGCCCGCGCATACTCGCAATGACGCGCACCCGGAAGGAGATCCTTTTGAAGGATGGGCTAGGCAAAACGGCATAGTTGATTTGACTAAAGTGAATTTTATTCCTGTTAAAGATTTAAACGGAGTTTTTGATAGCATGGCCAGCTTTTCTCATTATAATTTTTTTAGCAAAGATACAATTAATTTAAGCAAAACACAAAATACCTATTTTAAATTAGATGGAAATAATGAATTTCTGATGGTAGATTTGGGTGGTAAAAAATATAAATTGCTTTTAGTGGATAGAACAGGGCTATTGCCTGTATATGAACTAGATAATTTTAAAGTTCATCTCGACTACTGGAACATGCTTTACCCCAAAGCGGTTGGATATAGCGCGGGGGCGATTGACTATTTTGTAAAAAAATTTGCCGGGATAGACAAAGAGAAACAAAATGAAAATTTAAGTTTTTGGGATAAGATGAAAAATAACGCTTCCGATTTTTGGGAGAATACAAAATATACTGCGGGAGATATTGAATTGGCCACTATTCAAAAAGGTTGGGATAATGCCAAAGAAATTGGCCAAAAAGTTCTGACCGGCCTAGGATTTTTTACCGCCGCCAACAAAGACATTATCACTCAAGTCGCAAAACAAGGTCTAACGACTTCGAACGAAATCATAAACTCGGTTCAGAATCCGATAAAAATAAATGATGTCTTTACGCCTAAAAAAGCGCAAGGAGAAACGCAACCCGAACCGGCAAATTTGGCGGCGAAAATTGAACCCGCAGCAAACTTGACAGCGGCAAAAAATGAAACGACCGAAACGAATACAAATAACGGAAAACCGACAACTTCTTCCGGAGACGCCGACACGGGCGGAAAAGAGGGCGCGAAAATCAAACCCGTACCCGCCGCGCCGAAAAAAGAAAAAAATTTGGAAAGCAAAGGAACGATTCCGTTCGTTTTTCCCGTTTCCGGATGGTCGGGACCGATTATAAATATCGGTCAAACCGATGAACTGCCGGAAACGATCGTAACCGCGCATCCCGACAAAATTTCCGGTTCATCCCTGGCGCATTTTAAATTTTCTTCGGTCGGAAAAAATAAATTTCAATTCAATTTGGACGGAGGAGGCTGGCATAATTCAAATGGCGAAGAAAATTTTTCTCTGCCCGACGGAGACCATGTCCTTGAAGTAAAGGCGGCCGATTCTTCAAATCAAACCGATTCCGCCCCGTCGTCTTTTTCCTGGCGTATCGACACGCAAGCCCCGAAAATAATTTTCACGAAAAGGCCGGACGAATTTTCAAGCTCGACCGAAGCGGTTTTCGCGTTTTACGCGGACGAACAGGCGAATTACGAATGCAAATTGAACGGGGGTGAATGGCAAACATGCGAGGCGACCGTGACTTTCGAAAATTTGAACGAAGGTGAAAATAATTTTGCCGTCAAAGGCGCGGACGAAATCGGCAATGAAAGCGAAATCGCGTCCACTTCCTGGATAACCGATTTTTCCGCTCCGACTTCAACCGTGCTTGATTTGGAACCGAAATATTACGTGCCCGGATTCAAAGTGAAGTGGGCGGGCGACGATTCGTCGGAAGCGTCGAGCAGCGGAATTATCGCCTATGATGTCCAATACAAAATCGGAGACGGCGATTGGCAGGATTGGCTTTCCGCTTCAAACACGGATGCGTATTTTGATATTGATGTTCCCGCAAAAAGCAAAATTTATTTCCGCGTGCGCGCGAAAGACAAAGCGGGAAACTTGGGCGACTGGAGCAATGAAAGTGAAACGAGTTTTGATTCTGAAATTGCCGACCACGTTGTCATAAGCAAAATTCAAATCGCCGGGCAAACGGCCGATGACGAATTTGTGGAATTATATAATCCGACAGATTCGGACGTGAATCTGGCCGGTTACAGATTAAAAAGAGAAACGGCGAGCGGAAAAGAATACAATTTGGTTTCCGATTTCGGAGACGCTCGCATCAAGTCCCGCTCTTATTTTCTCATCGTCCATCCTTCCGGTTATTCGGGAAAAGTCATTCCCGATGCGGTTTATTCCGGCGGCAGTTATTCCGTAAGCGATGACAATACGGCTATCTTGTACAATGGCAGTTCGACCGTGGACAAAATCGGAATGGGGAAAGCGGTCGATTACGAAGGAACGCTGGCCGATAATCCCACTGCCGGTTACGTTTTGATAAGAAAGGCTTCCGCGACCTCAACCGCGGATTCATTGGGGCGGGGCGGAAGAGAAGAATGGTCCGGCAACGGTTATGATCAAAACGACAATCAAAACGATTTTATCATGTCGGGAAACGCCGTTCCAAAAAATTCCGATTCGCCGTCCGAACCCGGAGATGCCGCTCCCGTTATTCCGGGAGAAATAACCGATTTGACTCCCGTGTATTCCGGCGTATCTTCTTCAACGATAAAATTGGCTTGGACTTCGACCGCTAATGGCAATGTCGGCGAAGGAGCGTTTTATGAAATTCGCTATCTCGAAAGCGCCGGCGAATGCGATTTGATTAGAAATTGGAGAACGTCTCTCTCGGCCGAAGATGTCTCCGCGCCAGCGAGCGGTGCCGGCGTCGGACAAGAAGCGGTTGTGCAAAATTTAAACCCGGAGACCCGATACTGTTTCGGCGTAAGAATATTCAACGGGAAAAACTGGTCGCTTCCGTCCAATATTATTAGCGTAAAGACATCCCCCGCAACTGAAAAATTAACCGAATTAAAAAGAGATTGGGCGTACAATATCGTTACCCAGACATTGACTCCGGACAATAATCCATATTACATCGGATATGATTCCACGATTCCGCCGGGCAGCGTTTTAACGATCGAGCCTGGGGTTGTCATAAAATTCGGGCCTCCATACCAAAGACAATGGTTTATCATGCCGGTCACGCTTTACGTCTCCGGCGCTATCAGGGCGAATGGCACGGAAAAAAATCCGATAATTTTTACTTCCGTTTCCGATGGCGCTCCTTTTGATTATTCTTATAGAAGCGATGCCGTATCGGGAAATTATTGGGGAGGAATGACGATTAACGGCACGATTGATTTCGATCATGCCATTGTTAAATACGGAGGCGCGGCCCATACCGGGACCATGGTTTTTGAAAATAACGGAAATGATACAATAATCCATTCTCGATTCGCGTATAATCTTGCCGGCATAGATTTTCGAACCTCATCTTCTTCCAGTCCGACTAAATTCAGCCACAATACCTTTTCCGATTTTTCCGGTACGGCGGTTGCCGCGCATGGAAGCGCCAATCCGGTCATTGTCCATAATAATTTTTACAACAACGGCGCCGGAATCGCCGTGGCCGACAATTCCGCGCCCGTTATCAACTACAATAATTTTTCCGGTAATGGTCATGGCGTGTCTGACGCGTATTACGGTCTCGCCGATCCGATTGACGCGAAATATAATTGGTGGGGAAGCGAAACCGGACCGACTTATTATCTAAATCCGGACGGAAAAGGGCAAGACGCAACCGATAATTTTGATTGTGGCGGCTGGGTCGCGTCGGCGTTTGAAAATCAATAAAAATATGCTTCAAAAACATTTTGGTTTAAAAATCGTCGTGGTCATGCTATCAACAATTTTGATTTTTCCGGTAACTCAAGTTAAAGCGGCTTATCGCTTCGCGAATTTCAGAGGCCGTCCTCCGATTCATCAATTCGGCGGAGCAAGCGACCATCCGAGCGGATTGACACCGGCCCAAACTAAGGCCGCTTACAATCTTCCGACAAACGGCGGCCGCGGCACTATCGCTCTCATCGGCGCGTATGACGATGCCGCCATTGAAAAAGATTTGAATATTTTCAGCAAACAATTCAAATTGCCGGCCTGCACTTCAAAAAATGGATGTTTTGAAAAACACATAATGAGTAAAACGAAACATGACGCAGACTGGGCGCTCGAAACCTCTCTTGATGTCGAATGGGCGCACGCAATCGCGCCCGAAGCGAGAATTCTTTTAGTCGAAGCGAAAACGCCGAGCGGAATCAATTTGCTTAAAGCCGTTGATTACGCGCGCGCGCGACCGGATGTAGTCGCCATTTCCATGAGTTGGGGCGGAGCCGAGTTTCCGGACGAAGCCAATCTTGACAACCACTTCAAGGATTCGAACGGAAGAATCACTTTTTTTGCCTCATCGGGAGACAATGGAACGGGCGTAAGTTGGCCGGCGGCCTCGCCGAACGTGGTCGCGGTGGGCGGAACGCATTTGAATTTTTCCAAAAATGGAAAACTATCGTCCGAAACCGCTTGGGCGGGAAGCGGCGGGGGCGTCAGCGCTTACGAACCGGAGCCGCTCTATCAAATGAATTATTCCGTAACCAAAGCGAACGGCCATCGCGCCGTTCCTGATGTATCTTATGACGCCGATCCGCGCTCGGGATTTCCGGTTTATCGTTCTAGCGGCAAATCTAAAAAAAATTGGTACACGGTCGGCGGAACCAGCGCGGGCGCCCCGCAGTGGGCCGCGATCAAAGCGCTTGGGCTGGCGGCGGATAATGACAGATTTTATTTTGACAAGGCTTCGGGTAAAGACGGCTATTATTTTCGCGACATTCGAAACGGAACGAACGGCGATTGCGGCTATTTTTGCCACGCGCGCAGGCATTACGATTATGTGACCGGATTGGGCTCGCCTCTTACCGTCAATTTTTGAAATTCATTGACTTTTCTTCTTTTTTAGCCCATAATTTAGGGGTATGAATCCCGTTAGAGGTTTCATAAAATTTTACTTCCGGCGGGTTATTTAACTTGAAACATGTTTTTGAAACGAAAAATTTAAACATGTTTACCTCTAAAAAGAGATGAAAGTTTTAATCGTCATCACAAAAGGAGACATCGGAGGCGCGCAGGTTTCGGTCTTAAATCTGGCCAAAGAAGGGATTCGGAACGGAGTCGATATGGAAGTCGGTTTCGGCGAGGGTGATTTTTTAAAAAACGAACTCGAAAAAAATAAAATTCCTTACCACCAATTCAAACGGCTAAAGCGGTCGCGAAATTTTTTCTCGAACGTTTTTTTTATTTTCGAATTAAAAAATTTTTTGGATAAAAATAAATTCGATGCCGTTCATTTTAATAGTTCGAATGCCCTTTTTGGAAGCATGGGCGCAAAGATGGCAAAAACAAAACCGAAAACCGTTTTTACGTTTCGAGGACTTTCCATGCTCGATGAAAATTATCAAGCGCCGTTTTTTTCAAGATGGTTTTATTTTTTCCTTTTTAAATTTTTGCTTTTATTCGTCGACGAATCCGTTTTTGTGAGCCGAAGTAATTTTGAAATCGCTCTTAGAAAAAAGCTGGCGAAGAGAGGAACGGTAATTTACAACGGACTTGAAGAGTTGAATTTTCTCGGGAGCGAGGAAGCCATAAAATATCTCGAGCGGGAAACAAAATTAAATTTAGGCGGGAAATTCATCATCGGTTCCGTCGGCAGGCTTTCGTATCAGAAAAATTACGAATTTTTCATTAAGACGTTTCCGGAAATTTTAAAAATAAAAGAGAACGCGATCGGAATCATTTTCGGCGACGGTCCGAACGGGGCGAGTTGCGAAAAATTAATCAAGGACATGAATCTGGGAAATAAAATTTTTTTAATAAGAAATGATCACGCCCATAGTTATATAAAAGTTTTCGACATGTTTGTTTTGACTTCCCGTTACGAAGGGCTTCCCATCGTTTTGCTCGAAGCTCTTTCCGCCGGCTTGCCGGTTCTGGCGAGCGATGTCGGAGGGAATCGTGAACTTTTATCGGAAGAGCAGCTATACGCGCTTGAAAATGAAAAAGATTTTTTTGAAAAGTTTAAAAAGTTGACTGATTCCGGAAATTTGCAAAAAGCGCGAGAGATGAATCTTGAAAAATCAAACTCTTTTTCTATAAAAAATACGTTTTTAGGGTATAGAAATTTATATAAAAATTAGTCGCTGCGCTAGGCCCTACTTTTTGTAACCAAAAAGTAGGCAAAAAGTTTTGGGGACTCCAATTCGCTATCACATTGATTTATCTTAAATTCTCTCGCCTTGACGCTCAATTCCGCCCCCAAACCCATTGGTGTTTTGAATGTATAATGTTTATCAATTTTCTGTGCTCGCTAAATTTTGTGTATACGCATTATTTTAGCTATGCGTTACGTGAAAAGAAAGGTTGACTTGTATGCTTGAAAATGGGATAATTGAGATGAAATAAGGGACTTTTTAGGAAATCTCATTTTTTTATTTTATGGCTAATTCCAAGTTAAAAATCGGTTTCATCGGCCAGGGTTGGATAGGAAAAAATTACGCCGACGATTTCGAGAATCGCGGTTTTGATGTTACGCGTTATTCACTCGAAGAGCCGTATGTCCGAAACAAAGAAAAAATAAAAGATTGCGATATCGTTTTTATCGCCGTACCCACGCCGACGATTAAAAATGTTTTTAATGATTCTTATGTAAAGGATGCGTTAAAAAATATCGGCAAGGGGAAAACGGCCGTGATCAAATCGACGATTCTGCCCGGAACGACGGAAAAATTCCAAAAAGAAAATCCGGAAATTTTTGTCATGCATTCTCCGGAGTTCTTAGTCGAAGCGACGGCCGCTTACGACGCCGCCCATCCCTCGCGAAACATAATCGGCATTCCCGTCGACAACGAAGAATATCGAAAAAAGGCGGAGGAAGTCATGGATGTTTTGCCCGAATCGCCGTTTAAATTGATTTGTCCGGCCAAAGAAGCGGAACTGATAAAATACGGCTCGAATGTTTTTTTGTACACAAAAGTGGTTTACGCGAACTTGCTTCATGACTTGGCCGAAGAATTGGGCTGCGATTGGAAAAATATCCGCGACATGATCGCCGCCGATGCCCGTATCGGGAAAAGCCACATGGAACCGATTCATCAATCGGGCAGGGGAGCGGGCGGCCATTGTTTCATAAAAGATTACGAAGCTTTTTTTAATTTATACAAAGAAATCGTCGGCGACGAACTCGGAGAAAAATTTTTTGAAAGCTTGCGGAACAAAAATCTCGATTTACTGAAAAAGAGCAATAAGGATTTGGAGTTACTGGAAGAAGTATATGGAGAAATAACCAATAACCAACATGCCAATAACCAATTTTCAATAACCGATGGATTTTGAAAATAAAAAAATAACATATCTCAAAACGCAAATGTCAAATCTCAAAGCTGCAACGCAAAACCCCAAAACTGACATAAGAATAAGAGCCTATTATTTTTCGATAATCGTTGCCGAATAAAAGAATTTTTTGGATAATAGCGGATCAATTGTTAAGGTCAGTAACCTCAATCGGAGCGAATATCGTTGAAGCAAAATCGTCTTCATCGAAAAAAGATTTTATAAAATTTTACGAAATAGCATTAAAATCTGCGAATGAAAGCAAATATTGGTTTGGGCTTTTAAGAGACGCGACAAATACCGATAAAATTAAAATTAATAAATTATTGCAAGAGCTTGAAGAACTCTCAAAAATGCTAGGCGCCAGCCTTCTTACCCTTAAGAATAAAAGATTTTAGTTTTAAGCTTTGGTTTTGAGTTTTGCGTTTTGAGACTTGAGTTTATTCGTCGTAATCAAATTTGGTTTATTATTTAAAAATTACAAAATTAAAAATTAGAAATTATGAACATACTTGTTACCGGCGGTGCCGGATTTACCCGCCCGCATCGCCCGCGAGCTTATGTTTTATACTTACGTTTTAGAAAGTTTAAACGATAAAAAATTATATGTCGGCTGGACAGATGATTTAAAGACGAGATTTATAAAACATAATAAAGGTAAAGTACCCTCAACTCGCGATCGCCGACCGTTAAGATTAATTTATTATGAAGCATGTCTTTTAAAAGAAGCGGCAATAAAAAGAGAAAAATATTTTAAAACCGGTTTTGGCCGAAGATATTTAAAAAGCAGACTCACGGGCTCGCGTGGCGGGCGGGTCGGTTCTAAATTTTAATCATATTTATATGAAAAGAAATAAAATACTTGTTACCGGCGGTGCCGGATTTATCGGTTCAAATCTTGTCGACAGGCTTATAGACGAAGGCCATGATGTCGTCGTCATCGACAATCTCTCGACCGGCAAAAGAGAATATATAAATTCAAAGGCGAAGTTTTTTGAAGCGGATGTTTGCGATGCGGAAAAAATGCAAGAAATTTTTGAAAAAGAAAAATTCGATTATGTTTTTCATCTGGCCGCGCAAATCGATGTCATCAAATCCGTCGAAGACCCGATGTTTGATAATAAAGTGAACGCCGTCGGCAGTTACAATATTTTTAAAGCGAGCGCGGATACGAAAGTAAAAAAAGTTATTTTCGTCTCGACCGGCGGCGCTATCTACGGAAGCGTGGACGGGCCGGCGACGGAAGATACCTTGATAAAACCCATGTCGCCTTATGCCATCCATAAATTCGCGGCCGAAAAATATCTCGAAATGTTTCATAATATCCATGGACTCGACTACACGGTCCTGCGCCTGGCCAATATCTACGGTCCAAGACAATATAGGGGCGGCGAATGCGGAGTAATTACCATCTTTTTGCATAATTTTTTAAACGGCAAACAAAGCGTCGTTTACGGCGACGGCAAGCAGACGAGAGATTACGTGTATGTCGGCGACGTTATAAACGCCTGTCTCGGAGCCATGAAAGGCGGCTATAACGGAACTTTGAACATCGGCCTTGGCAAGGAAGTGAGCGTCCTTGATATCATAAGCGACATTGAAAAAGCGACCGGAGAAAAATTCGATTACGATTTCGCGCCGGAGCGCCCGGGCGAAGTCCTGAGGAGCGTTCTTGACGCAAGGAAGGCGAAGGAAATCCTGAATTGGAAGCCCGAATTTTCTCTCGAAGAGGGGATTAAAAAAACAATCGCATGGACGAAAGAACCAACAAATTTTTAAGCTTTGCGAAGGAACATAAAAATTTCATACCTTTCCTTTTTTCGGGCGGAATAGCTTTTCTTGTGACTTTCTCACTGCTTTACGTTTTTACCGAATTTTTTAAACTCTGGTATGTTTTATCGTCCGCCCTGGGCTACGCGCTCGGCATCATCGTTAATTTTACTTTACAGAAATTTTTTGTTTTTCGATTCGAGCAAAAAGACAAAGCGCATCGCCAGTTTATCTTATTTTTTTTCGTCAATCTGGTAAGTTTAGGGTTGAATTCCTTCGGCATGTTTTTTTTCGTCGAGAAAATCGGGTTGTATTATCTTGTCGCCCAGATAGTCGTTTCCGGAATTATCGCGGTCTTAAGCTATTTCAGTTATAAATTAATCGTTTTCAAAAAAGCGGAAACGTATGTTTAAAACGGAAAAATTAAAAAGAGGATTCGGGAAACTCTATGAAAAAATTTTCGGGCACACTCCGGGCGAGTTTTCGAAAAAGTTTTTTAAAAATTTGCTTTACGCTTTTTTCGGTATCGGTTCGGCGACTTTCATCACTTTCGGATTCAATATTCTGGTCATCCGCTATATCGGCCCGGTCGAATACGGAAAATTCAATTTGATCGTGAGCGCTGGCGAATTTCTCGCCATTCCGGTCCTTTGGGGATTTTCGACAAGCGCTTTAAGGTATCTCGGCGCGGAAAGAGAAAAAAAAGACGCGATTATCGGTTCGGCGTTCCGGTCCGTAATTTTCCTGGGTTTTGTTTTTTCCGTTTTGTTTTTTTTCTTTAGGCCATTCATCGCCCCGTATTTTAAAATAAGTTCCGATCTTTACAACCTGGCCATTGTTTATTCCCTTGTCACCGCTTTTTTTTATCTTTTCCAGTCCTTTTTTCAGGGTTTGGAAAAATTTAAAAATTTGTCGTATTTCTGGCTCGCTTCCGCTTTTGTTTTTGTCCTCGCCGTCATCTATTATCTTTTTGTCCTGCGTAATTTCAGTTTTGAAAGTCTTTTTTGGGGAAACATGCTGCGGCTTTTTTTCGTTATCGCGATCGGCATTGTCTTTTTTCGAAGCGCTTTGTTCAAATTCGACCGCAAAGTTTTCAAGGAAGTTTTTAATTACGGAACATTCAGCATGCTTAGCGTATTCGCCGGTTTTTTCAGTCTCGGCAATCTCGATAATTTGATGATCAATTATTATCTCGGGGCGGCGGCGGTCGGTTTGTATTCGGCCTACTACATGTCATTCAATATTTTCACAGGCAAGGTTTTAAACACGGTTTCGCAGGTTTTTCTGCCCATGGCGTCGGGACATAATGACATAAAAGCGTTGTATGATAAAGTCATTACTTTCGGGGAAAAAGCCGGGCTCGTTATTTTCGCGGGCAATTTTTTTCTGATCTGGATTCTTTTTAAATTTTATGGCAAAGCATTCGCTTTCGATTGGCGCGTGGCCGTCCTCATGGCTTTAAGCATAACGCTTTATTTTTTCTTAATGATTTTGGGGAACATAAATGCTTCTATGGGAATTAGGGCGGTAAAGTTGGGGTTTATTTATCTTACGCCGACGGGACCGTTGCTTAACATTTTTTTGAATTGGCTTTTAATTCCGAGAATGGGCATTGCCGGCGCGATTCTGGGAACAATCATAACTTCAACAATTTTATTTTATATTGCCGTTAAAATTTTATTTAAATTGATTAAAACAGCCGTATGAAATTGGACATAGGTTGCGGTACGCGCAAAAAAGAAGGTTTTAAAGGCGTGGACATTTTGCCTCTCGAAGGCGTCGATTATGTTTGCGATTTGGAAAAAAAATTACCCTTCGAAGACAATTCCGTCGAAGAGATATTTTGTTCGCACACTCTCGAACATATTCATAATTTTCCGGAGTTGATGGCGGAATTTTGGAGGGTTTGCAAGCCAGGTGCAAAAGTTAGAATACTGGTTCCTTATTTCCGAAGCGAAAGAGCGTTCCGCGATCCGACGCATGTAAGATTTTTTACTTATTTGACTTTCAATTACTTCTCCCGTAGCGATAAAGTTCCTCATTATAATTTTCAAAATAATTTTAAATTGATAAATAAAAAATATACTTTTAATGAGTCGAATTACAAGTCTTTAAACTGGAAAGGAAAAACGCGCCACTTTCTTGAATTTTTTATAAAATCAATCATTGCTAAACTTGCAAATAAACATCCACATTTTTATGAATCCACCTTTTTAAGTTATTTGTATCCCGCCTGGGATCTGGATGTGAAATTGGCCGTTATAAAATAATATATATCACATGTCTGAAAGTAAAAAGCTGACAGAAGAGAAAACTTGGAGCGATGTTTGGGAATCGCATTCTTTGCCGCAGGTTTTTAAAACCGACTATAATCCTTATTATGTCGAGGTAATGGATAAATTTTTTCATAAATATTTGCCGGAGGATAATAATTTTGAATTTTTGGAATTGGGTTGCGCGCCGGGAAGATGGATGCATTATTTTCACGATGAATTCGGTTACAAAGTGAGCGGAATCGATTATTCAAAAATAGGAGTGGAGGCGACAAGGGAAAACATGAGATTATTGAATACGCCCGCGAATGTTTTTGAGGGAGATGTTTTGAATTTTCAATCGGGAAAAAAATACGACATGGTTTTTTCTATAGGTTTAATAGAACATTTCGATCCGCCCAAGGAAATTATCCAAAAGCATTTTGATTTGCTCAACGAGAGAGGATATTTAATAATCGGGGTTCCCAATTTATCAAGTCCGTTTTATAGATTTCTGCAATTTTTAATCAATAAAGAGTTGCTGAAAGAGCATGTTATTATAACAAAAAAAGATTTTGAAAAAATAAAAACAGCCGGTTTTGAGACCATCTATTGTAATTATTTTGGCGTCTTTAATCTTTTTCTCTTGGGAATCGCGAAACATAAAATCCGGCTTCACAAAACTGTAAATTTTTTTCAAACCGTAGTTGATAAATTTTTAAGAAAATTAAATATTCAAAGGGAATCTAAAATTTTTAGCCCATATATTTTTTTAATTTTAAAGAAAATTTAGCGTTTTATGCAGAGAAAACTTAAAATTTGTTTTTTTTCACCAAATGCTTTGCCCCTTATCGAGAGCAAGGAAACCGGTTTTGGAGGAGGCGAGCTTGATATGTGGCATATCGCTCAAGAATTAAGCAAAGATGAAAATTTTGAAGTTTACTTTTCTGTTTTGGGAGAAAAAAATGAAAAAAGAAAAATTGAAAAAATAAATTTGGTTATCATTGAAAATTACTTTCCTAAGATAAGGAGGGGAAATTATTTACGATATTTATGGCGCATAATTTCGGTTCACGCAAAAATTAAAGCGGATATTTATTTCTCAAAGGGATCTTCGCTTGAATCGGTTTTATGTTTTTTTGCGGCAAAGATTTTCAGGAAGAAATTTATTTTTAAATTACAACATGAATGGGAAACAAATTTCGAAGATTTAAAAGATAAGATGCTCGGAGGGAAAAAGTGGTTGGCTCCCTTGGTTGTTCTGGTTTTTAAAAACAGCAAGCTAATCGCCCAAACAAAAATCCAACAAGAACTTTTAAAAAGAAATTATAATTTAAACTCCGAAGTAATTTATAATTCACATCCCATAATGCCTTTCGAAAAAAAAGAAAGAGAATTTATTTTATGGGTGAGCCGAATGGTTGATTATAAAAAGCCGGAAGTTTTAATTAACCTTGCAAAAAAATTTCCAGATGAAAAATTTGTCATGATCGGGCAAAAAGATAACGAATATAAAGATCTGGCTCAAAAAATTGACAACGAAATTTCCGCGTTAAAAAATGTGCGATTGATTCCCGGGGTGCCGAGAGATAAAATAGAAGAGGAATATTTTCAAAAAGCAAAAATATTCGTTCTTACTTCGGAAAGAGAAGGACTACCTAATGTCTTAATTGATGCAATGAAATCAGGAACTCCCGTTTTATCTTTTTTGGCAGATCCGGATAATATAATAGAAAATAATAAGTTAGGATTTTTCGTTAAGGGGAATTTTAATCAACTGGTCGAGAAAACAAAATTATTGTTGGAAGATAAAAAATTATGGGAAGAAATATCAGCCAGAGCTTACGGATTCGCGCGGAATAATTTTAATATAGAAAAAACTATTTTTAATTATAAAATGATTTTCCAAAAATTATGAAAAATAAAACACCATACTTTTCTTTTGGCAGAAATTGGACTGAATACGTTAAGAATTTTTTAGACGAAGAGAAAATTGAAATATCAAAAAAATCTTTTTCTAAATACATGCCCGAAGAGGAGTATAAAGGAAAAACTTTTATCGACATCGGCTGTGGGAGTGGAATTTTTTCCTTAAGCGCCCTTAGGTTGGGATGCGCTAAAGTTATTAGTTTTGATGTCGATCCTCATAGTATAAACGCAACCAAATTGACAAAAGAAAAATTCGCCAAAGAAAATCTTGAAAATTGGGAAATTTTCGAAGGCAGCATACTTGATGAAAATTTGGTTAAGCGATTTGAAAGTCAAGGAGACGTTGTTTATAGCTGGGGCGTTTTGCATCACACCGGCAATATGTGGAAAGCGATAGAAAATGCCGCCAAATTGGTAAAACCAGGAGGAAAATTTATAATCGCAATTTATAACAAGACCGCTTCTTCCGAATTTTGGCTGAAGATGAAAAGATTTTACAATAATTCTCCAAAATGGATAAAACTATTCTTAATCTATTTTTATTTTGGTTATGTAATGTTCAGGAGATTCGGATCTTATTGCAAATCAGCCCTTATCGGAAAGCCGAGACCTTTTAGATTAAAGGATATTTTAGGCAGAGAAAGGGGAATGAGCATCTTTTACGATGTGATCGATTGGCTTGGCGGGTACCCGTATGAATTCGCAACCGTTGAAGAAATAAATTCATTTGTTGAAAAATTAAATTTTTCTCTTGTAAGCAATCCGACAAAATTAATTTCGATTCCAAAGAAGATTTTTAACAGATTCTCATTTGATCAGACTGGTTGTAATGAATTTGTTTTTAAAAAAAATGAAAACCATTAAAATTTGCATCGTATCTTTGTATGCTTATCAGTATTTTAACCCCGCCTCTTTATCGAGAGCGGGAGGAGCCGAGCTGCAATTACATAACATGGCCGTTGAATTAGCGAAGGATAGAAGATTTGAAATCGAATTTATTGTCGGCGATTTCGGCCAACCAGATTTCGAAATTAGAAAGGGTATTAAGTTATACAAATTTTTTAACCCCAAAAAAAATTTAAAATATCTTCGAGCTGTTTTGGGTTTTGTCAAATTATGGAGACAGGTCAAAAAAATAAACGCCGATATTTATATTCAAAGAACGGCCGGCCTTGAAACGGGTGAGGTCGCTTTATTTTGTAAACTTAATCACAAGAAATTTATCTACATGACGGCGCACGACGAAGATGTAATCGGAACAAAACCAAGTTGGATGCAGGGAGGATTAGTCGGATTTGTTAGATGGAGATTATTTAAATTGGGTTTAAAAATCGCCGATTTAATTATAGTTCAGCACGAGTCGCAAAAAGAAGTATTAAAGGAAGTTTATGGAAAAGACGGAATTATCAGGCAATCCGCTCATTATATTCCCGAATCCATTCCTTTAAACAAGGATTTTATCTTATGGGTGGCCCGAGGAGAAGACTGGAAGCAACCGTTTTTATTTATTGAGCTTGTAAAATTTTTCCCCGGAGAGAAATTTGTCATGATTTGCCCACCCACAAATGATTTTAAATTTTTTAATGAAATTAAAGGCAAGGCGATGGGGTTACCCAATTTGGAATTTATCGAATTTTTGCCATCGGACAAATTCGACAGTTATTTTTTAAACGCGAAAATTTATGTTAACACTTCAAAATCGGAAGGTTTCCCGAATACGTTTATCCAGGCCCTAAAAGGCAAAACGCCAGTTTTGAGTT
Organism: bacterium; assembly: GCA_021788015.1. Lineage (GTDB taxonomy): Bacteria > Patescibacteriota > Patescibacteriia > Patescibacteriales > JAKAJF01 > JAJYLD01. Next base: position 80,583 of record JAJYLD010000003.1, on the reverse strand, counting down.
TGAATGTCAACCCGAACGGCATGCTTGAAAAGTACGGAATCGGCAGGTGCGCGAACGGCGATTTTGAAAAATTAAAAAATGATCTTAAAGAAATTTTGGGTGACAAAGAACTTTTGCATGTGATGGCGGAAAAGGCGTACGCTTACGCGAAGGAAAATCATGATATAATGAAGATTATAGAAGATGATAAAAAACTTATTCTAAATTTAGAAAAATGACTCGAGCCATTCCCTGAGCATCAATAGATCCCAAAGCTGGTTGGCATAATTTGATCGGTGATTTTTATGATCATCGATCATTTTTTTCAGGCCATCTTTTTTAAATCCGAAAACGGAAAATTTTTCGTCGAAAAGCCGTTCATTGAGATACGATTCAAGGCTGCCGCGGAACCAATGCTCAAGAGGTACGCCGAAACCTTGCTTCGGGCGGTCGATGCATTCTTTCGGAAGATATCTGTAAGCGAGTTTCTTTAAGATGTATTTTTTATTGAAACCGTTTAATTTTAGATTGTCCGGAATTTTCGCCGTGAGCTCCATAAATTCATGATCGAGAAAAGGCGAGCGGATTTCCAAAGCGTGCGCCATGGAGGCGATATCGACTTTGACGAGAAGATCGTCGGGAAGATAGGAATTTATATCCGTATACAAAATTTGATCGAGCCAGTTTAAGTTTTTTCCGTTTTCGAATTTCGAATTTAAAAATGAGTTCCAGCGGGAATTTTTAACTTTTTCTTCTAATTCGACCGAGTAGATTGATTTTTTGTCCTCCGCGCCGAAATGGTCGATGATTTTCAGGTAAAAAGAAAGGGGATCGGTATCGTAAGAATCAAGAAAACGATAGCCCTTTCTGAACAGTTTGATTTTGGTGAGATCGTATAATTTTTTGTTAATCTCTTTCAATATTTTTTTTGAGGGAATAAATTTTAAATCATGGAAGAGTTTCAGGGCGGCGTATCTGTCATAGCCCGCGAAATTTTCGTCTCCGCCATCGCCGTTCAAAGCGACCGTGACGTTTTGCCTTGTCAGTTCGGATAAATACCACGTTGGCAAAGCGGACGAGTCAGCATATGGCTCTTCGTAATGATAAGCCAATTTCGGCAAAACTTCGATCGCGTTCGGCTCGACGATGAATTCATGGTGATCGGTTTTATATTTTTCCGCAACCATCCGCGCAAAAGGCAGTTCGTTATAGTCCGCCTCCTTAAAACCGATGGAAAAAGTTTTGACCGGCTCTTTCATTTCTTTCGCCATCAGCGCGACAATCAAGCTCGAATCGATTCCGCCGGAAAGATGCGCGCCCAAAGGCACGTCCGAAATCAAACGCAAGCGGACGGCTTCTTTTAATTTATTTAAAATTATTTCTTCCCATTCCTCTTCCGAATAATCCAATTTTTTCGTGTAGTCCAAATCCCAATATTTTTCTTTTATCACCCGGCCGTTTTTTACAATCAAGTAATGAGCCGGCTCGAGTTTCCAAATATTTTTAAAACCGGTCTTCGGATGAGGAATATACTGGTAAGTCAAATATTCATCGATCGCTTCAAAATCAATTTCTTTTTTCACCTCCGTATTGGGCAGAACGGCTTTCAGTTCGGACGCGAAAATAAAAACATGGTCATCGAAATAATATTTGAGCGGTTTTTTCCCGAGGCGATCGCGGGCGATGAACAATTCTTTTTTAAACTCATCCCAAATCGCGAAAGCGAACATGCCCCGCAAATAATTAAGACATTTCACGCCATATTTTTTGTAGAGATGAATAATAATTTCCGTATCTGTTTTCGAACGGAATTTTACTCCTTCTTTTTCGAGCTTTTCCCGGAGTTCCAGGAAATTATAAATTTCGCCGTTAAAGACGATCCAAATTTTTCCTTCTTCATCAGACATGGGCTGGTGCCCGGCCGCAGAAAGATCGATTATGGAAAGGCGGCGGTGACCCAGGCCGACATTTTCCCTAACAAAAATTCCCTCATCGTCGGGACCGCGATGAGAGATGGCATCGGTCATCTTTTTTATTTCCTCGGGCGTGACTTTTTTTTCTTTAAAATATAATTTTCCGGCAATGCCGCACATAAGTTTAGGTGTTAGGTTGTAGGAAGTAGGAAGTAGGGTTTATTCCGTTGCGTTAGAATCTCCTGAAAGGGATTCTGACGGGTTATCGGCAAAATCCTCTTCTGAGAGATTCTGCCGCGACGAAAGTGGGGTTTATTTCGAAAATTAGGTTTTAAGTCGTAGGCTTGGTTTATAATCTACCTCCTACAACCTACCTCCTACATCCTAATTAAAGCCCTCCTCTTGATAAAACCGTGGCGATCGTTTTTAAAATTATCGAGATATCGAGATAAACGGATCGGTTTTTTATGTAGTATAAATCATATTGCAGCTTTTTCAAACTGTCTTCGACGGTCGGAGAATGATATTCGCCGGAAATCTGGTCCCAGCCGGTCAGGCCCGGTTTTATAAGCATCCTTTCTTTATAAAAAGGAATGGCATTTTCCAATTCAATAACGTATTCCGGCCTTTCCGGGCGCGGGCCGATAAAACTCATGTCGCCTTTTAAAATATTTATCACTTGCGGGATTTCGTCTATTCTCGTCTTTCGCAAAAATTTTCCGAATTTGGTGACGCGGGCATCGTTTTCCGTAGTCAGAGAGCGATCATTGCCTTCTTCGCGCATGGTACGGAATTTTATCAATTTAAAATTTCTGTCATCCTTGCCCGCCCGTTTCATAATAAAAAAAACCGGACCGCGGCTTTCGATTTTGATTATAGCGGCGATAATTAACCAAAAGGGGAGAGTAATCAAAAATAAAAGCAAAGCGAGAATTACGTCGTAAATTCTTTTGAACGAATCGAACCAAATTTTGTCGGCTTCGCTCAAGTTTTCGAGAAACCACATCTCGCCGATCGTATCGATCGGAATTTTACCCGTTATGTTTTCATAAAAATCGGGAAGGCCGATATAATTTATTTTTAGGTAGATGCAATTAAAAAGAGACGTCCTCAATTCATCCGATTTATTCGGGTCCGAACTTAAAACGATAGTATCGATTTTATTTTCCAAAACCGCGTTTTTAAGATTCTCGATGCCGTTTATGATTTTTATTCCGTTGATTTCATTTTCGCGGTTTTCATTTTTATCATCGAGAATGAAAGAAATGACATAGCCGAGATGAGGTTTTTCTTTCAATTCCTCGATTAATTTCTCAACTTGATTGTCGTAGCCGATGATGGCGATATTTTTTTTGGGGAGATACGATTTTAAGGATCGATTGTACAATCTTCGCCAAAGGAAAAAGAGAATGTAAAAAATCGCGATATAAAGCAAAAGATTGGTTTTCGGAGCGATTTTCGTTTCCGGATCGGCGTAGAAAAAGGCCAAAGCGAAAATTACGGCCGCGATTACGCTTTTATTCGTCTTCTGGAAAAATTTCGGGTTGTTTACGGCGAGATGCAAATTATACAAATCGGCGATGTAAAAAATAATAATCCAAACAACAAAGACAATCGTGAACGGCCAAACATGGTTCGCCCAAACTTGAGCCGTCGGAATTTCTTGGTAGCGAATAAGCAGGGTTATGTAAAGAGAGGCGTATAAAATGAAAACATCCCCGAGTAAAAGCAGTAATTTTTTGAATTGGAAGAATCTTTTCATATATGCTAATTCTACTGAATTTTGGGGAAAAAATCAAGATCGAAACAAAGCCGCTTCGCTAGGAGTTACTTTCTTGTAACCAAGAAAGTAACCAAAGAAGTTTCGGGGGCTCCAATTCGCTATCACGTTGATGAAATTTTAGTTGCTTCGCGCTGGCGCTCAATTCCGCCCCCGAGCCCCGGGTGACTTGAATACCTTTTTATGCAATTTTTAAAGGTCGCAATTATTTAAATAAGAAGAAAATCATTGTGTACCCGTGCTTTTAGTCCACATGGTATCCGCGAATTGTGTGAGGTTGCTTTTTTAACTCCTGATTGGTATAATAAACTTATGAAATCGGAAAATTTACAATCGAAATGGCCGATTGTCGGCAATGGCCAAATTGTTAATTTTTTAATCAAAAGCATCAAGAATAACTCCATTTCCGGAACGTATATTTTTTACGGTCCGGACAATTTGGGGAAAAATCATCTCGCCCATTATTTCGCCAAAGTTTTGCTTTGTGAAAAAAAAGGAGAAACGGCTTGCGAAGAATGCGCTTCCTGTAAACGTTTTGAAACGGGCGCTCTTAGCGATGTCATTTCAATAAAAAGAGAAGAGGACAAAAAAAATATTTCCATCGAACAGGTCCGCGATCTTATCCAGCGCTTGAGCATGAGTTCATTTTTAAATTCATACAAAATCGGCATCGTCAACGAAGCCCATACCTTAAGCCTCGAAGCCGCCAACGCGCTTCTGAAAACCTTGGAAGAACCGAAAAAGGACGTGGTCGTAATCTTGACGACTTCGGCGCTCGATTTGTTGCCGAAGACTATCGTTTCGCGGAGTCAAATTTTGAGATTCAATCCGGTCGATTCCGACCTGATTTACGATTATCTCGTGAACGAAGAAAAAATCACGAGAAGCGCGGCAAAAAATTTCGCGCGATTAAGCCTCGGCCGGCCGGCTTTGGCTTTAAAATTTTTAAAAAATCGGGAATTTCTCGATTCGTATCTAAAAACCGCAAAAATTTTTTTAAATTTTTTCGATAAAGACATAAACGACCGTTTTTCGGGTATCAAAGAAATCGTCGGCGAAAAAGGCAACGGCCAGGAGAACGCGAGATCGGCGGAAGAGGCGATAAAAATATGGAGAGGATTGCTTAGGGATCTTTTGCTTCTCGGATACGGGCATAACGATTTGATCCGAAACGAAATTTTCAACAAAGAACTTTCGGAAATCGGAAAAAAGAAAACTGATTTTTTAAACTTATTTCATGTTTTAAGAAATGCCGAAATTTATCTTTTGGGCAATGTCAATCCGAAATTGGTTTTAGAACAAATAGCGATTAGTTTGTAGGTTTTAGTTTGAAATTATAACCCACAAACCTAAAACCTACAAACCTCAAAAATATGTTTACAAAACAAAAATCCACCGGAATAAAAAAGTTGATTTTATTTACGATTGTCCCGCTATTAGTCTCCGGATGCGTGATTCAAGTCAATAGCAACGGAAGCGGAACCGGAAGCGCCGGAGGCGTTTTTGTTTCCACGGACAAAGGCAATACCTGGACAACCAAAGATTTGATTCCGACTACGCAAGGAACGCCGGGAAGCATCAGCGGCTTGGATGCCAACGATTTGGTTCTGGACCCGAGCGATTCGGACGCTCTGTACTACGGCAGCGTCGACAATGGCCTCTATTATACTTATGACAAAGGCAACGACTGGCAGGCGGTTATAAGTCTCGGAAAAATAAACGTAAAGGCCGTCGCCGTCGACCCGAACGCGAAATGCACGATTTACGTCGCTTCGCAAAACCGGGTTTTAAAATCGACCGATTGCTCAAGAACATGGAATCAAGTATACTATGACAATGACCCGACCGTGACCGTGACCGCTTTGGCCGTCGATTATTACAACGACGCCAACGTTTATATGGGCCTTTCCCGCGGCGACGTTTTAAAAAGCACAGATCGGGGAAACAGCTGGCGAGCATTAAACAGATTCGAGGACGTGGTGGAAAAAATTCTTATTTCACCGGCCGACTCCAGAATCGTTTTCGTCGGCATCAAGGGAAGGGGCATTTCCAGATCGAAAGACGGCGGAAGCACCTGGACCGATTTAAGCGACGCCTTGAAACAATTTAAGGATACCATCAATTTCAGGGATCTGGCCGCTTCGCAATCCGACCCCAATACAATTATTCTGGCCAATTCTTACGGTCTCGTGAGGTCGACCGATAACGGCGATACGTGGACGGGCATTCAATTATTAACTCCCGAAAACGCGGCGACCATAAACGCGGTCGCCGTGAGCCCAAAAAACTCGGACGAAATTTATTACGTAACCAACACGACATTTTATCGCAGTTCGGACGGGGGCAAAACCTGGACAACGAAAAAATTGCCGACACAGCGCGCCGGTTGGAAATTGATCGTCGATCCGGACAACGCCGGCATGATTTATATGGCCGTAAAGGCGGTTAAATAAAATTAGCTCGTAGCTTGTAGGATGTAGGTTGTAGAATTTTTAAAATGCAGTAAAATCCTACGCCCTACATCCTACAAACTACAACCTAAAATATGAACAAATATATTCAAACCAAACAAAATGAATTCGGTAAAGTAATCGATTTTTTTAAAAAAGACATCAGTTCCCTTAGGACGGGAAGGGCCAATCCGGGGATTTTGGACGGAATTTACGTCGAAGCCTACGGAACGAAAACGCCCTTGAACGGATTGGGAACGATCGCCGTGGCCGAAGCGAGAAGCATGACCGTAACCCCATGGGACAAAAGCGTTTTGAAAGACCTCGAGAAAGCGATTATGGAAGCGAATTTGGGTTTCGGCGTGGTTAATGAAGGCGACAAAATAAGATTGACATTGCCCCTGATGACCGAAGAAAACAGACGCGAATTGGTTAAAAAATTGAACGAAAAGACGGAAGAGGCGCGTGTTAGTTTGAGAAAAGTTAGGGATGAAATTAAAACCAATATTGAGAACGCGGAAGAAAACAAGGAGATTAACGAGGACGACAAATTCAGGTTCATTAAAGAATTGGATGAAGAGGTAAGAAAGAAAAATGACGAAATAAAAGAAATCAGAGACAAAAAAGAAGAAGAAATAATGACGATTTAGGAATTAGGAAGTAGGATTTAGGAAGTAGGATTTTTTTCTAATTTCCAATTCCAACTTTCTACCTCCTACATCCTACTTTCTAATTTCCAATCATGTTAACTTTAATCACTTTCATCATAATTTTAAGCGTGCTCGTTTTCGCGCATGAGCTCGGGCATTTCGTAACCGCCCGCAAATTCGGAGTCAAGGCCGAAGAGTTCGGTTTCGGTTTCCCGCCGCGCATTTTGGGAGTTTACAGAAACAAAGAGAAAAAATGGAGACTGGTCTCGGGGAGCCGCGCGGTTAGAGAAGAAGTTCCGGGTACGATTTATTCCATAAACTGGATACCTCTCGGCGGCTTCGTGAAAATCAAAGGCGAAGACGGCGACAATAATGATCCGGACAGCTTCGCCAACAAAAAAATCTGGAAAAGAGCGACCATTCTTTCCGCCGGCGTAAGCATGAACGTAATCTTGGCCGCGATTCTTATTTCAATCGGACTTATGATCGGCTTTCCGCAATCATTGGACGGAAACATAAATCCGAAAGCGACCGTAACGGGAAGAGAAATCGAAGTTGTGCAGGTTCTTCAAAATTCGCCCGCGGAAAAAGCCGGAATCAAAGAGGGCGATTTGATTTTAAGCATAAACAATATTCATTTTTCCGATTACGCCGGTTTGGAAAATTACGTCAATCAAAACACAAACAAGGAATTGACTTACGATGTCAAACGGGCTTCGAAAGAGATGGATATTAAAGTCACCCCGCGTTATATGCAAGAAACGAAACGAGGCGGAATCGGAGTGGCGATCAGCGAATACGGAATTGTCAGATTGCCGTGGTACATGGCGATTTGGGAAGGAATAAAAACAACTTTGTTTTTAACTTGGGCCATTATCGTCGCTTTTTACGAATTGCTGAAAAATTTGATTTTGGGGCATGGCGTTTCGGCCGATCTGGCCGGTCCGGTCAGGATAGCCCAAATGACCGGAGAAGCGGCGCGGATGGGAATCGACTATGTCCTTCAATTCGCCGCCCTGCTTTCAATCAATTTGGCCATTATCAATTTCATTCCATTTCCGGCGTTGGACGGCGGTCGAGTCCTTTTCTTGGTCTTCGAAAAAATCAAGGGCAAACCGGTCAAAAGGGAATTGGAAGCTCTTATTCACAACATGGGCTTTGTTTTGCTAATGATTTTGATTTTGCTTGTGACCGCGAACGAATTGAAACTTAAATATTGGATTGTTTTCTTGATTCATAAATTAACTTCTTAATTTTACTGTCATTCCGGAGCGTCTTTAGCCCCGGGCCAGACCCGGGGAATAGAATCTCGTGAACTGAATCAAAACGGGATCCTATCGCTTCGCTCCAGGATGACATATAGATAATATGGAAATAAAAATCAAAGCGACAAAATTGGAATTATCCCCGGAATTAAAAGATTATGTCCGGGAGAAAATGGACATGCTCGACCGCTATCTTGGAAATTTTCCGGTCATAAACGCGGATGTCGAACTGGAAAGGACGACCAATCATCACTCCAAAGGTGAAATTTACCGGGCGGAAATAAATTTATCCGTCCCCGGAGAATTGCTCCGTGTTGAAGATACTGGAACGGAAATTTATGAGGCGATCGATAAAGCGAAGGATCTTATGGAAAAAATGATTATAAAGTACAAGGAAAAGAGAAAGGGACTGTAAGATATAGTTTTAATTTTCTTTCATGAAAGCCGTTCGTTTAATATCGGATGGCTTTTGTTAAAAATCAGAAATAAAATTTTTAATTTTCAATTTTAAATTTTTAAACAGTTTTCAATTCTCAAATTTTAAAAATTAAAAAATTTAAGCATTGTTTGAAAATTAAAAATTGGAATTTTTTAAGGGTTGATTTTCGTTCTAATTTATTTTATAATATTTACACTGATAAATTAACGCACAATTTTTGTGTTTTTTTAAATTATGTCCATATTTACGGCAATTTTCGGCGATCCGAATAAAAAAGTGGTCGAGTCTCTCGATCCGATTATTAAAAAAATTAACAGCCTTGAAAGCCAATTTTCGGCCATGTCGGACGAAGAGCTTAAGAACATGACCGCCGAACTGAAGAAGAAACTGGAACTTGATAAAATCCAACCGGAAAGGGAAAAAGAAATAATCGAGGAGCGTCTTGAAATTATTCTCCCCGAAGCTTTCGCTTTGGTGCGCGAAGCGGCCAAACGGGTTTTGGGCCAGAGGCATTACGACGTGCAGTTAATCGGCGGCATCGTTCTCCATCGCGGCCAGATCGCGGAAATGAGAACGGGAGAAGGAAAAACTTTGGTCGCAACTTTGCCCTTGTATTTAAACGCTTTGGTCGGACGGGGAGCGCATCTCGTTACCGTCAACGACTACCTTTCGCGAGTCGGCGCCGGTTGGATGGGACGCGTTTATCACTTTTTGGGTTTGTCGACAGGGGTTGTCATTCATGACGCCGCTTATGTTTATGATCCCGAATATATCGACGAGAAACAATTTGATGAAAGAATGAAACATTTTCGGCCGGTCTCGAGGCGCGAAGCCTACCAATGCGATGTTTTGTACGGAACGAACAACGAGTTCGGTTTTGATTATTTGCGCGATAACATGGTCTCAAGTTTGGATCAGATGGTCCAGCGCGAACTTTATTTTACAATCGTCGATGAAGTCGACTCGATTTTAATCGATGAAGCGCGAACGCCTTTGATCATAAGCGCGCCGGCCGAAGAGTCGACCGACAAATATTATAAATTCGCCGAACTCGTCGATCGCTTGAAAGAAGACGAAGATTACAATGTCGATGAAAAAATGCGGGCGGCAACTTTGACCGAAGCCGGAATCGCGAAAATGGAAAAATGGCTCGGGGTCGAAAATATTTATACCATGGGCGGAATCCGCGAAGTGCATCATATCGAAGAGGCTTTGAAAGCGCGCGTTTTGTTCAAGCGCGATCGCGATTATGTCGTTCGCGAAGGCGAAGTGATCATTGTCGACGAGTTTACCGGCCGGCTTATGCAAGGTCGAAGATATTCGGACGGCTTGCATCAGGCCATCGAAGCGAAAGAGGGCGTGAAGATTCAAAAGGAATCACAGACCTTGGCGACCATCACTTTCCAGAATTATTTCAGAATGTACAAAAAACTTTCGGGCATGACCGGAACGGCCTTGACCGAAGCGGAAGAATTCTCGAAAATTTACAATTTGGAAACGACCGTCATTCCGACGCACAGGCTCATGGTTCGAAAAGACATGAACGATTTGATTTATCGAACGGAAGCGGGAAAATTCAAGGCCGTTGTCGCAGAAGTGAAACGCCGCCACGAAGCGGGCCAGCCGGTTTTGGTCGGCACGATTTCCATACAAAAAAACGAAATCTTGGGCGAGATGATGGAGCTCGAAGGACTTCGGCCGAATATTTTAAACGCGAAAAACCATGAACGGGAAGCGCAAATAATTACCGAAGCGGGCAAACCGGGCGCAATCACGATCGCGACAAACATGGCCGGCCGCGGCGTCGATATTATGCTCGGCGGACGCGAACCCGAGAAAAATGATCCCGAATACGAAGAATGGAAAAAAGAACACGACAAAGTAATCGAGTCGGGCGGGTTGCATGTTGTCGGCACGGAAAGGCATGAATCGAGACGCATCGACAATCAGCTTCGCGGCCGCTCCGGACGCCAAGGCGATCCGGGTTCGTCGCAATTTTACGTCTCGACGGAAGACGATTTGATGCGCATTTTCGGCGGCGACAGGATGAAAAGAATCATGACCAGCTTGAATATGCCCGAAGACATGCCGATTGAAAACAGAATCATTTCGAAATCGATCGAAAGCGCGCAGAAAAAAGTGGAAGGCAACAATTTCGATATCCGCAAACATTTGGTCGAATACGACGACGTTTTGAACAAACATCGCGAAGCCATCTATAACCGCAGAAGAGAAATTTTAAAAGAAAGCGGAGATGAAAAAAAATTTTCCGATAAAATCTTAACCATGGTTGATAATGAAATCGAACAAGTCATCACTTTCCATACCGCCGAGAAAGAAATAAAGGAATGGGATTTGAACGAGATCAGGGAAGTGGTTTCGACCATTTTTCCGGTCGGCGAAGAATTAAAAAACGATTTGAATAAATTCGTTTCCGACGGAGACAAGCTGGACAAGGCCAAGGCAAGAACGGAAATTATCGACTACCTCGTAAAATTGGCTCGTGAAAAGTATGAAAGTTTGTCGAAACACGCGAACGAAGTCGGATTGAATTGGGCGGAAATGGAAAAAGCGGTTTTGCTCCGCTCGATCGACGCTCTCTGGGTTGAACATCTCGAGGTAATGTCGACTTTAAGGCAAGGAATCGGTCTTCGCGGTTACGGCCAGCGCGATCCTTTGGTCGAATATAAAAAAGAAGCGTACCGATTATACAATGAACTCAATAATGTCATTCAAAAGGAAGTCGTTTACAGTATTTATAAAGTCGGCGATGTGCAAAATATCATCGCGCCCAACCTTTTGCAAATGGCGAAAAATTTTAGCGCACCAGTAAAAGAGGCGGGAAATGGAAATGAAAAAACCGTCACTTCGAACTCAAAAGCAAAAAATTCCGACGGTAAAAAAGTGGGTCGCAACGATCCCTGCCCGTGCGGAAGCGGAAAAAAATATAAACACTGTCACGGAAAGTAAAGGTGAAAGTAATGTATGAGACTGGTAAAGCCGACAACAAAATATCAAAAAAGTTTTTTGCAAGCAGTAAAAGAATCTCACAAAGAAGGGAGAAACAAAGATATAGAGTCAAAACAATCGCCGAAGCAATTTGCCGAATTTGTAAAGAAATTAAGAGACCAAGAAAAGAGGGTGCCTAAAGGCTATGTGCTTCAAAGTGTTTTTTGGCTTGTCGATAGAAATAAGTTTATTGGTCGAGTTTCTGTTCGGCACAATTTAACTAAAAGACTTCGGGAAGAAGGCGGTCACATCGGTTATGAAATTCGACCCTCGGAAAGAAGAAAGGGTTATGGGAAAAAAATTTTGAAATTGGGTTTAAGAAAAACTTTACAATTAGATATTAAGAAAGCTTTGGTAACTTGCGACGATGATAATGTCGGATCACAGAAAATTATTGAAGCAAACGGTGGGATTCTGCAGGATAAGATAAGGAAAGGAGAAAAGTTAGTAAGACGCTATTGGATTAAGATTAAGTAACTATCAGCTCCATAACCCCCGTTATGTTATGAAGCGGAATGTAAAAATCAGTAACCAAGCTTTGCATTTTGGCTCCATACAAAGCACGGAGCCAGCTAAGGGGCATAGGAATAAATTCAAATAATATGAAAAAAGTTATTCTGTATATGGCCATAAGCGCCAACGGGATGATTGCAAAAGAAGATGATAATACCGGTTGGATTTCCAAAATAGAATGGGATAGTTATAGTGTTGCAGTTAGACAATCCGGCTGTTTAGTGGTGGGAAGAAGAACTTATTATATTTTAACTAAACAACCTGAATTTACAGAATTAAACGATGTAAAATTAATTGTAGTTTCTAGAAGCAAAGTTGAATTAATTTCTCAAAATCATCTTATTGTAGCATCGCCCAAAGAAGCATTGGAGAAATTAAAAGATTTTAAAATTATAATTGTTGCTGGGGGCAGCATACTAAATGCTGCTTTTATTGAAGAGAATTTAATTGATGAAATATATTTAGATATTGAACCTATAATTTTAGGAAAAGGAATAAAATTATTTAGTGATGGGGATTTTGAAAAAAATCTTGAGTTGATAAATGTTAAAAAATTATCAAAAAATGAAATACAATTGCATTATAGAATTATTAAGTAAGACTTAGTTTTTTTGATTCCTGCTTAGCCGGCTCCGGGTTTTACCCGGGGCCGAAATGCAAACGGGTCGAATTTTAAAATCATGGTCTGCATCCAGGCTTCACGCAAAGCATGGAGCCAATAAAATTGTCATCCTGAACTTGATTCAGGATCCAGGGGCGAGCAGTAGGAATGGTAAAATTTAGGATGCGGCTAAAAAAATATGTGCTTGGATGCATTTTAAAAATTCACGTTTTTATGTTTTACCCCTGGATTGCGGCCTGCCTGTCCGGTACGCAGGCTCGTAGGCCGCAATAACAATTATTTTATGTTCAAAGAACTCGCCGGATATTTGTCCGGCATAGCGATTTTGTTATCGTTCGCGCCCTACATCCGAGACATTTTTTTATTTAAAACAAAACCGGAAAGAATGTCCTGGCTAATTTGGTCGATTATGGGTTTGATTTCATTTTTTTCTCAATTCGCGAAAGGCGCCTCTTATTCTTTAATCATGACCGGCGCGCAAACTCTCGGTGATCTTTTCATTTTTTTTCTGGCCTTAAAATACGGACTCGGCGGATTTTTAAAACGGGACAAAATCGCTTTCGCCGGTATAATTTTAAGCCTGATACTTTGGTACATCACCAAAGAAGCGGCCGTCGCTTTATTTTTTATTATTCTCATTGACGGAACCGGAGCGGTTCTGACCATGATTAAAACATATGAACATCCGGAAACCGAAACCGTAAGTTCATGGGTGTTAACTTTGGCGGGAGGATTGTTATCATGCATCGCGGTCGGCGGTTTTAATTTTGTTTTATTGGCATTCCCGTTTTATATTTTTCTTGCGAGCTTAGGCGTTCTCACGGCGATAAAATTGGGAAGGGAAAAAAGTTTGGCATCATGAATATAAATAAAAAGAAGCCCGATATTTTTATCGGGCTTTTGAGCAGAGACTTAGTCTGTTTCTCCGGTCAATGTCTTTGTCAGCTCCGTGGTTACGACCTTGAATTTTCGGCCGAGTCCGAGATCTTCAGCCTGAGTTTTGAGGCTGTTTAGCTCGTTATCTCGGGACTCCTTGCGAAGGGATTTTAGGATCTCCTCATCCTCGTGGCTGAAGTTTTGTTCAATCGACCTTTCGCCGTTTGAGAAATGGAGCTCCGCGGGGGCGTCTTCGGCGAGCGTTAGAGTAACCGTTACCGAATTGCCCTCGTGCTTCCGTTTTTCCTTTACGTCAAAAGTTACCTTTGGCATTTTCGTATCTCCTTCTTTGTCTTTTACTGGCCAATGGCAAGTTTACTCTCATGCGCCATGTTTCTCTAGGCATCACCTCCTTTGTAAAGAGCTATTTTAAACTTCTTTAATCATTTTGGGTACCAAAAAACCGCCTTTTCGGCGGTTTTCTATGTTTCTTTGTAATTAATTTTTTTTCGTTTCGGCCACATTTTTCCGATTGAATACTGGTTTTTCTGGCCCGGTGAAATTTGCTTATTTTGATTCATAATATTCATCTTGTTTTTACTATAACATAAATAAATTATTTGTCAAGTTTTTGAAATTTGATGGCGTTTTAAAAGTAAGTGTAGTAAAATAAATTCATGAAAAACATCCAAACTCTTTGCTTAATTATAAAAGATTCAAAAATTTTACTTGGTTTTAAAAAAGTTGGATTAGGTGCGGGCAGATGGAACGGGTTCGGAGGGAAAGTTGAATTGGGAGAACAGATAGAAGAAGGAGCAAAAAGAGAATTAAAAGAAGAAGCTGGAATAGAAGCGGGAGATTTGAAAAAAAATGGAATTTTAGAATTTGAATTTAAAAATAATCCGGAAATTTTAGAAGTGCATATTTTTAAAATCGATAATTTTTCCGGTGAGCCGAAAGAAAGCGACGAAATGATGCCGAAATGGTTTCATATTGCCGAAATGCCGTACGATAAAATGTGGAAAAGCGATGCGATGTGGCTGCCGATATTTTTAAGGGGAGAAAAGTTCAGAGGAAAATTTTCATATGACGATTCGCATAATTTAATAGATGGCGATTTATCGATTGTGGAAAATTTATGATCACTTACGAAGATTTCGAAAAAGTGAATATCAGAGTGGGAGAAATTGTTAAGGTTGAAGATTTTCCCGAAGCGCGCAAACCGGCGTACAAGCTGACGATCGATTTCGGAAATGAAATCGGCATTAAAAAATCGTCGGCTCAAATCACGAATTATTCGAAAGGGGAATTAGTCGGTAGGCAGGTTATGGCCGTCGTTAATTTCCCGCCAAAGCAGATCGGGCCGTTCGTTTCCGAAGTTTTAACTTTGGGAGTTGCCGATGAAGACGGAAATGTAATTCTTTTGGCGCCGGACAAAAAAGTTCCGCTCGGAGGGAAGATGTTTTAAAATGTAATTGTCATCCTGAACTTGATTCAGGATCCGGGTGTGAGCCGTATGGATGTGAAATAAAAAAGCACACTACAGAAAGATGTGCTTGGATACTGTTTAAAAAATCACCTCCTTTATTTTACCCCTGGATTGCGGCTCAGTGGCCGCAATGACAATTTAGATTATGTACAATCTAAAAAATTTAAAATCCCGATTGGCAAAATCGAAATTTCGATCGAGTTTCAAACTGAAGCCGAAAGAAAAAGAATATTTGGGAATGAAAGGGGAAGAGGCGATTCGAAAGCATGCTTATGAATTTATAAAGTCCCGTCTGGCCGATGCTTATCCGGAAAACGACGGCAAGCAAACGCCGATGCGAGGCCATCCGGTTTTATTGCCCAGCACGCGACCGCGACTTGCTGCCGCAGTTGCCTTGAAAAATGGCACGGAATTAAAAAGGGAAAAGAATTGAATGAAAATGAAATCGGGTACATTGTTGATTTTATTATGAGTTGGATTTTGAGGAAATAAAAAAAGACGGGTTTAGCCGTCCTTGGATTTGGGTTTGGACTTGGACTTGGGTAACATGACCATTACAGTGTCATTGATATAAAATATATATACCTTATAAGACCCAACTCCCCTGAAAGCGTGCCTGCCGCCTTCGATCCCTATGTATGTCCCTTTATTGAAGCTCAGGTTTAGGTTGCGGCTATAGAACCTGTGGGAAAAAGCATAAGTCTTGCCTATTTTTAAATTCGGCTTATTCACTGTTGGTGTTCCCTCCTTTGGCAAAGAGCCAAAATTTATTCTAAACTTATAATATACCTAGGGTTTAAAAAGTCAATATGAAATACAATAAATTAGTACGTGATAAAATTCCCGAATTCATTTTAGGAAAGGGAGCGAATCCTAAAACTCACATTGCGGACGAAAAAGAATATTGGAATAAGTTGCGAGATAAATTAAGAGAAGAGGTTGAAGAATTTTTAGAGGCGGAAAACATAGAAGAGCTCGCGGATATTTTGGAAGTGCTTGAAGCGATTTATGAATTTAAAGGTTTTCCTGAAAAAGAAATTTTAGAAATTAAACAAAAGAAAAAAGAAGAGCGAGGTAGATTTGAAGAGAGGATAATTTTGGAGGAGGCATAATTAATTTTATGAAGTTCACCCATTTTGAAAAACATCAGGAGTTAGTTTACGGAATTTCTGAAAAGAAAGACGGAGACATGAAATATAATAATGAAAATAGAGAAAATTTTTTTTCGAATCTTTCCGTTTCTGAGAATAGTATCATAAGGGCAGGATTGATTAATGGCACGAATGTCGCTCGTGTTTTTAAAGATGGTGAGAAAAATATCCCTGAAACCGACGGGCTCGTGACGGATGAAAAAGAAATATTGCTAACAATTACAATGGCGGATTGTTTTCCGATTTATTTTTTTGATCCTAATAAAAAAGTTATAGGAATCGCGCATGCCGGTTGGCGCGGGATCACCGGCGGGACCATTAAAAACACAATTGAGAAAATGAATAATGAATTCGGAGCCAATCCTGAAAATATTCTTATCGGAATCGGTCCGGGGATTCAAAAATGCCATTTTGAAATCGGAAAAGAAGTGCTTTTTAATTTCGAAAAATATCCGGAAGCGATTTTAAAGAAGGACGGAAAAATTTTTGTCGAATTGGAAAAAATTATTTTCATTAAACTTTTGCAAAATGGAATTTTAGAAAAGAATATCGAGGCGAGCGGAGAATGCACTTTTTGCGAAAGCGAAAAATATTTTTCCGCGCGGCGGGAGAGGAAAGAGAAACTTGATGCGATGTTGGGGTATATAGGGTTAAAATTTTAAAACGCTTCGCTAGGAGTTACTTTTTGTAACCAAAAAGTAGGCAACCTGCCCGCAATGCTTCGCATAGCGATGCAGGCGGGAAAGTTTTGGGGGCTCCAATTCGCTATCACATTGATTTATATTAAGGTTCTCTTCCCGCCGTCGGCGGGACTCAATTCCGCCCCCGAACCCCGTGGTGTTTTGAAAAAATTATTTCATTAAAAAATCTTTATAATAAAATTTTAGCGTTTTTTTGTCAATATTGCGTTTAACCTAATAATGGTTTAAAATATTCACATACTCACTAACACCTGATTCAGGTTTTTATTTTATGTCAGACACATTTATCAAAAAGATTTTCCAACCAAGCGGAAAAGGCAAGGCTTGGCGCGCTTTCGCGCTTATTATGCTTTTGGCTTTGGCGGGAGGTTTGGTTGTCGGCGGATCGTCTTACAATAAGGCGGTCGATGCCATTGCCGCGAAGACGGATAATTACGTAAAACTTCCTTATATGAAGGTTATTCCATTCAGATTGGGCCTTGATCTTTTGGGCGGAACGCGTTTGGTTTACAAAGCCGACCTTTCCGCCGTTCCGGACGCGGACAAAGTGAACGCCCTTGACGGCGTGCGCGACGTTATCGAAAGAAGAGTCAATACTTTCGGGGTCAGCGAACCTCTTGTGGAAACCAATAAATCCGGCAATGAATACCAAATCATCGTTGAGTTGGCCGGCATTAAAGATATAAATCAAGCGATAAAAATGATCGGGGAAACGCCGCTTCTTGAATTCAAAGAACAAAACAACGCTCCGAATCAACTGACCGCGGCGCAGCAAAAAGATTTGAACGATTTTAACAAGGCGGCGGAAAACCAGGCGAATTCGGTCCTCGGCAAAGCGCTTTCGGGAGGCGATTTTTCCGCTTTGGCAAAACAATTCAGTCAAGATGACGCCACAAAAGACAATGGCGGGGAATTGGGTTGGGTCGACAGCAGTTCAAATCCGGAAATAGCCGCTATCGCCGCGACTCTCAAAAAGGGAGAAATCAACCAGAATTTAAAACAGACGAGCCAAGGTTACGAGATCGTAAAACTCGAGGATAAAAGACAGAAAACCGATCCGTTCTCTAACAAACCGGAAACGGAAGTCGATGCCGCGCATATTTTGATTTGCTACAAAGGCGCGGATAGCTGCACAAGCAACCTGACTAAAGATCAAGCTTTGGCGAAAATAAAGCAACTGAAAGCCGAAGCCACCCCGGCTAACTTTAAAGATTTGGCCAAGAAGAACTCGACCGAACCGGGCGCGGCGACCACGGGCGGAGAATTGGGCTGGTTTGGAAAAGGCAAAATGGTCAAACCTTTCGAAGACGCCGTTTTTGCCATGAAAACCGGAACAATTTCCAATATCGTGGAAACGCAATTCGGTTATCATTTGATTTACAAAGAAAGCGAACGGCCGGTTTATGAATATAAAGTCAGTCACATTTTGATTAAAACAAAATCCGTCCAGGACATACTCGGCAATCAAAGCCAATGGAAAGACACGGAATTGACCGGCAAGAACTTGCAAAGCGCTTCCGTCGAATTCAATCCGCAGGACAACTCTCCGGAAGTGTCTCTGCAATTCGACAGTCAGGGAGCGAAGATGTTTGGAGACATAACGGCAAGAAATATCGGCAAACAGGTTGCCATCTTTTTGGACGGTTATCCGATAAGCATTCCGACTGTTAATGAAAAAATACCCGACGGAAAAGCGGTGATTACCGGAAATTTCACATTGGAAGAAGCGAAATTGTTGGCGCAAAGATTGGACGCCGGAGCTTTGCCCGTTCCGATTTCTCTCGTCAACCAACAGACCGTCGGAGCGAGCTTGGGTCATGATTCTTTGACTGCCAGTTTGAAAGCCGGATTGTACGCTTTTTTACTTGTGGCCTTGTTCATGATTATTATTTATCGTTTCCCCGGATTTTTGGCCGTCCTATCTTTGATAATCTATACGATTTTGGTTTTGTCCATATTCAAACTTTGGCCCGTAACCTTGACCCTTTCCGGTTTGGCCGGTTTTATCATGTCAATCGGTATGGCCGTCGACGCGAACGTTCTTATTTTCGCGCGTTTGCGGGAAGAATTGCATAAAGGCAAGCCGCTGGGTATGGCGCTTGAAGAAGGATTTCGAAGAGCATGGCCGTCGATTCGCGACAGCAATTCGATGACCATCATTACCTCTGTAATCCTGATCATGTTCACAACCAGCGTCGTCAAAGGTTTCGCCGTGACTCTTATTATCGGTGTTCTCTTGTCTATGTTCTCGGCGATTGTCATTACCAGAAACTTCTTAAAATTGATTCCGGTCGATTGGCTAGAAAAAAAGAGATGGTTGATCGGAATGGGGAAAAATAATGCGGATATTTCGAACTCATATGCGAATGATTCGAATGGAATAAAAAATATTTGAAGCGTTCGAATTTAATTTATACGAATTCCGTTAGAAGCCGCGATCGCTTCTGTCGGGAGTAATAATTCAGTAAATTTTTAATCGTAAACTAAAAAATAATTTTTGCAGATTATAACAGATCGCGATCTGCTTCTAACGGGATGAATTACCAATTTATACAAAAGAAAAATATTTGGCTGACAATTTCGGGAATTTTATTCGTAGTCGCGCTTTTCGCCCTTATCGTTTGGGGATTAAAGCTAGGGGTTGATTTTACCGGCGGTTCTTCTCTTGAAGTAAAATTTTTAGGCCAAAGGCCGAGCAACTCTGCCATTGAGGATAACCTTAAAGATCTGAAATTGGGCGGCTTGACCGTGCAACCGGCGGGCGCGAGCGATGTTATTTTGAGATATCAGGATTCAAGCAAAGAAACGCACCAGGAAGTTTTGGACAGATTAAAAAGTTTGGACAAGAAAGGAATTGACGAATTGCAATATGACGCCGTCGGCCCTTCAATAGGAAACGAATTGAAACAAAAGTCCGTTTATGCCATTTTTTGGGTTCTCGTCGCCATCATTATTTATATCAGCATAGCTTTTCGAAAAGTATCGAAGCCGGTCGCTTCCTGGAAATACGGCTTATCCGCTCTCTTGGCCATGTTTCATGATGTCATAATCACGGTCGGAGTTTTCGCCGTTTTGGGAAAATATCTCGGCATTGAAATCGACGTTGCTTTCGTAGCCGCCGTTTTGACCGTTCTCGGCTATTCCGTGCATGACACCATCGTAGTCTTCGACCGTATCCGCGAAAATTTACCGCGCAGCAACGAAGATTTTGAAGGCACTGTCAATACGAGCTTGAATCAAACTTTGGTTCGCTCCCTCAACACCTCCTTGACGGTGCTTTTGACTTTATTGGCGATAACCATTTTTGGCGGCGCGTCCATCAGAAATTTCGCGCTGGCTTTGACGATCGGAATTTTTATCGGAACGTACTCATCGATTTTCGTGGCTTCGCCCTTGCTTGTGGTTTGGGAGAAAATCGGGAAAAAATAAATTCTGAACCACTGATTCGCACTGAATTCACTGATTACACTGAAAAAATTTTTAGAGACGCGGGGCAATGCCACGTCTCTTTTAATTTGTCATCCCGGACTCCCGCCTGCTTCGATTGCGAAGCATTTCGGGCAGGTGATTCGGGATCCAGGTGTGATTAGAATAAATTTTTGATTTGTAGTGTAAAGAATTAGAAAAGATGTGCTGGATATAAAAAATTTAAAATCCGCCTTAACGCATTTTACTCCTGGATTGCGACTCGGAGGCCGCAATGATAAAAAATGAAACTCGCTTCGTGAAATTAGTGGAAATTTATTGTGGATACAACAACGATTAATCTCAATAAATTTGTCTCAATTTCATAAATTTCAAAATTTTTTCTGCCGTCTGCCGTCTGTTTTCTGTTGTCTGAATTGCTTTGACAAGGTTTGGCTTTTGGGTTAAACTGAATTTATAAAAGCATGCGTAACTGAACAAAAAATTTGTTCACCTTTTACATTCATTCTCCCTATGCGCCAATCTCAACTATTCACGAAGACAACCAAAGAATTGCCGAAAGACGAGACGAGTTTTAACGCTCGAATCCTTATTAAGGCCGGATTTGCGGATAAGCTCATGGCGGGAGTATATTCCTTTTTGCCTCTCGGTTGGCGGGTTATCGATAAAATAGAAAATATAATCAGAGGAGAAATGAATAATGTCGGCGGTCAGGAAATTTTGATGCCGTCTCTTCAGCCGAAAGAAATTTGGAAAGATACCGATATCGGTCCCGAGGACGAAAAAGGCTGGGGCAGAATGAGAGAGGTGATGTATCAGTTGAAAGACAAACTCGGAAGAGACGTCGGTTTTGGCGCGACGCACGAAGAGGTCGCTATCGAGCTCGCAAAAAAATATACGCATTCCTATAAAGATTTACCTTACGCGTTTTATCAGTTTCAAACCAAATTCAGACAGGAACTCAGGCCGAAGTCCGGCTTGATAAGAGGCAGAGAATTCATAATGAAAGACATGTACTCTTTTCATAAAGACGCCGGAGAATTGGATGATTATTATTTTAAAGTCGGAGAAGCGTATAAAAAAGTTTTTGATCGAACGGGATGCAAATCTCTTATGGTTGAGGCTTCGGGAGGAAGTTTCACTAAAAATTTTTCCCATGAATTTCAGGCGATTTCCGAATCGGGCGAAGATCGGATCGCGCATTGCGATAAGTGCGATTTCGCGCAAAATATCGAAATTTACAAAAAGGACGAGATAAAAAAATGTCCGAAATGCGGAGGAGAAATCGTTGTTTCAAAAAGTATAGAAACGGGCAATATTTTCAGGTTTTACGACAAATACACCAAAGCGATGGGGTTGTATTTTACCGACGAAAAGGGCGAAAAGAAACCGGTCCATTTGGCCAGTTACGGAATAGGCGTGACAAGATTGATGGGAGCGATCGTCGAAGTTCATCATGACGAGCGAGGCATAATCTGGCCGGAAGAAGTGGCGCCGTTCAAAGCGCATTTGATCGAACTGTCCGGAAAAAATAACGCGTCTGTACGCGACGCGGCGGGAAAATTATACAATGATTTGAAAAAGTCGGGAATAGAAATTTTGTACGACGATCGCGATGCCGGCGCCGGAGAAAAATTCGCGGATGCGGATTTGATCGGTTGCCCGTACCGAGTCGTTGTGAGTGAGAAAACATTAAAAGAAAACTCCGTCGAGGTAAAAAAGAGAAATCAAGAGGGAGCGGTTTTCATCGGCCTGGAAGGAGTTGTAGATAAATTAAAATGAATTTTCGATTTGCCTCCGGCAGGCAGTTTTCGATTTACAATTTGCGATTTTTTATGAGTGATTTACAAAAAATGCGCGAGCAAGCGCGTAAGATTCGAGAACTTTACGACAATATCGAACCAAAAGAATGGAGAGTGGATCAGATTTTTATGGGGATGGTGAAAGACATCGGTAATCTATCAAAAAAGCTGATGGTCTACGAAGGTTATCGCGACGATGCAAAAAATGATATTAAAGAATTGGAACATGAACTGGGCGATATTCTTTTGTCGCTGTTTTGGATAGCCGGGAAATTGGGAATCGATTTGGAAAAGTCTTTTTGGCGGACCGCCGAAGAACTTGAAAAGAGATTAAGTAATTTTTGATTTTTCCGCCCAGGGCGGATTCGCTCCAGGCGGACAATTTGCGATTTGCAATTCAGATGGAAGAAGAAACATTTAAAAAAATAACCGATTTGATCATGGATATCGCAAAAGAGAAAGGATTCGGCACGCGGCCGGAAGAAATTAACACCATGGAAAAACTAGCCTTAATCCATAGCGAGGTGAGCGAAGCCCTTGATGCGTTTCGGAAAAAAAGAATGGACGGCGAGAATGGTTTTGAAGAAGAGCTCGCCGACATAGTTATCAGAGTCGCGCATTTGGCCGGAATATACGGAATCGACATCGAGAAAGAAATTTTAAAAAAATTAAATAAAGCGAAAGCGAGAGAATGGAAATGGGAAGAGCTGAATGAGATGCATAGTTGATTTTGTAAAAATGGCGAAATTTTAAAAAAATATTTTGCCAAAGTAAAAAACCAGAATGTCTAAACTATAATTTTTAATTTCCAATAAAAATTAGAAATTAAATGTTAGAAATTTTATTAGGAATCATAATTTAGAAATTAGTTATCATATTTTGACTTTTGCCTGCTAACGCCTTAAGCGTAGCGATTGGCGGGCAGACTTTTGTATTTATTTACATGTTTAATAAATTTTTGGGAAAATTTTCGAAAGATTTGGGTATTGATCTGGGTACCACGAGTACTTTGGTTTATGTTCAGGAAAGAGGCATCATCATCAATGAGCCGTCGGTTGTCGCCGTCAATATGCGCACGGACGAAATTTTGGCGGTCGGAGAAGAGGCGAAAAGAATGGTCGGGAAAACGCCCGGCCATATTCAAGCGGTAAAACCATTGGTGGACGGCGTAATTTCCGATTTCGAGGTTACGGAAAAAATGCTTAAATACTTTATCAACAAGGTGCACGGAGAAAGTTTTACTTTGGTGCCTCGTCCTCGCGTCGTCATCGGCATACCTTTGGACATAACCGAGGTGGAAAAGAAGGCGGTCGAAGACGCGGCCAAATCGGCCGGCGCGCGTCAGATATATTTAATTGAGGAATCGATGGCGGCGGCGATCGGAGCGAGACTTCCGGTAACCGAAGCGACGGCGACCATGGTTGTCGATATCGGCGGAGGCACGACAGAAATCGCGGTCATTTCTCTGGGGGGAGCGGTGACTTGGAAAACTTTGCGTTTGGCCGGCAACGAACTGAACAACAATATCATGCAGTATGTCCGGGAAGAGTTCAATATGCTTATCGGCGAACAGCTTGCCGAAGCGGTAAAAATCAGAATCGGATCGGCAACTGTTTTAAAGGAGATGATGGAGATGCAAATCAGGGGACGCGATCTGATTAATGGTTTGCCTAGGGCGATTACGGTTAATGATGCCCAGATCAGGGAAGCCATATCGAGGACGGTTAATCAAATAATTGAAAATATAAAAATCACTTTGGAAACGACACCGCCGGAATTGGTGGCGGATATTTACGAGCACGGAATCGTTCTGACCGGCGGAGGAGCTTTGCTCCGCGGACTCGACAAGGAAATCGCCCAAGCGACAAAAATACCCGTAAAAGTCGCGGACGATCCGCTTACTTGCGTCGCTCGCGGGACCGGAATTCTTCTGTCCGATCCGGAACTGTTAGGCAAAGTGCTCACTCCGAGTACTCAAGAATTCTAATCCTCACCCCGGCCCTCCCCTAATTGGGAGAGGGTGTCGAACATAAGTGAGACGGGAGAGGAATATCCTCAATCATGGTAAAATTAGACACAAAAAAAATAACCACATTCGGAGCGGCTGTTGTGCTGCTCGTTTTTTTGCATTACATCGGTCTTCTCTTGCCCGCGGAAAATCTTTTAACGCGGGTTTCAAGGCCATTGCTTTCCCGAATGTATTCGGTAAGTTCTTTTTTTAGAAAAACATACAATGCGGAAGAAAATCAGACCACCCTCGAGAACGAAGTGAAAAATTTGAAAAGCCAAGTCAATAATTTAATTGTAGAAAATTCAAACTTAAAAAATTTGGAAGACGAAAATCAGACTTTGCGCGATTACCTTAAATTTTTTACGCAAAACAAAGAGCATTACGTGATGGCCGATATTATTTCAAGGGGCGGTGTCGATTCCGATACCGGCGAAACCATTTTAATTAACAAGGGAGCGAAAGACGGAATCGACATAGGCTATCCGGTTATAAGCGGTCAGGGCATAATTGTCGGAAAGATAATGGATGTAAAAGATAGTATTTCCGAAGCCTGTCTTACGGTCAATCCGGCTTGCAAGATCGCCGTAACCGTCCAGAACCAGGACAAAACAAGCGGGATAGCCGAGGGCGATTTGGGCTTGATTATAAAAATGAATTTTATTCCGCAAACAAAATCGATCAAGATGGGAGACATCATCATCACTTCCGGACTTGAAACGGATATTCCTCGCGGACTTGTTATCGGAACCGTGGCCCAGGTCAATAAAGAGAATAACGAACTTTGGCAGGACGCGGTTGTCGAGCCCCTGGTCGATCCGAACGATTTAACAATAGTATCGGTTCTGATACCGAATTAATTCACATATCGCATATCTCGCGGCACATGTCGTTTTGATTATTATGGATGAACGATGGAAAAAACTAAGTGCTATACGAGATATGCTATACAAGATATGCGATTCAGAAAAATACTTTTAAATTCAATTCTGATATTAATACTCGCTCTCGTCCAAACGGGATTTATCAGCGGTTTACCTTCTTGGTTCGGAAATTTTAATCTGTCTTTGATAATTTTACTTTTCATTTTGGTTATGGGCGGATTAAACTTAAGCTTGTGGTGGGTGATCGGAACGGGAACGCTTCTTGATATTTTTTCTTTCGAACCATTTGGAACGCATCTTTTTTCTTTGGTGCTTACAATAGTAATTGTAAATTTTCTTTTGGTTCATTTTTTCACGAACCGTTCGCTTTATTCTTTTTTGGCTCTCACCTTTTTCGGATCTTTATTTTATGAATTTTTTTCCAATTCAATCGGATATTTTTTGAGTCTCATTTTAAACAAAGTTTCTTTTTTGGTTTTGGACGAGCGATTTTGGACGGGAGAATTGAAGCAATTGATTCTGAATCTTTTCGGCACATTGATTTTATTTTACGCTTTCAATTTTTTGAGCGTAAAATTAAAGCCGGTATTTCTGATAAAACGATAGTGACATTCTTGGCATATTGGCCTATTAAACGAACGCAATGATTGTTATTCTAACAAAAATTCTAAATCCTAAATCCGAAACAAATTCAAAATTCGAAAGATAAAAATTCAAAACATTTAGATATTTGAATTTTGAATTTAGGTATTTTGTTTAGAATTTAGATGTTCAGGTTTAGAATTTATTATTAATTATGGTTTTTAATTATAAAAAAAGAAAAAGGGGGGATGACGACCCCTTTTCCATAAAAGAAGGAAGATTCGGCAATTTGGCCAATTTTTCCTATCGTTTGGGCTGGACCGAAGATTCGTATATTTCCGGAAACAAAACGAAAGAAACTTTGGGGAAATCTTTTGATTTTAGAAGGCTTCCTTTGATAAGTTTTATTTTAATTTTTTTCCTTTCCGTTCTTGTCGCCCGAGCGGCTTGGCTGCAAGTCGCGAAAGGGGATTACTATTATTCGATGGCCGAAGGAAATCGAATCCGCATCGAACGCGTCGAGCCGAAAAGAGGGATTATCTATGACCGGAATCGCGTTCCCTTGGTTCGCAATGTCGCCAACTTTTTGCTTTATGTCATTCCTTCCGACCTGCCCAAAGACGATAACGAACTCAATCAAATTATTACGCGCATCAGTCAAATTTTAGGAAACAAAACTCCGGATGAAATAAAAACCGAAATTGCCAAAGTCAATAAAAATTCTCTTGATGCCCTCAATCCTTTGTTCATAGCCGACAATATCGACTACGACAAAGCCATGCAACTCTATATTGAATCGGCGACTTGGAGCGGAGTGGTATTGTCGAACACGACCAGACGACAGTATGATTTCGGCGGCGCGCTTTCCCTTTCGCATATCTTGGGCTACACGGGTAAAATAACGGACGCGGAATTAAAAAAGGCGGGCAGCGATTATTTGCCTATCGATTATATGGGACAGACGGGACTCGAAGCTTATTACGAGTCCGAACTTCGCGGTGTTTACGGAAAGAAACAAATCGAAGTGGACGCTTTGGGAAAAGAGAAAAAAATAATCGGAGAAGAGCAAGGTAAGGACGGGGATAATTTGGTTTTATCGATCGATCTCGCGGCCCAACAAAAACTCGAACAGCTTTTGCGCGATATGTTAAACAAACATCATCTGACAAAAGGCGTGGCCATTGTCATGGATCCGAATACCGGGGAAATAATAGCTTCGGTAAGCCTCCCCACCTATAATAACAACGATTTTGCGAAAGGAATCGGCGCGAAGGAATATGAGCAGCTCTTAAATGAACAGGACAAACCTTTGTTCAATCGGGCCATAAGCGGGGAATATCCATCGGGATCGACCATTAAGCAGGTTATAGCTGCGGCGGCGTTGCAGGAGGGGGTAATCAATGAAAATACCACCTTTTTGAGCACGGGCGGTTTGCATGTCGGACAATGGTTTTTCCCGGACTGGAAAGCGGGCGGACACGGGGTGACCAACGTAAGAAAGGCGCTTGCGGATTCGGTAAATACGTTTTTTTACATCATTGGCGGCGGTTATCAAAATTTTCAAGGCTTGGGTTTGGACAGGATCGATAAATATGAGAGACTTTTTAATTTAGGTACTCAAACCGGAGTGGATTTGCCGGGCGAAGCCACCGGATTTATTCCGACCGCGGAATGGAAAGAAAAAACAACCGGACAACCATGGTACATTGGCGATACTTACCACGTCTCCATTGGCCAAGGCGCTTTTACATTGACACCGCTTCAGCTGACAATGGTAACTAGTTATTTTGCAAACGGAGGCCATCTTTACCGTCCGCATTTCGTCGAAGAAATTTTAAATAGCGATGATCAGTCCATTCAGAAAATAGCTCCCTACGAAATTAGGAGCGGGATTATCAGCCCGCCGAATGTGGAAATAGTTCGCGAAGGCATGCGCCAGACGATTACGTCCGGAAGCGCGACCATGCTGGGCTCGGCTCCTGTTGAAGTTGCCGGAAAAACGGGAACGGCCCAGTGGTCAACTAAAGAACCTCCTCACGCCTGGTTTACCGGTTTTGCTCCTTATGATCATCCTCAAATCGCTTTTACGATTTTAATCGAGCAAGGAGAAGAGGGGGCGTCCGTCGCCGTTCCGGTTGCCAATGAATTCGTGGATTGGTATTTTAAAGGTCGCTATGCGACAAGCACGGCTTCGAGCACGGCTACAAGTACCGCGGCTGTAAGTTCTTCGCCTCGTTAGAAATATAGCTGACCCGCAAAATAAATCTGAAATAAAAATTCTGATTAGTTTTCAATATTGGAATTTGAATAAAAAGCAGATCTCTAACGGGGCAAGCTCCCGCCTCTACCCATTAAAATAAAATTTTGTTATAATGTGGAAAACTTAAAAGCTCGGGTCAAATCGGCCTGGCTTTTTCGTATTCTGGGTCTTGAGCCGAATCCCATTTCTACTGCAATTTTAAAATTTCGTAACGAAAGCGTATTCGGCCCAAGACCCATTTGACAATCCTCTTTTTTTCGTGTTAAGGTAAGGGGATTTTGTTCATTGAAAAATCAAATTTAGATAAAGGGTTAAGGGATTTTGTATAAATGATAAATACCTTGATGGAGGTAATCGAATGGCAAAGGAAAGCACAGGAATCAAAAGAAAGAGAGATGGATTTTTCGCAAAGATGGACAAGCATGGACTTGCGCTTGCGTACGGCAATGTCCGTCTAAAGACGATGTATACCGAAGTCAAACCGGCCGAGGTAATCCTTAGGACTTGTTTCTCACGCAACATCTGTCTCAATATTCCTATAGTGAGTTCTCCGATGGATACGGTGACCGGAGCGGATATGGCAATCGCTATGGCGAAACTCGGCGGGTTGGGTATAATTCATCGTAACATGACGCCGAGCGAGCAGGCATCGGCTGTCGCCAAGGTGAAGTTCTACCTGACAGGCCGTCCGATCAAAAAACCGATTTGCGTGAATGCAAATAGCAAGGTCAAGGATGTATTAAAAACGATCGAGGAAAAGAAATACCAGTTTCATAGTTTCCCGGTCAGGGATGACAATGAAAAGCTTGTGGGCATACTTACCCGCAATGATTTCGACTTCTGCATAAATCATGACCTCGCAGTAAATAAGATCATGTCCAAAGAGCTCGTGACAGGGAAGGAAGGAATATCGGCAAAGGCCGCCTTCGAAATTATGAGCAGGAGCAGGAAAAAGATCCTGCCCATCTTGGATAGCGAAGGCAAACTTGTCGGACTTTACACCCTACCGGACGTGAAGCGGGTTATAATGGGCAACACGGACGAATACAGTCTTGATAAAAATGGCAGTCTCGTAGTAGGAGCGGCCATAGGAGTGGGCGAAGACGCGATGAGAAGGATGGAGTTGTTGGCGCCAAAAGGTGTGGACGTTGTCGTAATCGATACCGCCCATGGGGACAGCAAGGACGTAATCGAAACTGTGAAGGCCTGTAAGAAGGCCCATCCACATATCGATGTAGTTGCCGGCAACGTCTCAATAGGGGCATCGGCTTTAAGACTGGCTAAGGCCGGCGCTGATGCCATCAAAGTCGGTCAGGGACCCGGTTCAATTTGCACTACCAGGGTAGTAGCGGGCGTTGGCCGGCCCCAGGTTACCGCAATTTATGATTGCGAGAAAAAAATAAGAGGATCCGGAATACCGATAATAGCAGACGGCGGGATTACCTATTCGGGAGATATCCCGATTGCCATCGGGGCAGGCGCTTCCACAGTGATACTCGGCAATTTGCTTGCCGGCACGGACGAAGCTCCCGGCGAGGTGCTTATCAAAAACGGGATGCCCGTAAAGAGCTACAGAGGGATGGGGTCTCTTGGCGCAATGGAAACTAATAAAGCGTCGAGAGAAAGATATTCTCAGGGCGATGGGTCGAAAGAAAAACTGGTGCCTGAGGGTGTCGAAGCTGTTGTCCCTTATAAGGGTCCTGTCTCCATTATCGTCTACCAGCTAATCGGCGGGTTAAGAAGCGGAATGGGGTATCTCGGCGCCAAAGACATTCCTGATTTAGAGAGGAAGGCCGATTTCGACCGTATCGACAGCGCCGGGCAGAGGGAGTCGCATCCGCACGATATAGTGATAACACAAAAAGCTCCGAACTATAACGAAACAGGAAGGGTGTAATATGAACTTGGAAAAACTCTTAAACAAGGTAGCATGGATCCTCGCCGTAGTCTGCAATCAGTGGGGCGACACGGGCAAGGGGAAATTCATCGATTATTTCGCGTCATGGGCGGACGTAGTTGCCAGGGGCACGGGAGGTGCAAACGCCGGCCATACGGTCAAAACCGGAAATATAGAATTCATTTCCCATTTGATTCCGTCCGGCATCCTTCACGACAAAAACGGGAAGATCAATGTCATCGGAAGTGGTACCGTGCTGGATCCGAGGATACTTTGCGAAGAGCTGGCGCAACTCCGAGAAAACGGTTTGCGCTACGATCATCTCATGATCGCGCTCAACGCCAAACTCGTCCTGCCTCAGCACCTTTTACTGGACAGGATCAAAGAGAGCGACTCGGGCAGGGTCAAGATCGGGACGACCGGCCGCGGAATCGGACCGTGCTATACTGATCATTACGCCAGAACCGGACTGATCATGAACGACCTCCTGAATAAGGATGTCTTCGTGAAAAAGCTCGAGCGCAACCTGCGCGAGAAAGTCAGGATACTGAAGACCTATGACCCCGAACTGGTCGAAAAGATTATGTCCCACGAGCACCTCGAAAATGGTATTTACTACGATCCGGCCGATATCATCGATGTTGACGCCATCGTGGAAAAATACTGCAACGTGTACGGCAAGGAGCTCGAGGGCATGATCCGCGATACGGACGAGTTCATGCAAAGGTCAGCGGGCAAAAAGAGGATTTTGCTCGAAGGCGCGCAAGGTTTGCTCCTGAGCATCGATTACGGATCCTTTCCGTACGTCACGTCTTCAGACCCGTCGGTCCGCGGACTCGCCAAAGGAGTCGGCCTGAGCGAAAAGCAGGTCGATCTCACCTTGGGCATTGTGAAAGCTTTTTACATGACCAGAGTCGGCGGCGGGCCTTTCCCGACTGAGATGGGTGGAGCGAAATCCGAGGAATGGTGCAACGGCGACGGCAACAGAAATTTTGAAAATTCCTTGCCGGTAACCGTTAATGACCGCGATGAATTTCACCAGGGCATTGCCATAAGAATCGCGGGAAACGAATACGGCGCCACGACCGGCCGGCCGCGGAGAACGGGATGGCTAGATTTACCCTTGCTCCGCTACGCCATCGGCATAAACGGTCCGGACGTAATCCTGACCAAGCTCGATGTGCTTAGCGGATGCGAACGCATCAAGCTATGCCGTGCGTATCGGTACGAGGGGCCGGATTACCGCCTCGGAGAAAAAACCATCAAGACCGGGGATGTTTTTGAAACGGCCATTCCGCAGACCGAGGTCTTGCAGTTCTGCCGCCCCATTTATACAGAGTTCGGGGGGTGGCAACAGGATATCAGAGGAGCAAAAACCCTGGAGGGTTTACCGGACAGGCTGAAAGAAATCCTGGATTATGTCAAAAAAGAAACAGGCATAGTCCCGCGGATTCTTTCCGTCGGTCCCGATAGGGAGGAAACAATAGTATTATAACCGCTTAATTTTAGGCGGTTTTTTTATCGTCATTCTGGAACGGAGCGTAGCGAAGCGATAGAGCTCCAGGATGACATTTTAGCACTCCTTGACAGAGAGTGCTAATTTTTATAAAATGTAAATATGCTGGATAAACGCAAAGAACAAATTTTAAAAATTATCCTAAAAGAACACATAAAAACGGGCGCGCCGGTCGGGTCCGGTGTTTTGGTTGATAAATATAAATTGAAAATTTCCCCGGCGACGGTCCGAAACGAAATGGCCGAACTTGAAGAAAGAGGTTATATAAAACAGCCTTATACATCCGCTGGGAGAATCCCGACGGAAAAAGCTTTCCGGTTTTATATTGAAAATATCACTGAGAAAAAATTGGATGGAAGCGAAACGGAAGAAATAAAATCCATGCTCAAGAAAAAAAATGAACTCGGATACAAACAAGCGGCCAAAACGATCGCAAAGATGTCCGAAAGCGCCGTCTTCTGGGCGTTTCATAAGCATGATCTTTATTACACGGGCATTTCCAATTTACTCGCCCAGCCCGAATTCGCGCAGAACGGTTTGATTTACGATATTTCCGGAATCATCGACAGAATGGATGAAATTATCGAGAAAAATTTCGACAAGCTCGGTTTCGGAGTGCAGATCATGCTCGGCTCGGAAAATCCGTTTAGCCGCTACTGCGGCGCGATAACGGCGAAATACAAAGTCGAAGGCCAAATCGGATTATTCGGAATTTTGGGGCCGATGCGCATGAATTATGAAAAAAATGCGGCTTTGGTAAAATACCTGACCGAAGAAATAACAAAATTATTTAAATAAAATATGGAACAAGAAAAAAAATATCCGGAACCGGCAGTTGGCGTTATTGTTTGTAATGATAGAGGCGAGGTTCTTTTAACAAAAAGTCCGAGATGGAAAGATGGAGAAGTGTACAATTTGCCCGGGGGTCACATTGAAATCGGCGAAAGCGCGGAAGAAACTGCAATCAGAGAAGTCAAAGAAGAAACCGGACTGGAAATCGGAAACCTTGAATTTTTGGGATATCAAAATGCCATTTTTCCAAAAGAATTTATAAACAAAACACATTTTGTCTTTTTAGAGTTTAAAGCAAAATTAAAGAGCGGTGAGGCGCAAAAAAGCGATGAAAATATCGAATTTGTCTGGACTGATCCGAAAGAAGCTTTGGAAAAATTAAACTTGAACCCTTTTACAAAAGTTACAGTGGAGAACTTTATCAAAGAAAGGGATAAAGGAGATTGTGAAGAAAAATACAAACGCGCACTGGCCGATTATCATAATTTATTAAAGCAAACGGCGCGAGAAAAAGATGAATTCGCAAAATACGCAAACGAAAGAATGATTGTGGAATTCATTCCCGTTTACGACAATTTAAAAACGTCTTTGGTGCATGCCGGAGAGGAAACGAACAGCTGGCTCGACGGTATCAAATATGTTGTAAAGCAGTTCGGGGAAGTTTTGAAAAGTTTCGGCATCGAAGAAATCAAAACCGTCGGCGAAACATTCGATCATAATATCATGGAAGCTGTTGCAACGGAAGAAACCGATGACGAAAACCTGGACCATGTTGTAGCGAAAGAAATTTCTTCCGGCTACAAACTGCAGGGTAAAGTTATCAAAGCGGCGAGAGTGGCGGTGTTTGAATGGAAGCATGAATAAGGAATTATGAATTAAGGAAAATTTAATTCATAATTCATGATTCATAATTCAATAATTAAGAATTCCAGACTGCCTTTTCTTTACTGAAAGCAGATGGAATAAATAAAAAATATGCCAATCATTAAATGGGAACCATTTGAAGAGATGGATAAAATGTTTGACGAATTTTTGCCGGCCGTGCGCGGGCAGAGATTTGTTCCGGCGATCGATATGTATGAAGACAAGGACAATGTCATCGTCGAAACGCAGTTAGCGGGCATCGATCCGGAAAAGGTGGACATCTCGATTGAAAACGATATTTTAACAATCAAGGGCGAAAGCGAAAAGAAAAGCGAAGTCGAAGATAAAAATTATTACCGCAAGGAAATTCGCCGCGGCAGTTTTTATCGAAGCGTCCAACTTCCTTCGCATGTTCAAAGCGACAAAGCGAGCGCGATCGCGGAAGGCGGAATTTTAAAAATTTCCATTCCGAAAGCGGAAGAAGCGAAACCGAAGAAAATTAAAGTGGAAACAAAGAAATAGGTAATTAGGAAGTAGGAAGTAGGCAGTAAGAATGCCCTCCTTCCAAAGGAGAGTTAGAGAGGTTAAAAAACAAAATTTAAAAAGAATTTAACCCTCTTATTCTCCCTTCAAAGAGGGACAAAATAAAATGCAAGTCGAATACGAAGCCACATATTTAAACATAAACAGAGATGAAATGAGCGAAAAATTGAAAGAGATTGGCGCAAAATTGGTGAGGCCGGAATTCATGCAAAAGAGAATTCCATTTTATTTTCCCAACCATGATGATAAGGAAGACCGATTCATTCGAGTTCGCGACGAAGGAGATAAAATTACCATGACCTTGAAAATTTTTGAGGGAGACAAAATTGAAGACCAGAAAGAGATTAACTTGGTAATCGACGATTTTCAAAAAGGAGTGGAAATTTTAAACCTGTTGGGTTGCGAAGGAAAATCGTATCAGGAAACAAAAAGGGAAATTTGGGCATTGGACGGCGTGGAAATTATGATTGATGAATGGCCGTTTCTTGAACCGTTTGTCGAGATAGAAGGGAAGTCGGAAGAAGAGGTAAAAAATGTAAGCAAGAAATTGGGATTTGATTATAGCGAAGCTTTGTTTTGTTCTGCTGATGTGATTTATGCAAAAAAATACGGAATTCCGAAAAGCGTGGTGAACAGCACTCCGGAAATAAAATTTGAAATGGAAAATCCGTTTGCAAAATAATTATACATTGTCATTGCGGGCTCCCGCCTGCTTCGATTGCGAAGCATTTCGGGCAGGTGAACCGCAATCCAGGATAAATCCGTAGGGATACTGAATAAAGGGGATGTCATCCTGGAGGGAAGTGGAATGAACCGACAGGATCTCGTGTATACAGAAAAAACGAGATGTTATCGCTACGCCCCAGCATAACATTTTTCCTGGATCCCGGCTCGGAGGCCGGGATGACAGAGAAGAATTACGGTTCAAAATTAAAAATTATTTTTTGTTTATGTTAAAATCCGATATTCTTTTAGAATTACACGTTCCAAGTTTTAAAATGGCTAAGGATTTTTACGGGTCTATCGGTTTCGAAGTCGTTTGGGAAAAAGAAGCGGATTCAAAAAAGAAAGGGTATATGGTTATGAGAAAAGGGGAAAGCATTTTAAATTTTTATTGCGGAGACGAAACGGTTTATGAGCATTCTTTTTTTAGGAGTTTTGATAAAAATACACAAAGAGGCTACGGAGTCGAAATAATTTTACCGATTGATGGCATAGAAAATTTTTACAAAGAAATAAGTAAGTTGCACGAAAATAAAATCGTAAAAGAATTAAATGATAAATATGAGAAAAAAGACTTTAGAATGGTTGACCCGTTTGGTTTCTATTTAAGATTTGTTGAAAGATACGATTGGGTTAATGACCGAGATAAATTTGGAAATAAAATTTAAATATGAATATGTAAAAAGAAATATTTGAAAAAGAAATTGAAATGTGCCGAGAACTTTATAAAAAGCAAAAGGGATGCAATTGGGGCGAATGTGAAAAATGCGGCGTAATTCTTCTTTTAAATAAATTGTATAACGGCGAAGTCATAGAGGATAAAGAAAAAGTGGAAGAATTTAAAAATAATATTTTAAAAAAAATTGAAAAATAAAATTAATTTTTCTGGATTCCCGCTTTCGGGAATGACGGTAAAATAAATCATTAAATAATTAAAATAAAATAACCCGTTACGCATTATGCGTTGCGAGTTATGAGAATAAAAATACTATGGCAAAAATTTTAGGAATTGATTTAGGAACAACATTCAGCGCGATGGCCATCATGGAGGGCGGCCAGCCGAAAATTATCGAGAACGCGGAAGGGGCGAGAACCACTCCGTCTGTTGTCGCCATTTCCAAAAACGGCGAAAGATTGGTCGGCCTTCCGGCAAGACGCCAGGCCGTCATCAACCCGGAAAATACGATTTATGCGGTTAAACGTTTAATCGGGCGAAGATATGATGACAAAGAAGTGCAAAAAGATATAGAGCTCGTGCCTTATAAAATCGTCCAGGCGGGCGAAGGAGTGAAAGTGAAAATGGGCGATAAGGAATACACGCCGCAAGAGGTTTCCGCGATGATTTTAGCGAAATTGAAAGCGGACGCGGAAGCGCGCTTGGGTGAAAAAATTACCGAGGCGGTGATTACCGTTCCCGCCTATTTCGACGATTCGCAAAGACAGGCGACAAAAGACGCGGGCAAAATTGCCGGTCTCGACGTAAAACGCATTATCAATGAACCGACCGCGGCCGCGCTCGCTTACGGTTTTGATAAAAAGAAGGGCCAGCAGATTGCGGTTTACGATTTGGGCGGCGGCACATTCGATATTTCGATTTTGGACATTTCCGAAGATACGGTAGAGGTGAAATCAACCAACGGCGATACTCATCTCGGCGGCGAAGACTTCGATCAAAGAATCGTAAATTGGATTATCGATGAATTCAAAAAAGATCAGGGCATTGATTTGGGCAAAGACAATCTGGCTTTACAAAGAATCAAGGAAGCGGCGGAAAAGGCGAAAATTGAACTCTCTTCGGCCATGGAAACGGAAATCAATCAGCCGTTCATAACTTCCGACGCGACCGGTCCGAAGCATTTGGTCATGAAAATGTCTCGGGCCAAACTCGAAGAATTGGTTTCCGATTTGGTCGAACGCACAATCGAGCCTTGTAAAAAGGCTTTGCAGGACGCCGGTTTTTCCGTGAACGACATCAACGAAGTCGTCATGGTCGGCGGCATGACTCGCATGCCTTTGGTTCAGAAAAGAGTGAAAGAATTTTTCGGGAAGGAACCGAACCTAAGCGTTAATCCGGACGAAGTCGTGGCCATGGGCGCGGCGGTTCAAGCCGGAGTTTTACAGGGAGAAGTGCGCGACGTACTTTTGCTAGATGTTACTCCTTTGACTTTGGGAATCGAAACTTTGGGCGGAGTTATGACTCCGATTATCGAAAGAAATACGACCATCCCGACTTCGAAATCGCAAGTTTTCTCAACTGCGGCCGACAATCAGCCGAGCGTTGACATTCATGTTTTGCAAGGCGATCGTCCGATGGCGGGGGACAACAAGACTTTGGGCCGCTTCATTTTAGACGGCATTC
The DNA here is from genome assembly GCA_021788015.1 of bacterium. Lineage (GTDB taxonomy): Bacteria > Patescibacteriota > Patescibacteriia > Patescibacteriales > JAKAJF01 > JAJYLD01. The sequence goes on along the minus strand of JAJYLD010000003.1, from coordinate 44,090 downwards.
CGCCGGCGCCGCGCGGCGTTCCGCAAATCGAAGTTAAATTCGATATCGACGCGAACGGAATTTTGAACGTTTCCGCGAAAGACAAAGCGACCGGCAAAGAGCAGAAAATTACGATCACGGCTTCTTCCGGGCTTTCAAAAGAAGAAGTTGAAAAAATGAGAAAGGAAGCGGAGATGCACGCCGAAGAGGATAAGAAGAAAAAAGAAACCGTGGAAATGAAAAATCAGGCCGATGCTGTTGTTTTCTCGACCGAGAAATTATTGAAAGACGCGGGCGACAAGATGAAACCGGAAGACAAAAGAGAACTAGAAGACAAGCTCGCCGAATTGAGAACGGTAAAAGATTCGGACAATAGCGATGAAATTAAAAAGAAATTGGACGAATTGAATACCGTCGCGCAAAGAATCGGCGCCTCGATGTACCAACAACCGGGCGCAGATCAAGCCGGTCCTGAACAGGGTGGGCATGATCATGACCATAATCATGACCACGAAGGTCCGGTTGAAGGCGAATTTGAAGAGAAAAAATAAATAACCTATCCGTGGGAACAGGGCATGCTCTGTTCCCACACGGATATTTTGCGAAAACCGCAGAGAGTGGGAATCGACTTATACCGTAAATGATTATGAAAATAAATAAAGAATGGCATCTGAAAAACAAGATGCCCAAAAATCCAACATTAAAGCAAAGAATAGAATGGCACAAAGCGCACGCGAAAAATTGCGCTTGCCGTGAAATGCCAAAAAGTATAAAAGCGTTGCTGAGATAATTTTTTGGGATTCCGGATCAAGCCCGGGATGACAAAAAAATTAAAATGAAAAATTATTATAAAACTTTACCGAAAAAAAGAGTCGGAGTCGGTGCTTTATTTTTTAATAAGAAGAAAGAGTTGCTTATAGTGAAACCAACTTATAAAGATTACTGGTCCATTCCCGGCGGAGTTGTGGATGAAAATGAATCGCCGAGAGCAGCATGCACACGAGAGATTGGAGAAGAAATAAATTTAAAAATAAAAAGTTTAGATTTCGTTTGTGTAGATTACAAACATCAAGAAGAAAATAAAACAGAAAGTTTACAATTTATTTTTTACGGAGGAATTTTGAATGAAAACCAAATTAAGAAAATAAAATTACCGAAAAAAGAATTGTCTGATTTTAAATTTGAACCGATCGGGAAGGCTTTGCCAAAGTTAAGTAAAACCTTGGCTTTACGAATTCGATCATCATTCATAAAATCGAAAAAAGTTTATTTGGAAGGAGGAAGATAAATATGGGGAAATTAATAAAAATAAAAACGTCCCTAATCAAACCGTCTCAGGATTTTTTGAAAGAAAAAACGATTAGACATATCGGCTTGTTAATCCTTGAAAATAAATTAAACGATTTGCCACCGGCACCGATAATTCGAAAGCATCCAAGTAAAGAAGGGTATATAGCTATCGATGGTCACAATCTTTTGGCGGTTAAGGATTTGTTAAATGAGGAATGCGAAGTTTATATAGCCGACTCTTCAAATGATAAATTGGAAAAAAATAATTTTCCATATTCCACTGACGAAGCTTTAGAGAGCAGAAATAAAGACCTTGAAGAAAAATTCGAAACTGTTTTAAAAGATGTTGATGAACTGGCCAAAAAAGGTGTTGCTAATTTTTGTGATCTAAGAATTAAATACGAATATTTAAAAAATTGGGAATCATTAAAAATATTCATTCAAAATAAATAATTTTTTGGATCCCGGGTCAGGCCCGGGATGACAGATTGTAAAATATATGCAAAAACCACAAGAAATTCAAATTAATGACAATATTCCGGGAGCGGAGTATACTAACCTTGCGCAGATCACGCACAACAAAGAAGAATTTCAGATGATCTTCGCGAACATCGCCGGTATCTCCGGAAAAGTCGTTTCAAAAGTTATCACAAGTCCGGGTCATTTTAAAAGATTGATCAGGGCCATGGATGAAAATTTAAAAAGATATGAAAGCCAATTCGGCGAAATAAAAGAAGCGGCGGACATCGACAAAGAAATCGGATTTAAAGCATAAAAAAACCGGACTATTCATTGTCCGGCGGGATTTGTGAAAGGATGTTTTCAATATCCTCAAAACCAAAATCTGCGATAAGAGCGGGCGCCCGAAAGCGAAAAATTTCAGGCGAATCCTTTACAAAAACTTGATAGATGCAGTGGATATTTTTACCGCGTTCATGGCATTGGCCCATTATTGCGTACGCGAGCATAATTTGGTAAAGGGTGTCTTTGGCATTGATTCCCGTTGTAATGTTTCTGCACGTTTCCCGCATTCTGTAAATTTCTGATTCAAAGTCGTTTATGGAAATATCCAGCGGAAGAAAAATATTTCTGTTTATTTCCATATAAATCCGGTAATCGACAAGATGCATAATGATTTTATAAAGAGTATGACAGCCAACTTCCTGATTTTCAAAAATCAAATCGGCGGCATCGGCTATTTTATAAAGACAGAAAAGGAAAAAATGCCGTTCTTTTTTATCAAGGCGATCAATCAGACCTTTGAGCTCGCATCTGCGTGAGAAGTAAAGATTATTAAGGTTCATAGAGCCCTCCCATGTTTTTTCTTTATCTTTATACAAAATTTTAAAAATGTAAAGAGGGGGTCGAATAAAATCCGACCCCCGCGCACCGTTCTTCTGGAAAATATCGTTTTCCAGGGCGAACGATAAGCCCGCTCTTCCAAAGAGCGAAAAAAGTATAGCATAAACCAATACATTCTTCAATTATGGCAAAAGATTATTATAAAATTCTCGGCGTTGAAAAAAACGCTTCCCAGGATGAAATTAAAAAAGCTTTTCGTAAGTTGGCGCATCAATATCATCCGGACAAAGAAGGCGGCAACGAAGAAAGATTCAAAGAAATAAACGAGGCCTATCAAGTTTTGGGCGATCCGAAAAAACGAGCCCAATACGATCGGTTCGGCTCAACCTTTGAACACGCGCAAGCGGGCGGGGGATTTCACGGCTTCGAAGGCTTTCGCGATTTTTCAAATTTCGCCGAGGGCTTCGATATGGGCGATTTGGGCGACATGTTCGGCGGATTGGGCGATATTTTCGGTTTCGGCGGGAGAAGAACAAGCAGGGCGAGGAAAGGAAGCGATGTAGAGGTAACCCTAACCGTTGATTTTACAGAAGCGGTTTTCGGAACGGAAAAAGAAATCACCATCGAAAAAAATATCCAATGCCGGAAATGTAAAGGCACAGGACAGGAAGCCGGAGAAAAAGTTGAAACTTGTAAAGTCTGCGGCGGAACGGGACATGTTACCAAAGTGCAAAGAACGATTTTCGGGAGCATGCAGGTGCAGATGGCGTGCTCGGATTGCGGAGGGGAAGGAAAAATTTACGAAAAGTGCTCAAAATGCAGAGGTATGGGAACGGTTAAGGAACGCGCGACTTTAAGAATAAGAGTTCCCGCCGGCATCGATAATAATCAGACGATTCGTCTTTCCGGTCAGGGCGAAGCGGGGCAAAAAGGCGCACCGGCCGGAGATTTGTATGTGCGCGTAAGAGTGCGCGAAGACAAAAGATTTGAACGCGAAGGCGACGACATTATTTCGAAAGTAAATATCAATTTTACTCAAGCCGCATTGAGTGATAAAATAGATGTAGAAACAATCGACGGCCCGGTCAGTCTAAAAATACCGGAAGGAACCCAATCGGGAACCGTGTTTAAACTTAAGGGCAAAGGCGTATCCAAGCTGCAAGGGCGCGGTCGAGGCGATCATCTTGTCGAAGTGATCGTAAAAACGCCGACCGGCTTAAATCGCGATCAAAGAGAAAAATTAAAAAATTTGGGAATTTAACCGGATACAAATTTACAAATATTTAAAACAAGAAGAATAAAACAAAAAATTCTTCCATTCTTATTTATCTTCTCGTTCTCCGTGCATTAATATGATCAATGAAAAACAATTAGATTTGCCGTTAAGAGATGAACCGATTGATTTCGCCAAAAAGAAGGGCGAGATTCTAGAAAGAGATCAAAAAATAGAAGAAGGAGTTGAAAAATTTTTTCAAAAAGAAAAACCGAAAGGCGGCGACCGTTTTAATGACGCCTATATTTATCGGATAATAATAGATTTGCCGGACGACGGATATATTGATGAAATTCCCATTTCCGGAAAAAGATATCATACCTTGAGCGATAAAATAAAAGCCAAATTGGAAAACATGGGATTGAAATATTACGCAGATGAAGAAAAGGGCTACATATCTTCTGAAAACAAATCTCCCCAAAAAAAATTAGAAAAAACCGGTTTTCGTGTTGAGAAAAGCGGTAAAATTAGAGAGAAATGGGGTGCGGGAGCGGGCATGCCCGAAGGCGACCTGGATGAAAAGTAAAAAAGTATTGACATTTAGGGGGGAAATTGTATCATAAATATGGGTGAAAAATCCATATTTTTACTAAGAATGTCTTAAAAAATAATTTTTGGTTTTTTTAGTTTTTATCCGGCTGCCTGCCTCGCCAAAATACTGGGCGAGCAAGCGGGTTTGCTCGAAAATCCTTAGAAAAAGACTAAAAGCTATTTTTGAGACAAATTCTAAAAATCAAGGACAAAAAAGCCCTTGTTTATTGTTTTATGAACGAAGACAAAAACGAAAATAAAAAAGATGCAAACCGGAAAAAAACAAAAAGTTGGTGGGAACCCGCCCTGATACTTTTTTCGAAATTGTCACTCTGGATAGTAATTCCGGTTTTAATCGGAGTAATGATCGGAAAATGGCTCGACAAGGCATTCCATACCGAGCCTTGGCTTTTTCTCGCAAGTGTGGGGATTGCGTTTATCTTCTCCATGTTCAGGTTGGTCAAGGACGCGGAAGATGAGTACAAAAAGATAGACGAAGAGGAAAAAAAAGGTAAAAAGAAATAATTGTTAAATTAATAATGAATAAAAAAATTGAAAAATGGCGCAACTTCCAACACAATCGAATACCGCAATTGTTCACGACACCACGATGTTCGCCGAACCGATTTTTAATATCGGCAATTTTCATGTGACCAATTCTCTCTTAAATTCATGGCTGGTTGTTTTTTTGATCGTAATTTTCAGTTTGGCGATTCGTTTGAATCTTAGGACCGTTCCTCGCGGAATTCAAAACGCTTTCGAGACGGTTATCGACGGTTTTTTGGGGATTTTCGATTCTGTAACCGGATCGAGGGAAAGATCATTGATGTTTTTTCCGTTCGTTTTCACTTTTTTTGTTTTTATTCTTTTAAACAATTGGCTCGGACTTCTGCCCGGTATCGGTTCGGTCGGAAAGGTTGTCGCCGAGAACGGAAATAATGTTTTTGTTCCGTATTTTCGCGGCGGCATGGCCGATTTGAACGCCACCTTGTCATTGGCCATAATCGGGGTTGTTGTAAGCCATATCATCGGAGTTACGACAGTCGGAGCTTGGCATCATTTCAATAAATTTATAAACATAAAAGCGATTTTGGAAATACCGGAAAAGATAAGAGGGGACTTAACCGTTTTAATTGTTAACCCGATTAAAATTTTTGTCGGTTTTATTGAAATTATCGGAGAAATCGCAAAAGTTATGAGCTTGTCATTTCGTCTTTTCGGAAACATTTTTGCCGGCGAAGTTCTACTCGCCTCCATGTCCGCAATTTTGGCTTTCGGTTTGCCCGTTCCGTTTATGTTTCTTGAAGTTCTTGTCGGCTTAATCCAGGCTTTGATTTTTGCAATGTTGATTTTGGCATATTTAACCATAAATACGACGAAAGAAGAACATTAAAAAATTTTCGCGTAACGCATAACGCGTAGCGCATAACATAAAAATTAATTAAAGACATAATACATTACGCGATATGCGTTATGTGTTATGCGATAAAATTATGGATTTAACTATGTTGGCCAAAGCTTTGGCAATCGGTCTCGGTGCTATCGGTCCGGGTTTCGGTATCGGGTTTATCGGCGCGAAAGCCATGGAAGCGATCGGCCGCAATCCGGAAGCGACCGGAAAAATTTTGGTTCCCATGCTTCTGGCCGCCGCTTTTGCGGAAGCTATCGCCATTTACGCGCTGGTTATCGCGTTCAGCATCAAGTAATTCACGAATTAGTGATTTTACGGACTGCCCCGGTAAATTTGCGCGGGGTAGTGGTAAAATTATTAAAATTTTAATTTTTAATTTTATAATTTTGTAAATAATATTCTAATTTTTAAAATTTGGATATTAAAAATTATTTAAAAATTAAAAATTATAAAATTAAAAATTGCTATGGAATCTTTAATTGAAACATTTCATATCGATACGGGTTTGTTATTGGCTCAAGCAATAAATTTCGCGATTGTTTTCGCGGTTTTGTATTATTTCGCCTTAAAACCTCTCGTGAAAGTGATGCAGGAAAGAACGAAAAAGATCGAAAAGAGCATGGAAGACGCGAAGACAATCGAGGAAAAATTGCTTCAGACCAACGAAGAGTACAACGTCATAATGGCGAAAGCGAAAAAAGAAGCTAACGAAATTTTGGCGAAAGCGGGCGCGCAGGCCGAGGAAAGAAAAAAGGATATCATAGCCCGCTCAAAAGAAGAAATCGGCCAAATTATAAATCAGGAAAAAGAGAAAATGCAAGCGGAGAAGGCGCAGACCTTGAAAGAAATTAGAAACGAAGTTTCCGATTTGGTTCTCGCTTCGCTTGAAAAAATTCTTGAAGAAAGAGTTGATGTTAAAAAAGATAAAGAATTGATTAAGAAAATAATTAGATGACAGACAACGGAAAACAGATAACAGGAATTTTCTGTCGTCTGTCGTCTGTCGTCTCGTCTGTTAAAATGAAAGTTACCATTAGACAATACGCAGAAAGCCTTTATGAATCCGTAGTTGATAAAACTGCGGACGAGATTAAATCTGTTATAAAAAAATTCGTGGGAATTTTGAAAGAGAACAACGATTTTTTAAAAATTGAAAAAATTTTAAACGAATTTATAAAAATTTGGGATAGGAATCATGGAGTCGTCGAAGCCGAAGTGACAAGCGCGAGAGAATTGGATAAAGACGTTTTAAAGTTAGTTAAAGATTATGTCGAAAAGCTTTCCGGGGCCAAAGAAGTGGCATTAACCGAAAAAGTGGATAAAAGTATTTTGGGCGGAGTGGTTATAAAGTACGAAGATCAGGTTATGGACGGCAGTTTGAAGGCAAGGATTAAAGAGTTGAAAGAAAACATGATAAAATAATTTATTTTCAATTTGCAATTGTCGATTTTCAATTTAAATTGAAAATTGCAAATCGTAAATCGCAAATTAAACATATGTCTACTACCAAAGATTTTATTGTTGAACAACTCAAAAACAAAATCGCGGAATTCAAATCCGAAGCGAAAAGGAAAACCGTCGGACATGTTTTGGAGATCGGGGACGGGATCGCGAAAATTTCCGGTCTCTCCGACGTGATGATGTCGGAGATGCTTCTTTTTAAAACGTGGACCGATGCGGAAGATGTTTTCGGAGTGGCCTTGAATCTCGAAGAGGATTCGGTCGGCGCCATCATTCTCGGAGATTTTGCGGGCGTAAAAGAGGGAACGGAAGTCGAGGCGACCAGAAAGATTCTCGAAGTGCCGGTCGGCGAAGGCGTAATCGGGAGAGTAATCAATCCTTTAGGAGAAGCTTTGGACGGAAAAGGAAAAATCGAATCGAACATTTTTTACCCAATCGAAAAAATCGCGCCCGGAGTCATCACTCGTCAGGGTGTAAACCAACCGGTGCAAACGGGAATAAAAGCGATCGACGCCATGATTCCGATCGGTCGCGGCCAAAGAGAATTGATTATCGGCGACAGACAAATCGGGAAAACAGCGATCGCCATTGATGCCATCATCAATCAGAAAGGTCAGAACATGAAATGCATTTATATCGCCATTGGTCAAAAAGAATCGAAAATCGCAAACATTGTCGCCAAATTGGAGCAAGCGGGCGCCATGGAATACACAACCGTTATTTTAGCGGGCGCATCCGACCCCGCTTCCTTATTGTATATAGCGCCATACGCCGGAACCGCCATGGCCGAATATTTCTTGGACAAAGGAGAAGACGTTTTAATAATTTATGATGATTTATCGAAACATGCGGTCGCTTATCGTGAAATTTCCCTGTTGCTCCGAAGACCGCCGGGACGCGAAGCTTATCCGGGAGACGTTTTTTATCTTCATTCGAGACTTTTGGAGAGATCATGCAAATTAAATAAAGAATTCGGCGGCGGTTCGATCACGGCTTTGCCGATAATCGAAACTCAAGCCGGAGATGTTTCCGCGTATATTCCGACAAATGTTATTTCCATTACCGACGGCCAGATTTATTTGGAACCGGATTTGTTCTATCAAGGCAACCGCCCCGCCGTTAACGCCGGTCTTTCCGTTTCCCGCGTCGGCGGAGACGCGCAAATCAGAGCCATGAGAAAGGTGGCCGGGAAAATGCGCCTCGAAGCGGCGCAGTATCGGGAATTGGCGGCTTTCGCTCAGTTCGGATCGGATTTGGACGCGGAAACGCAAGCGAAACTTGAAAGAGGAAAAAGATTGACCGAAATTTTCAAGCAGGATCAATACTCCCCGCTTCCAGTCGCCCATCAAGTTTTGGTTTTCTTCGCGTTAATCAACGGTTTTATCGATGATGTTGACGTAAGCAAAGTTCAAGAATTCGAAACCGGTCTGCGCGAATACGCGGAAAATAACGGCAAGGACATTTTGAGTGAAATCGTTAAGACGGGAGATTTAAGTGCGGAGACGGAAGAGAAAATGAAAATTTTGATAAAAGACTATAAATCAACATTGTAATTGTTTATTAACGGGTTACAAACTTGTTAACTCGTGAACACGTTAATAATAAATGAATGGCAAGTACTAGAGACATACAAAGAAGAATAAAATCGGTCAGGAATACGAAAAAGATTACGAGAGCCATGGAAATGGTTTCGGCCGCGAAAATGCGCAAGGCGGTCGAAGCGGTTTTGCGTACCAGAACTTACGCCAATTTGAGCTGGGAGACCGTTTTGAATTTGTCACGGGCCTTGAATAATGCGGATGGGACCAATTTGCATCCGCTTTTGACAAAAAGGGAAGAAATAAAAAAAGTAGGAATAATTTTAATTACCTCGAACAGGGGATTGTGCGGCGGATTCAACACCGCCATTATCAATAAGGTTCATGAATCAATTAAGAAACACCATAAAGCAGGAAGGGAATATTCCATCGGCGCGGAATTTATTTTAATTGGCAAAAAGGGGAGCGCTATTTACCGTCACGGCCATGAAATCGTGGCCGAATTCGAAAAACTTGATTTGGCTACCGAAGTCTCCGAAGTGGTTCCGATCGCGAAATACATTATCAATGATTATCTTTCGGGAAGGTACGACAGGATTATGGTCGCTTACACCGATTTTGTCAGCCCCGTAAAACAAATGCCGAGAGTAAAACAGATTTTGCCGGTCGACATCAACGCTCATGCGGACCATTACCTTGGGGTTGTCGGTCAGGATACGAGAGTGGGAACGACAAGGGGATTTATCAAAGAAAAAGAAGAAAAGCATTTGAAAACCGAAAAGTTCGAATATGAATATACATTCGAACCGAATCCGAGAGAAGTTTTGGACGAGATGATTCCAAGATTGGTCGAAGTTCAGCTTTACCAGGCTTTGCTTGAATCGAATGCGTCTGAGCAGAGCGCCCGCATGGCGGCTATGCATCAGGCGACGGAAGCGGCCGGTTCGATGATAGACGAATTGACGCTCTTTTATAACAAGGCAAGACAAGCATCGATAACGGCGGAAATAGCCGAGATATCCGCGGGAGCCGATGCGTTGAAATAGAGCCCCGTTTTCAAGATTTGTGGATTGCCCTCACCTCTTACCCCTCTCCAAGCCTGGCCTCATCCCTCGCCCTTCTCCTAGACAGGCCCTTACCCCTAGCCCCTCTCCAAGTCTGGAGAGGGGAAGAATAGAAAAATCCCTCTCCTGACTAGGAGAGGGTGGCGCGATTAGCGCCGGGTGAGGATAGTCAAATAAAAAAACCGCCATCCGAAAGGAGTGGCGGGAAGTGAGAGGAATTGGGATTAGAGATGTGTGTAAAAAACGGTTAGTGTAATAAAACTCGAGTCCCCTGATTGGGATTGGGTTGCTGCAACTATCTCGAACGTAGGATTTTTTTTAAGCCAATTGTCCACCTTTTCTTTTATTCCGCTTGCATTGTTAAAAAAGATCTCACATGAGGTCTTGCGCATTTTTATCCCCCTTAATAAAATTAATAATATATAAACATAATTTATCAATTTGTCAATACTATGTCCAAAACAATAGGAAAAATTAAGCAAATCATCGGCGCGGTCGTTGACGTCGAATTTGAAGGCGAGCTTCCAAAGATTTTTGACGCTTTGGAAGTCGAGTCCGAAAAAAAGAAAATTACCCTTGAAACCGAACAGCATGTCGGATCGAGTTTGGTCAGAACGATCGCCATGACTTCGACCGACGGTTTGAAGCGCGGCGACAAAGTTGTAAACACGGACAATCCGATCAGCGTGCCGGTCGGAGAAAAAACCTTGGGCCGGATTTTTGATGTTCTCGGAAACGCCGTTGACGGCGAAGAAACTCCGAAAACGGAAAAGAAGTACCCGATCCATAGACCGGCTCCGGAATTTACCGATCAATCGACAAAAGCGGAAATTCTTGAAACCGGAATTAAAGTTATCGATTTGATTTGTCCGATTTTGAAGGGCGGAAAAGTCGGCTTGTTCGGTGGCGCCGGCGTAGGAAAAACCGTTGTTATTCAGGAATTGATCAATAATATCGCCAAGGCTCACGGCGGCGTTTCCGTATTTGCCGGAGTCGGTGAAAGAACTCGCGAAGGAAACGATCTTTATCACGAAATGAAAGACGCGAAAGTTATCGACAAACTGGCCATGGTCTTCGGTCAAATGAATGAACCGCCCGGAGCGCGCGCTCGCGTCGCTTTATCGGGACTTTCAATCGCAGAATATTTCCGTGATGAAAAAAACATGGACGTGTTGATGTTTATCGACAATATTTTCCGTTTTACTCAAGCCGGTTCGGAAGTATCCGCCTTGCTTGGACGCATGCCTTCCGCTGTAGGTTACCAGCCGACTTTGGCGACGGAAATGGGCGAATTGCAGGAACGCATCACCTCAACCAATAAAGGATCCATTACCTCCATACAGGCCGTTTACGTTCCGGCCGACGACTTGACCGATCCGGCTCCGGCAACCACTTTCGCTCACTTGGATTCAACCGTCGTTTTGTCCCGCGCCTTATCCGAACTCGGTCTTTATCCGGCCGTCGATCCGCTTGATTCGTCTTCGATTATTCTTGATCCGAAAGTGGTTGGCGAAGAACATTATAATGTCGCTCGCGGCGTACAAAAAGTTTTGCAAAGGTACAAAGATTTGCAGGATATCATCGCCATTCTCGGCATGGAAGAATTATCCGACGAGGACAAAAAAACCGTCCAACGCGCGAGAAAAATCCAAAAATTTTTGTCCCAGCCTTTCTTTGTCGGAGAAACATTCACCGGTCGCCCGGGCAAATATGTCAAATTGATCGACACCATTCGCGGATTTAAAGAAATTTTGGAAGGCAAGCATGACGATAAACCGGAAGGCGATTTCTATATGAAAGGCGGAATCGAGGAAGTCGGGAAACAAATTTAAGAATTATTTATTAACGCATTAACGTGTCAATGCGTTAAAAAATAACCCGTTAACTCTTTAACTCGTTAATCGGATAATAATTAATTGGTATGGACAATAAATTAATCCATTTCGAAATAGTCACACCCGAAAGAGTCGTCTTAAAAGAGGATGTGCTCCAGGTAACCGTTCCTACCAGGGAAGGGGAGATTACGGTTTTGCCGAATCATATTCCTTTGATCGCGTCTTTGCAATCCGGAGTCATTGAAGCGAAAACAAAAGATAACCAAATCGAGGTCATGTCCGTGTCCGGCGGTTTTCTCGAAGTTTTAAAAGACAAGGTTGTGATTTTGGCCGATACGGCGGAACGCGCGCATGAAATCGACACGAACAGGGCGGAAGAAGCGAGAAAAAGAGCCGAACAAACCAAGAAAAACGCGATTCATAAGGATGATGTAGACTTTACGGAAATACAAGCCCAAATCGAAAAAGAATTGGCGAGAACAAAGGCCGTAAAAAAATGGAAAAAAATTAAGAATTTGGATAAATAGAATTTTTGATTAAACTATTAACGGATTAATGAGTTAAAAAACAACCCGTTAGCTCTTTAACTCGTTAACCGGATAATAACCAATTTATGAAAATACCATTTAAATTTAAAGACGTTCACTCCTGCGAAGCATTGGTCTTGACCTGTATTGATTTCCGTTTTTGGCGGGAGAGTTTGGAATACATCGAAAAAGAAACGGGCATTAAGACATTTGATTTTCCTTCACTTCCGGGATCGGCCAAGGCCATAAACGAAAGCACGGACGAACCGAACGACTTGGCCATGCAATGCATAAGCGTGCCCTGCGATTTGCATCATGCCAAAAAAATTATCATTATAAATCATGAAGACTGTGGCGCTTACGGCGGTTCGAAGATGTTTAACAATGACCGGGAAGCCGAACAGAAATTCCATGAAAATGAGTTAAGAAAAGCGCGAGATATTGTTAAAAATAAATACTCTGACAAGGAAATTATTTTACTTTACGCGAAATTGGCTGATAATAAGGAAAATATCGAGTTTTTGGAAGTGGAATAAATTAGATAACGGAGATAACAGAAAACAGACGACAGGATTTTTTAAATTCTTGACAGAAGCGTCAAATGTAGTATATTATAATAAGTTCTGATTTTCAGAACTTGTTTTTTTGTTTGTTTTAAAAAATTGCAACGGGGAGGTATCATGCATCATCCATTAGCGCAGAAATTGGTAGGGATAAACAAAAAACATTCAACGCTCTTTTCCAGCCCGGACGCTCAAATGGCACGGCAACTCTATCGCAGGCAGCATCCAACGCGCATTCTTCTCGGTGAATGTATGGACGGTCGCATCAACATCGCATTGGCAACGGAAACCCCGCTCGGTATCATGAAGTCATTTAGAAACATCGCGGGAAACGTCGATCTCGGATGGCCTTATTTTGATACCGTATTCAGCGAGGAAATAGAATACAGCGTCAGCCAGGGGGTAAAAACGCTCATGCTTATTACTTATCATTTTTCCGAAGGGGATGAGCATCGCGGTTGCGCCGGGTTCGGTTACAACAAGCAGGCCTCTCTGGTTTACGTCTTTAATTTTAAGGCGCAAATAGAAAGGGTCTATGGTTCATCCCATCAGATTGTCTGTCCCGTTGTGATCGGATTCGAAACCGATAAGGATGAAATAATTTTACACGGCGATGACGGAACCATTGTTCCGCTTTCGCAACTGGGCGAAGGGGACGAAAGTGCGGTGCGCAAGATATTTAAGAAAATGCCCCAAGACATTTTTAATGATTTCATTCCGTTGGTAAGGGGCAATTTGCGCCACATGACGGAAATAAAACGCAGAAAGAGGCCCATAACCGAAGTCGAACACAGGGAATGCGTGCTTGCCGTAGGTCGCGGATTCGACTGGCTGTATGAACCTAATCTGGCTCTTATAGTGGGCCCGTATGATCCCAATCTTGAAGTACCGATCGCCAAAGCGGCCGGCATAATCAGGGGAAATATGGAAGCGGGCAGGATTTCTAATGACTGCTTTGTCCTCCTTTGCTCGTCAGCGTACACGAGCGAATCCGGAACAAAACTGACCCGGGCCAAAGAGAAAGCGCTCTACATGAGCAATTTGGCCCAGAGTATAATAAAAAAACATCATCCTGACCTCATCAAGGTTATGCACTCCATGACGGTGGTCACGAACCTTGATACAAGGGAAATTAAGGAAGTAAAAGCCCAAAGCTAAAAAGCCAGGGCTTCTTTTTTACAAAAAAAAGCCCGAATCATTGGATTGGGCTTTGTTTGTTATTCCATAGCCGGAAGCCTGTGGCCCTCGATTATGGCCATGGCTTCATTATAATCTTGCAATTCCTGTGTTGTTAACACACCTTTTGCCCAAGCCTGTTCAACTGAGGCACCATTCAGTTTGCCCTGGGCATGAGCCAAAACCTCTCGGGCTTTAGATTGCGTAAATCGGGAGCGGATGTCCTGCCGGGGCTTTTGGCCAGATGTGAGAAGACTTTTTTCATTAGTGGTGGCCATGGATTCCCTCCTTGCCAATAAATTGGCGGTTGATTATAGAGAGCTGTGCATATCTAATTTTATTATAGCCTAAAAATAAATTTCGCAACTGTTGATAACCGAAATCTGTCCATTTTGTGCCGTTTTTGCTATAATAGCCGCATTAATATGGGTTTAATCGATGAATTAATTAACGAAGGAATTTTAAAAACCCCGGCAATTATCCGAGCCTTTAGAAAAATCAAACGAAGGGATTTTGTTTTGCCGGAAAACGAATACGCGGCCGAAGCGAACGCTCCGCTTCCGATCGGTTACGGCCAGACTATTTCCCAACCCCTGACGGTCGCTTTTATGGTCGAACTTTTGGAACCTAGCGAAGGCGACAAAATTTTGGATATCGGCTCGGGTTCGGGCTGGACTACGGCTTTGCTTGCCGAAATTGTCGGGGGAAAAGGAAAGGTTTATGGAGTGGAAATTATTGAAGGATTAAAAAAATTCGGGGAGAAAAATGTTTCAAAATATAATTTTATAAAAAAAAGGAGAGCGGAAATGATTTTGGGCAATGGGCGTTTCGGGTTGCCTCAATCCGCGCCGTTTGATAAAATATTGGTATCGGCGGCCGCGGGAAAAATTCCCGAAGAGTTATTGCGAGAATTGAAAATCGGCGGACGCTTGGTAATTCCCATCGGAGAACCGTTCGGCTCGCAACGGGTAATGGCGATAGACAAAAAGAGCGAAAATAAATTCGAGGAGAAAAATTTCCCCGGTTTTATTTTTGTTCCGCTGGTTAAGGGTTCATAAAGTTTATGAGGTTAATAAGGTTCGTAAGTCATTATTTCACTTTATAAACATTATGAACCTAAATGATCTATGAAAATGTTTAAATATGCAATTATAATTTTAATTTTGTTTTTGGCCGGCGGCATTTATGTTTACGCTTACGATGTTTATGTCCCCGTAAATAAAAACGGCTCGGATCGGGTGTTTTCCGTTTCCAAGGGCGAAGGCGTAAAGGAGATCTCTCGTGACTTGCAAAATGCCGGTCTGATTCGGTCGAGTTTCTTTTTTGAAACTTATGTTTGGCTTACGAAAAGCCAATCAAAATTTGTTGCCGGAGATTTTACTTTAAGCTCGAAATTGAATACGGCCGAAATCGTCAAAGTTTTTGTGAGCGGAGAAACTTTGAGTAAAGAAAGAACCATAAAAATCGTCGAAGGCTGGAATGCGAAAGAAATCGCTTCTTATCTTGAAAATAATGATGTTGTTTCCGCAAGCGATTTTTTAAATGCCGTCGATTCGAAAAATGCCGATTTATATAAAAAAGATTATGACTTTTTAAGCGACAAGCCTAAAGACGCGAGCCTTGAAGGGTACCTTTTCCCCGATACTTATCGCATTTATAAGGATGCGAGCGTGAATGACGTTATAAAAAAGATGCTTGACAACTTTGACAGAAAATTAACTCCGGAAATGCGCGCGGACATCGCCAAGCGGGGGAGGACGATTTATGAGGAAGTAACCATGGCCTCGCTGATCGAAAAAGAAGTGAAAACCGAAAGCGACATGAAAATCGTTTCCGGAATTTTTTGGAAAAGAATTAAAAACGGCCAGCCTTTGGAACTGGATTCAACCTTGACTTACGCCCTGGGAGACAGCAAAACTTCGCATTCAATCGAAGAAACTCGAATCAATTCTCCTTATAATACGTATAAATACAAAGGTTTGCCGCCCGGACCGATTGCGAATCCGAGTCTGAACGCGATCGACGCGGCCATTTATCCCGAAGAAACGGATTACAATTATTTCTTGACGGACGCGAGCGGAAGGACCATTTTTAGCAAAACCTACGCGGAACATCTGCAAAATAAAGCGAAATACCTGGGCAATTGACAAGAATTGTAAATGTGTTAATATAAATTCATATAAAGCTTAGCCACAGACAGCAGGCAAGAAAATAAGACCTGCCGAGGCCGAGAAACTGACTAATTTCAGTCATTTTGGGTCTGTGGGAAGCCACGGATTTTTTTATTTAAACACTAGAAAACGAATAACACACGAAGAAATGAACGATTTGAGATGAACTAAAATTTTTTAATAGCTTAGATCTAAAAAATAATTTTTATATTTTTTTTAATTTTATATAGGAAGAAACGTTAAATAGCATTCGTTAATTTTCGTGTCATATTCGTTTCATCCGCGTTTAATATGCCAAAGACAAAAGAACAAAAAAGCCAAATGCTTAGGGATTTGAAGGAAAATTTGAGCAAGGCGAAATCCGTTGTTTTTACAAAATTTAACGGATTGGGCGTTAAGGACAATGAAACCTTAAGAAAAGAGCTTCGATCGGAAGGTAACGAATATTTGGTTGCCAAAAAGACCCTGTTGAACATCGCCTTGAAAGACGCCGACATAGAAGGCGTCGACACGAAAAGCATGGAAGGTCAGCTTGCCGCCATTTTCGGTTTTTCGGACGAAGTTTCGCCGGCAAAAATCGTCGCCAAATTCGGGAAAACGCATGAAGGCAAGATTGAATTTTTGGGCGGTATTCTGGAAAATAAATTCATAACCGGCAAAAACGTGGCCGATCTGGCCGAATTACCTTCGCGAGAAGAGCTGTACGCGAAATTGGTGGGCTCGATAAACGCCCCCGTTTCAGGTTTTGTAAACGCTTTGGCTGGCAATTTAAGAGGGCTGGTAAACGTATTGAAAGCCGTTGGAGATAAAAAAGTTTAAATTTATTACTAATTTTTTGAATCATGAATCAGGAATCATGAATCCAGGAATTCATAATTCATAATTCATAATTCATAATTCTAAAATATGTCAGAAGAAACAAAAGTTGAGGAAACTTCAGTAGAAGTTCCGGAAAAGTTTAAATCATTGGTAGAACAGGTCGAAAAAATGTCTGTTCTCGATCTGGCCGAATTGGTAAAAATTTTGGAAAAGAAATTCGGCGTTTCAGCGGCCGCTCCGGCCATGATGATGGCGGCTATGCCGGGAGCGGGAGCGGGCGCTCCGGCGGTGGAAGAAAAAACATCTTTCGATGTTGAGTTAACCGATGCCGGCGCCAACAAAATCGGCGTTATTAAAGTTGTTCGCGAAATCACCAATATGGGGTTGAAGGACGCGAAAGATTTGGTGGACGCGGCTCCGAAAATGGTGAAGGAAGGCGCAAAGAAAGAAGAAGCGGAAGAAATCAAGAAGAAATTGGAAGAAGCGGGAGCGAAGGTAACGTTAAAATAGAAAACAGAGCATCAAAAAAGACCTTTAAAAAGGGTCTTTTTTTATATTTCTAAAATGAAAATAAAGAAAAATTTTCAATTTTAAATTTTTAATTTTCAATGAATTTTCAATTTCTAAATTTTAAAATTCAAAAATTTAAAATTGTTCAGAAATTAAAAATTAGAAATTTAATGTTGCTTTTCCTGGAATAATTTCTGATAAAGCAAATATTCAATTTTATTTCATCGGGAGCTGAATTTGGGCTTTGAGTATGGTCGGACCGTTTAGGAAATAAATAGTTTTATTTTTTTCGTCGATTACGCAATCTTTTAAATTCGTAAATTGATCGGATTGAAATTGCTCGACATATTTTCCGTCTTTGGTAAATACGGCCAACCTGTTTTTAGCCGGCTCTAAAATATAAATAAAGTTCAAATTGTCAGCGTAAATTTTTATTGGTGTGTCAATTTTCGGATTAACCGAATCGAGCTGGAAATTTTCTTCGCGTCCTCTTGTAAATTTTAAAACGGTGCCATTGTTTTCCGCGACGAAAATATTTCCGTCTATATCCATCGAAGACGCATTGTTTAAATTGACGGGATCTTTCATCCAGGACGCGATTTCGGAAAAACCGGAAACCGTTTTTCTGAATTTATAAATTTGGTCACTCTTTTTGTCCAAAACATACAGGCTGCCGTTATAATCGGAAATTCCGGCGATATCGTAATTGCTTAGATCGGCCTTTAGATCGGAAACGCTTTTTGATTTTGGATCAAAAGAAATAAAATAGGCGCCGTTGTAATAATCGATATTGCCGTTATTATCAATAAAAGGAAATTTAAGATTGACGGCGTTGCTCAGATTTTTGGACGAAATCGAATCGTTGGTCGTATTCACAATGTAAAGCGATTTCGCTACGGAATCGGCGGCGTAAATTTTGGCATTGTCCATGATCAAATTGTCGGGATTGGCGTTTGGATCGAGCTTTGTGAAATTGGCGACTTCCGTCAGATTGCCAAGTTTAACCACATGGCTAATTTGCGCCATTTCCGTATTATATTTGTCAAAAAGCGATTTATATTTCCCCGTGTTGTCTTGCGGCAATTCGGCCAAAAGGGTTTTTACTTCCGCCAAAGACGCTTTGGCCGTATCTTCATTATTATAAAGCAAATCGGCCTCGATTTGATCCTCTGTTTGCGTTATTTCGCTTACGGAATTGGCCAGAGCGGTTTCCGCTTTTATTTTTTTATTTTTAATATTGGTAGCTATCAAATTTTGCGTAAAGAGAACAAGAGAAAGTAGAATAATCACAAGAAGAACTTTCCCTTTTTTGTTCAAATTTTTGAACCAAAAAATAAACTGTAAAAATTTTGATTTTAAATCGACAAAAAATGATTTTATCCGGGAAGACGCCTCGTTTGCGATGCCGGCCATCTTTTCTTTGTCCCCGGCCGTTTTAAAAACAAAAGTAAAAAAATTAACCGCATAGGAAAATAAATCTCTCAAGACGGAAATAAAAGTCTTCAAGAAATTAAAAGCCGGTTTTTTCTTAAAAACGATTTTATCCTTTAGAATGCCCGATCCGGAAAATCCACCCTTTCCTAAGCGCAAATTCGGCGTTTTAATGTTCAAGGCGCCGGAAATTTTTCCAAGCCCCTTCTTAAAATTTACGTAACCTCCGGGAGAAAGAATCTTTTCCGTTTTTTCTTCGAGACTTTGCAGATTGGAAATGGATTCACGCGTGCTTGATGCCGGAATGAATTTTTCTTTTTTCTTTTCCGGTTCCGCGAAACCGGATGTATTTTTTATTATTACGCCCAAAAAAGAAACGTAAGCGTTGATTCTTAAAAGTATATTTTTAATTTGTTCGACCGCGCTCGCGGGAGGCAATGTCGTCACGATCTCAATAAGTTGTTTCGGAGACAAATATTCAGAAAAAGCCTCGTTCGCGAAAACAAAATATCCGCCGAAAGGCAGGTTTCCGCTAATCACGCTCGCGAATAATTTAGCTGGGTTAACCTCCCTTTTTTCTTCCCCCTCGGCTTGCTCGGTGACGTTAACCAGTTTGAATTTTTTCTCTTCCTGAGTTTGAATTTTATTTCTCGAATTGATTTTTTTGTCTTTTTCTTTAAAAATCAAGAAAGCTTTATTTTTACCGGCACTGGTAAAATGAATTTCATTTTCAAACGCGACTCCGGCGATAATATTCATTTTTTCCGCTTCTATTTTAATTCCTTCGGCCCGGGAGAAATCGATAAGGCTTTTGTTTGTTTTCGCCAAGGCGGATTCAAAAACCTGCTCCACCTTGATCGTCTTTACTCTTTCCCGAAGGACGGTTCTCTCTCCGAAATAGAAATTATGTTCAAGAGTGTCGATTATGAAATTGACCAACTTTATGTATCCGGCGGCTTTCGAATCTATTTCCACCAAAACAAATAATTTCCCGACCAAATCTTCTTTTTCCGAATCGGGCTGGGCGATATAAATTTCGCTGGTTGTTCCGGTTTTTTTCTCGGCACCTCGCAAAACGAGTTGCGCCATTTTATAATACATTAGTGGAATTTAAAAAAATATAGTAAAATTACTATAAATTTCAAGCAAACGTCTTTACTGTCTATTTTGACTTATTTATGCGTATATTATACTATAAAATAAAGTGGATGTTAAATTCCCCAAGTCTATGAGGTTTATAAAGTTCATAAGGTGTTTGTGAATCCGACTTTATAACTTTACAAACTTTATAAACCTTGTAACTTAAATGCATGCTTAGCCATTTATTCGGATCGAACGCGAGAGTTAAAATTTTAAAAACTTTTCTCTTTCATCCGCGAAAAAAATTTTATATCAGGCAACTGTCGAGAGATTTGAAATTGCAAATCAACTCGGTCAGACGCGAACTGGAAAATTTGGAAAAATTGGGGCTTTTAATTTCGACCACGAGCAGAGAAAATGAAAATGCGAACGAAAACGGAAATGAGGCGATCGGCGAAGGAAACAAGAACGGCGGAACGAATCAGGAAAAAAAATATTATCAGGCGAATACCGATTTTGTTTTATTCGAAGAGTTGAGAAACTTGATAGTCAAAGCGCAAATTTTGCACAAAGAAGAATTCACGGAAAAAATTAAGAAAGCCGGCAAAATAAAACTGCTCGTTCTTTCCGGAGCCTTTGTGAATAACCCCGAATCACCTATCGATATTCTCGTTGTCGGGAAATTTGAGCGCGAAAAAGTGACGAGATTGATCAAATCTTTGCAAAAGGAAATGGGCAGGGAACTTAACTATACTTTATTGGATTTGAAAGAGTTTAAGTACAGAAGAGACATGACGGATGTATTTCTTTATGGCGTTTTGGAGGGCAAGAAAATAATCGCCATTGACGAACTGGGGATATCGTAGTTTAATTTCGGCATTCGAAATTTAAATCTTGTTGACTATGCATTATCATAAAGAAAGGGCTAACCCAAGCTCTTTTTTTGAATTTTTTACAGTCTTGACTTTTTTAGGACTTAATGCTAATATTGGAAACTTAGTATTAAATAATGTGTATGGAAATCAATGAATTCATTCAGCTTTTAAAACGAAAAGGGCAGACCGTTTTGTCCATTTTTTTGTTATTTATTTTGGGTACGGCCGTTTTGATTCTTGTTCAACCGTTAAAATACGAAGCCGCTTCCAAAATCCTGGTCGTGCAAGATTTCAACGGCAACGTCGATCCTTATACGGCCGCTCAGTCGAATGAATATTTAAGCAATATTCTGGCCAATGTCATAACTTCGGAATCTTTTTTCGACGAAGTGATGAATTCCGGCTTTGATATCAACCAGAATTATTTTCCGCAAAGGGCCGATCAGAAAATGGACGCGTGGACGAAAACCGTTTCCGCCAGTCCGATCAACGACACGGGAATAATCGACGTGCGCGTTTATCATCCCGATAAATATCAAGTCGAGCAAATAGCGAAGGGCGTCGATTATATTTTAAAAACAAGGCACCAGGAATATGACGGCGGCGGCGACAGAGTGAACATAAAAATAATCGACGAACCGGTCGTTTCGCGCTGGCCGGTAAAGCCGAACTTGGTTTTGAATCTTATTTCCGCTTCCATATTGAGTTTGATTTTTTCATTTTTTTACATTTATCTTTTTCCGGACGAAAAATACAGTTTGAAACTTTGGGGGAAAAGGAAAAGAAAGAAAATGGAAGCGGAAACAAATATCGTTTACAGCACTCCGCGAGTCGATTCGGATTCGGCGCCGGTTTATCATAAAGACGACGTTCGAGAAGAAAATTTGCCGGAAGAAATTTTCGCGCCCGAAAAAGATAACCCATTGGGAAATATCGACAAAAGCGGAAGCATAAAAAACATTTTGGATACCTAAAGCTCTTACCGTCTTTCGACGATAGGAGTTTCGGCTATCCAAAACCGATCGGGTTTTCGGATAGTTTCTTTGACAATGGACCATCGGTCCTACATATTTTTTCACGCCCATGAGGCGAAAAGGAGGTCTCGACATGAGACAAGTGACGGCGATTTTTGTGTTTGTTTTAGTCGCGTTTGTCGCAACGGCGGCTTACGCCGGCGTGAAAACGATCACAAGCTATGGCCTCGGCGAGTTTGCGATAAAAGGGGCCGTTGAAGCGCAACTCAACGGTCTTACGAAGGACATTGAGCGGGCGAAACCGAAAGGCGAAAGCTCGTTTAGAGTGAACGTCGTCGGTTTTGCGGATCGTACCGGGTCCGCGCCCGAAAATGATCGCGTGGCCCAGGAACGGGCCGAGCAGGTGAAGGAGTTCTTACTATCGCACTTCCCCGATGCCAGAATAACGGTAATTACCCGGGGAGACAGCGAGAATAAAAGGGCGGTGGAAGTGAAATACGTCTTTGTTACCGCCGCCGCTACCAAAATGATTTTTCCGTACGAGAAGGAAGCCGTTGTTTTTGTTATTTTAGCAAGCGCCTTAGCGCTTATTAAGGCAGTGAAAGTGAAAAAGACAGGGAAGCCGGGTTTTAAAACGATTTCCCTCCGCGTATTAACAGCGGAGGCCGAGATCAAGTATGATGTAAAACTGCCGATGAGAGGGAACGGGCTGTTAGGCAACCCGATCAGGGAAGCGATTGCTCCTTCCCCGGAAAACGAGGTCGAGAAAAGCATCAAGTCCGACCTCGCATCTTATCACAGGTTCTTGGCCGGCGAGAAGGTTGGGGAAATGTTCGTTGCGAACAAAATACCCGCCAAAATAGAAGGTGCCATCTCGTCCGGTATTATAGTAAGAACTTCAACGCGCGCGCGGTCTATAAAACAGGCTGTTGCGGATGGGAGGAGCTAAAATGAGAAGGACGGTTTTAATAACAGGGATATTGCTGACAATTCTCCTGTCCGCGTGTTCGCATAACATGCGCCAACAGGACATGTTCAGGGCGCCGGACCTGCAGGCGCTGCCCGAAGTTTTCACAGTCGTGCGGTTCGAGCCGAATAGTCAGCTCGAGCTTGCCGGCAGTGTCGGCGGCCGATTCGCGTGGCCGGCAGTTGTAATGGACAAGAACGGAAAAAAGGACGAGCATTATCGGGCGATTGACTACAGAGTCATAAACCCGAGGGCACCGCGCGGGATGTTCATTGTTTTGTCTGGGTCTCTCGCGCAATACGAGGGGAAGAAAACTGGCATTGAGGACAGGTGCGGCGAATTGATCTGCAATCAGGCCGGCGCTTGCATCCAGAATAGCGGCATAAAGTACAACTCCCCATTCCTGACCGAGATCAAAGCGGGCGCGCCCGGGATTACAGAGGTGCGCAAGGGCTCGGATTTGTACTGGGCCATGGTCAAGATGCAGGAGGAGGCGGGCTTAAAGTTTGTCTCCGTCCTGAAAAAAAGGTTGGAGGACAAATACGGAATCTACGACATGTCCACCATGACCAAAGACCAGCTCGAGGCGATCGCCGAAAAAGACTCGACGGTCAGGAGTATTATCCGGGAACTGGGGAGCGGGTGGTATGGACTCATAGCTTATCCCATCGTAACCCCCGTGGAAGAAGGGGTGTACATCCTCCTGGCAAAAGTTGTAAAATTGCCTGACTTCCGGGCGAGCAAGAACGTCTCCGGCTGTTTCAGTTACAAACCGGACGCCGGCGATGTCGCGGACATGGTTTTGCGAGCGAGAGGGTTGTATCCTTCCGCTCCGGCTATGATTACCGCAACCGCTCCGTCGGGAGCAGCTCCGCTTTCACCTGAGCTCAAGGCGAAAATAAAAGCGGAAACCGGCAAGGAATTCCAGACATACGAAGAATACAACGCGTATGTCCTGGAATATAATGCAAAAATAAAATAGGCGGGGGGCTTCGGCTCCCGCTCCACCCACCAAAGGAGGCGGGAGCTATGGCAGAAAACGATGATTGGACAAACAAAAGGAAAAGAAGGAGGTGGTTTCTTATAGGGATTTATATCCTTTCGATGTTGGCAATAATCGCAGCCCTTCTGGGTTACGAGGTTTGCCTGCGCAAGAAAATTGAGAGGATGACGCCAATGACCACCACACCTCCCTCCACCGCGGTTCCCGCTCCGAAACTGGCGATTACGAACGCCGTGAGCGTTCTCGCGGTGATAAAACCCGGTTCCGGTAAGGGCGTAGAACACGCTTTTATCCGCCAGCTTATGAAAGACCCTGAGGCGTTTGGCTATAAGGGTTTGAATGAGAAGGTTGCGGTGAAAAAGTGGGCAGACAGAGAGGCGCACAGGCTCGCAATCAGATTCGGCTTCATCGGGTAAAGACTCATAAGGAAATACGGGTCAGAGGCGCGGCGGATGTTGCCTATTCTTTAACTCCCATAACTTCCGTCGTCATAGTTAACGTCAGCGTCAAAGTTCAAGAAAAATGGATCATGTCGCAGACTCTGGTTTCGGCGTCCAGTTTCGCGAAAGCGAAATTCAAAACGCCAAGAAGCTACGAGTATGTGCATGCTCCATGATTTCGGATAAACCGTAAAATTTGAAAAGCAAAAGAAATCATAGATGTTTTTATTCATGTCGTTCCGAAATTTTATTCAAGGCGGTTTGCCACGCGCAAACCGAATAAAAGACCTCGATCGAGATCCGTTTTCTGCCATCGCAGAAAGCCGCCTATAGGCGCCCGAGAATAAGAAGACGAAACGCGTGATGAGAAACGGAAATGAAAGTATTTTGCGATCAAAAGCGCATAGCGCGAAGGAGGTGAGACTGATGAAAAGGTTAGGGATGATTTTCGCGTTAATTTTTCTTCTCGTTCCCGTTTCCGTTTTCGCGAACACGACGACTTATGTCGTGAAGAAGGGCGATTGCCTTTCGAGAATCGCAAGAAAATACGGAATGGGGACGGAAGAGCTCTTCAAGATTAACCGGAACGTGATCAGGAATAAAAATCTGATTTACCCCGGCGAAGTCTTGAAGACGCAAGCGGTTGAAGTTGCAATAGAAACTCACGTGGTTAAAATCAAAAAGGGCGATAACTTTACGAAACTCGCCAGACATTATCACGTGAGCGTGCGTGGAATCCGGCAAGTCAACCCGGGCGTAAATCCGAGAAGACTGCGGATAGGACATCGTATAAACATTCCCGCGGTTGTTTATTACCGCAACCCGGGAGCAAAACCGTTCGGTAGGAAGAGAAGTCTGTCCGAGATGATCGATAAACTCGATCTGCCGGACTGGGCAAAAGTTGAACTGAAACTCCGAATCGCCAAGGGCGAAACGGATGGCAGGTATGTTCTAAAAAACGGAGATGAGCTCGAGCAGCTCACCTATGGCAATTACCAGATTTTCAATAAGGTGATTGTCGCCGTTTCAAAGAAATATCGCCATCTGAAGCTCGATGGCGACTTATATAAATTCGCGAAGAACGAGGATATCTTTAAAGTCATACTCCTCGACCTTTGTAACAATCTCGGCTGGTGGAAAGAGGCAAAGCCTCCGACACCGCCGGTTGCTCCACCTACGCCCCCCGCACCCTTGCTAAAGAAGAAGCTGCTTTTACTTCTCCTTCCGCCGCCTGGTGTCGCAGTGTCACCTGGAGTTCCTACTCCAGTAACATACAGTCCGACTCCGTACGAGTATCAGCCCGATGCCGAGATAAGCGCGGGCGGATTCTACGAATGGGACGAGGCAAATACCAACGTCTGGGGCGCCTGGGCATGGGGACATTTTTATCCCTACGGATACAGAGACAGTGATGGCACGCTCCATCAATGGGGTCCGGCCGTGGGGGACGTCTATCTCGACATCCGAACGGATGCCGGATATGAGGATAAAGCCAATCTCGCCCAACTCGGCGCGGCTTACAAGCAATCCGCTGACGGCTACGAGTGGCTGTCGCGCGCAAGCTTCGGACCGCTTGACGAACGGGCGGAACTGGAGACGCCTTTCGGAAAATACAGTGATCATGAGAGACATAGCATGCTCTCGACGTATGATCATTATACATTTTACCGAGAGGGCCAGTGGTTCCCGATGATCCGGCTGGCGGGCGAAGTGAACGTAGATGTTGCCCGGAAAAAAGCTGACGACTGGACGGACGGGGCAAGCGGAATCGTTACTCCGCTGCATAACCCCGCCCAGAACCGGACTTCGGCTTCGCTCGGGGTTGACGCGAGCGTTTACAGCTTTGATCAGGATCATGGAGTCGAGGTCGGAGGGAGTGCCCGCGAGATGTATTTCGCGGATCCGGCCCAGCTAAAAACAAGGGTTGGAGCGGATGTTTACGTCATCGATAGGGTCGGTCAATTCGAGCTCTATCATGACATAGCCGGACCTAACCCCGTTGATCTAGGAATCGGCACCGCCATTGACATAAGCGGTGCGCTCGAGAAGATGTTTAGGGAAAGGAAAAGGTCTTCTCCGCCAAGCATCGGCTATGGCGTGAAGATCAATATGGGAAAACAAGAGCAACTACGGCAGAAATATCTGACAGGAGGTCTGGAATGAAGAAAATGAAGAAAAAGACGTGTATTATGGCAATGGCAATGGCAATGGCAATGCTTTTCGGAATAACTGCGGCATTTGCCGGCGAATGGACCGCACTCCCGGCGAACGACCCGGCGGCCGTAGGAAACGCCATTAATCTCGGGACAAGCCGGGATAACGCCGTCGACGTGAAGGCCGAAGGAGACAAAATTTTTATCACTTTCTACGGCCTCCACGTAACCGAGAGTGGCAAGGTAATGACCGATGCCGAGCTCCAGAGCATGGTTCCGGACAGGGTCAGACTCGCATCTGGCATTCTCGACATGGCCAGGGCTGCAGGCGCTCCCGGCGTTACGCATCCCTATATCGCCGAGGGAGCCATAAAGGAAGGGGAGACTACAATTGTCATCCCCAATTATGCTACCGATGCCACGCCGGACGTAGAGCACATTTGGGGCGACGGCAGATTGAACGGAAGCCCATACCCTATCGTCCTTAATCCGGACAACCCATGGGTTGTCTACGACACAACGGCATCGGGCAGACCCAACCTCGGCAGCCTTGCCATTGGCATTCTCGAGTGCAAGGGCAAGGTCTATCCGTTAAAATATCTGGGCCTGGGCAAAATAGTCCAGGGCCCGCACCCCGAACTGGCAGACACCTGCCGGAAAGGGGTATCGAACTTTTCGCAAAACACTCCTCACTAATAGAGGAGAAAGGAGGACAATAAAAGCCTCTCATGACTAACCAGGTCAGAGAGGCTTATTTTTTTTACAAAACGCTTCGCTAGGAGTTACTTTTTGTAACCAAAAAGTAACCAAAAAGTTTTGGGGGCTCCAATTCGCTATCACATTGATTTATCTTAAATTCTCTCGCCTCAGCGCTCAATTCCGCCCCCAAACCCCATGGTGTTCAAAATGAGATTTAGGAATTTATCGTTTTTAATTTTGTTTTCATTATATACGCAAACAACCCACCCAAGAAGGCGAAATATGACCACTGCAAGGCCGTATTTCTTAAAATGTTATCGCCGAAACTCATGGCGTAGATGGCGATTGTGAATCCGATACTGATTAAAATGAGTTTTTTCAGTTCTTCCGATTTCGCGAAAAAATATTCATTTTTCAAATTGACGAGCATGGAAATTATAATGCCGAGATAAGCCAAAAGGCCGAGCAAGCCGTTTTCCAAACCGACTTTTAAATAATCATTATGCGTCGCGGTCGAACCGAACCGGGTTCCGCGCTTGGCCAATATTAATTCCGTCGCCGTACCCGTTCCGTAACCGGCAATCGGTTTTTCTTCCGCGTACTTAACGGCGTCTTTCCAGAGATCCATGCGCCAATTGACGGAGGTGTATTGACTGTTTGTCAAATTGTCGACTCTTTCTCGCACGGAGCTTATTCCGAAATAAACGAGAAGCAATCCCAAAAACATGAGTATCAATAATTTTTTGCTTTTGAAAATCCCCAAAAATAAAATGATTATTATGAAAGCGAGCCAAGCGCCGCGAGTGTAAGTAAAAAGGAGCAAAATCAAAAAGAAAGGAAGAAAGGAAGCGAATAATAAATTGGCAATATCGTTTTTTTCTTTCCAAAAAAGATAAACGGAAAGAGAAATTGGCAGAATCAAGTAATAGGCGAATAGGTTGGGATGGGAAAATGTGCCAAAAATCCTGTTATATATGCCTTCAAGCGGAAGGGTCATACCGGTGCCCGTAAAATATTGGTAAAACGCGAAAAGGCCGGGAACTATCGCCGACGCGATTATGACCTTGATAAGCGTGTCAAGATCTTTTTTATTTTCAATTAAGGTGAATGAAGCCAGATAAAGGGCGAAGACGCTTAAGAGGCGAATCCATTCGACAAAGCTCGTTCCCGGACTCATTGAAAAATAAACCGAAGCCAAAGTAAGCCCCAGAAAAATAAAAATATAGAAAAAGGGCGGGAGGCGCTTTAATTTTTTAAATCCTTTCGCGATCACGTAAAAAGAAAAAAGCAAAGTCAAAACTCCGAAAAAGGAAGCGAGATTTACCGAAGTTTTTCCTAAATTAAAAACCGGCTTGTCTCCCAATATGTCAAGACAAGGCCGGACCAGAATTAAAAAAAAGAGGCCGATTTTATTATTCAGAAACGCGAAAATGACGACATAAATAATCGCGACCGCCAAAAATAAAATGACGGGATCAAGTTTTATAAACGGCAAAATTAAAGCGATCAGGACGGTGAAAACAAGAACAATGGTGTATTTTTTAAGTGTTGACATTTTTAAGAATTCGTGATAAGATTACGGGTCTGCTGACAGACCCATGTAATCCAATTTTACTTTAATTTTATGGAAAAATCAAGACTGGTCGACATAACTTTGGCGATTACCCACAAATGCAATTCAAGATGCAAGATGTGCAATATCTGGAAAATGGAGAATCCGGAAAATTTGAATTTTGAAGCCCTCGAGAATTTGGGTGAAAATTTGAAATACGTAAACCTGACCGGCGGAGAACCGTTTTTAAATACGCGCTTTCCGGAAATAGTCGAGATTGTGAAAAAGAAAAATCCGAAAGCGCAAATCATAATTTCTTCGAACGGACTCGCGACAGAATTGATTTTGGCGCAAATGGAAAAAGCCATAAAAATCGATCCGAAGATCGGCGTAAGAATTTCTTTGGACGGAATCGGGGAGACGCATAACGAAATTCGCGGGATTGAAAATATTTTTGAGAAAGCGAAGGCGACTCTTTTCGGACTTAAAAAAGCGGGGGTGAAAAATTTGGGAATCGGTTTTACTTTGATGGAAGACAACGCGGACGATTTGTCCCGCGCTTACGATTTCGCGACAGAAAACGATTTGCAGTTTTCCGTGTCCATGGTCCAGAATTCGGAAATTTATTTTAAGAAAAACGATAACGCCGTCAATCCGTCGGAAAAAATCGAAGCGGCCATGAATTACATAATAAAAAACGAACTCAAGAGCCGAAAAATAAAAAAATGGCTCCGCGCTTATTTCGAATACGGCCTTTTGTTTTACGCGAAAAACAAAAAGAGGCTTTTGCCGAGCGGCGCGGGATTCGATTCCGCCTTTATCGACGCCGACGGAAGCGTTTATCCGAGCAATCTGATCAACTTAAAAATCGGGAATATCAATAAAAACAATCTTGATGAAATTTGGGCCGGCGCGGAGGCGCAAAAAGCGAGAAAGGAAATAAAAGAGAAAAAATTTGACGAGAGTTGGACGATTTGCACCTTAAGAGGGGAGATGAGGAAAAACGCCTTAAAAATCGGATGGTGGATAATTAGAAATAAATTCAAAGTGGCAAGACTATTTTAGAAAAATTTTTAATTTCCAATTTTTAATTTTTAAACAATTTTTAATAACAAATTTTTAAAAATTAACTCATTAGAATATTATTTAAAAATTACAAAATTAAAAATTATAAAATTCATGCGTATTCTACTGGTAAATAAATTTTATTATCTCAGGGGCGGTTCGGAACGCTATTTTTTCGATTTGGAAAAAATTTTAAAAGAAAACGGGCACGAAGTCGTTCCGTTCTCCATGCGAGACGAAAAGAACGAAAAAACGGAATATGAAAAATTTTTCGTTTCTCCGGTCGATGTCGATAAATTCAGTTTAAAAAATATCGTAAAAATTTTTTACAACTATGAAACCGTAAAAAAACTCAAGGCGTTGCTCAAAGAAGAAAAAATCGACATGGCCCATTTGAACAACATCGATTATCAAATCGGTCCGGCCATTATCAAAATTTTAAAGAAACGTAACATTCCCGTAATTCAAACTTTGCATGATTACGGGTTGATTTGCCCCAACCGCAAATTGTTTTCAAAAAACGAAGTTTGTTACCGCTGCGAAAAAGGCGGTTATTATCATTGCGTTTTGCGCGAATGCATAAAAGATTCTTGGGCCAAAAGCCTCTTGGGAGCTTTGGAATTTTATTTCAATAAAAAGTTGTACAAGGATGTCGATTTGTTTATCGCTCCGAGTGCGTTCATGGAAAAAATCTGCGTGGCGTTCGGAATCCCCGAGAATAAAATCGTCGAGCTTTATAATTTTATCCCTTCGAACTTTCAGAAAGAAGATAACGCCGAAGTCGGCGATTACTATCTTTATTTCGGCCGCCTTGCCGACGAAAAAGGAATTTTTGTTTTACTTAAAGCCATGGCCGGCGTCAAAGAAAAACTGAAAATAGCCGGAACGGGATCGGAACAAAAAAAAATAGAAAAGGAAATTGCCGAAAACGGTTTGGAGGGACAGATTGAAATTCTCGGTTATAAAAGCGGGGAAGAGTTGAAAAAAATAATTATCGGAGCCAAGGCGGTCGTAGTTCCTTCCCTTTGGCCGGAAAATATGCCCTTGAGCGTATTGGAAGCGATGACTTTAGGGAAGGTTGTAATCGCTTCGAAGATCGGCGGCATACCCGAAGTCATTAAAAACGGCGAAACCGGAATTTTATTCGCGCCCGGAGATTCCTCCGAACTGAATTCGATTTTAAAAAGTTTGGGAAAAGAAAAAATGGAAACTATCGGCGAGAACGCGAAAAAATTTTCTCGAAATTTGAACGGGACCGATTATTTTGAGAATTTACTGAGGATTTATAAACGGTTTGTCGGAAAACGGAAGCGAATAGAAGTAAGAGGGAAAACTGAGAAGCGTGAGTTGAGTTTAAAAAGGAGTTGATCTTCGGCTATTGACAGAGAATTAAATTTGTGCTAATCTTTAGGGAAAATTTTTAGCCATACGCCTTTAATAAAATAAAAAATTAAATTAAAAATAAGCGTGTTTATCGGTTTGACGCGCTTAGAAACATGAATCCCGTTAGAAGTTTCGATTACTTCCGCGGGAATCAAAATATAAGCTAATTTGCAGATTGCAATCAAAAATTTTGATTGATGTTTGCTTCTAAACGGGATGAAAATATATTTTATCGGACAAAAAGGAATACCGGCCCAATTCGGCGGAGTTGAAAAACATGTCGAAGAACTGTCCGTTCGTTTGGTCGAAGCCGGCCACGAAGTTTTTGTTTATACTCGTCCCAATTACACAAAACCGGATTTAACAAAATACCGCGGCGTAAATTTGATAAGTTTGCCGAGCATATCGACAAAAAACTTTGACGCCATTACTCATACGTTCAGGGCGTGTCTCGATGTTTGGAGAAGGGACGCAGACGTGATTCATTTTCATTCAATCGGGCCGTCGTCTTTGATCTGGCTCGTAAAATTACTAAAGCCGGGAGTTCCGGTTGTTTCCACCTTTCACAGCAAATGTTATCTTCATAAAAAATGGGGACTTTTCGCCAGATTTTATCTTCGCTTGGGCGAAAAATCCGCCTGTAATGCGGCGGATTTTACAATCGCCGTTTCAAAATCTTTGACGAGATATGTAAAAAACAGATACGGCAGAGAAATTTGCTATATTCCCAACGGAGCGGAATCGGGGAAAAAAGTCGGGGCGCGCGAAATTAAGAAATGGGGGCTCGAAAACGGCAATTATATATTGATAGTGGCCAGATTGATAAAAGTGAAAGGAATTCAATACGCGATCAAAGCTTTTAACGGTCTGAAAATAAATAAAAAATTGGTCATCGTCGGCGACAATGTTTACGCGGATAGATTTTCCGATCTTTTGAAAAAATCGGCGAAAGGAAATAAAAATATTATTTTTACGGGCACCCAATCCGGCAGAACACTGGCCGAATTATTTTCAAACGCGTATTTTTTCATTCAATCTTCCGAGCTGGAAGGTTTGTCCGTCGCCTTGCTCGAAGCCATGTCTTACGGCAAAGCTGTACTGGCCAGTGACATTCCGGAAAACAAAGAAGCGCTCGGAGACGCCGGTTTTACGTTCAAAAGCAAAGACGCGAACGATCTCGGGGAAAAAATCAAGTATATTTTAAGGAATCGTCGTTTATTGAAAAAAAAGGAAAAGTTGGGAAGAGTAAGAGTCAAAAATTTTTATAATTGGGACAAGATAGCCGAGGAAACGATAACGGTTTATAAAGAAGCGCTCTTGGGAAAAAATAAGTCGGCAAAATTAAAATTTGTAAGAAGGTTTATCAGCTTGTTTTAGGCGGACGTCCGTTTGTTTGCCTTTTCGCGTTTAAATTGTTAATATTTGGTCATGATCTTGCGTATCGACACAACAAATAACGGATTTCTTGAAATTGCTTTGGAAAAAACGGGAGAGATCAAAAGAACAAGAACCAAAGCCCATTATAATCAAGCGGAAAAGCTTCTTCCGGCAATAGAAGCGGTTTTAAAAAAGAATAAAGTCGAATTGAAAGACGTGAAAAAAATCAAAGTGAGAAACAGGGGGGGGAGTTTTACGTCTCTACGTATCGGCGTGGTCACAGCCAACGCCTTGGCTTACGCCTTGGGCATAAGAATAGAAGGCGAAAACGGGTCAAAAAAAATAAAGGGGATTGAAATTGTTGAGCCTATTTACGGAAAGGAACCGAACATAACAATTAAACGCATCACATAACATATTTACGTCTTCCGAGGTGGGAATAACGTGTGGATAAATTGCCAGATAAAGTTGGATCAAAAATTGTTTTATTCGATATAAAAAACGTTCACTTGTGAATAAGTGGACGTTTTTGTTGTATTTAATTTTATTTTTGAGTTTTTTTGAAGTGTTTTTTGTGTTGACCCGAGGAGGTTTGTGGTGTATAATTAAATTAAATTGGTGAAAAGTGGGGGAAAATGGTGAAATTAACCTCTAAGAAATAATTGAAAATTTATTAAACAATTTTAGTCTGGGGGAATTTTTAAAAATTAAAATTTGAGTTTTGTCGGCTCTTATTCACGGTATAAATGTTCATAGGCGAATACAATCACAATTTGGATGAAAAAGGAAGATTAGCCATTCCGGCCAAATTCCGCAGCCTTCTAAAAGAAGGGGCGGTGGTTACCCGGGGTTTGGATAATTGTCTTTTTTTGTACCCGAAAAAGGAATGGGAGGCGCTTGCTAAAAAATTAGCCAATTTGCCGACAATCAGTCAGCCCAAAGCTCGAGCTTTGGCCCGCTTGATGCTCGCCGGAGCCATGGATGTCGATTTCGACAATCAGGGCCGAATAACCTTACCAGAATATTTAAGAAAATTCTCCGGTTTAAAAAAGGAAACGGTTATCGCCGGTCTTTACGATAAATTGGAAATTTGGGAAGAAAAAGCATGGAGCCGATATAAGTTAAAAACCGAAAAAGACAGCAATTCCATCGCCCAAGCCCTGGGAGAATTGGGGGTGTAGAAAATTAATTTTTAATTTTATAATTTATAATTTTTAAAATTTTAAAATTTGAAACTGTTTAAAAATTAGAAATTTATGGAATACAGACATGTCCCAGTAATGCTTGAGGAGGTTTTAGAATATCTGAATCCCAAAAATGGAGAATATTTCATAGATTGCACTCTGGGCGGGGCCGGATACACGGTCGAGATCGCGAAAAGGGTGGGCGAAAAAGGAAAAGTGTTGGCTATCGATCTTGACCCAATGGCCATTGAAAACGCAAAAATACAAATTCAAAAGAATAAATTAAACAACATAATTTTAGAAAATGAAAACTTCCGAAACTTGTCGCAAATCATCGAAAAAAATTTCTCGGGCTTTGAAATTTCCGACTTTGATGGCATTGTATTTGATTTGGGCCTATCTGGAGCTCAACTCGAAGACCGGGCTAGGGGATTTTCTTTTGCAAAAGATAGCCCCTTGGACATGAGTTTTAAAGGAAAAGGCGAGACAAAGGAAATTGTGAATGAATGGGGAGAGGATGATCTCGCGGAAATTTTTAAGAAATACGGAGAAGAAAGATTCGCGAGGCGGATTGCGAGGAAGATAGCGGAAAAAAGAAAGGAAACGTTCATAGAAACAACGGGCCAATTAGTCGAGATAATCAAAAGCGCGATTCCAAAAAAATTTCAAAATTTAAAAATTCATCCGGCCACAAAAGTGTTTCAAGCGTTGCGAATGGCAACGAACGACGAATTGGGAAGCCTTGAAGAAGTTTTGCCTCAAGCCGTAGAGGCCTTGAAAAAAGGCGGACGAATAATAATAATTTCTTTTCACAGTCTTGAAGACAGGATTGTAAAAAAATTTTTAAAAAATGAAAGCAGGGGCTGTATCTGCCCGCCCGATTTTCCCGAATGTCGCTGCGGGCACAAACCCGATTTAAAAATCATAACGCGCAAACCCTTGATTCCGGACAAGGCTGAAGTTAAGAAAAACCCGAGGGCGAGGAGCGCTAAGATGAGAGTTGCGGAGAAGATAAAATAATTCGAATCTCAATTTTATCCTAATAACCCGAACAAACTGCGATTGTAATCGCGGTATTCGCGATTTGCGGATTGACATAAGATTTGCTCGCATCCATAACCAATATGACAAAAATAAAAAAAGAAGAAACAAAAATAACGGTAATCACCAATTCAATGGCGAATGGAAAAAATACAAGAGTCAATTTAAGATTGGTAAACAGGGCGCTTTTTCTTTTAATTGTGATTTTCGGAGTTTATTATATAATCGGAGCTAACGATCTTACCGTAAAAGGTTTCACGGTTATGAATCTGAAAAAACAATTGGATCAAGTAAGTTCCGAAAATATGAATTTGCAATCCAGAATAATAAACATGGATTCTTATACCGACATAGATAAAGAAATACAGGACTTGGGGATGGTTTCCGTTAATAATATGAAATACGTGGAAGCCGGAGCGGGAATGGTTGCGCGGAGATAAATATAAACATAATCCGAATCAATCTGCGAATGACTCGAATAATTTAAATCCTAAATCCTAATATCTAAATCCCTGCCCGCCGGCAGGCAGGTTAAACAAATCCAAAATTCCAAATCCAGATGATTGAAAAGTTTTGAATTTCTATTTTTGGTCATTTGAAATTATTTATAATTTAGAAATTAGGATTTAAGATTTTTTTATTAAATATGCCCTGGCGCAAAGAAAACAACACGCATGAGAATAATCGCATAAATGTAATATTGGCGATTATTTTTTTGTTGGCCGGCCTTGTTTTGTTCAAATTGTACAATTTGCAAGTCAGTAATTACGATTTGTACGTGGCCAAAGCTTCCGGTCAGCAAGATTTTTCCAGCGTTTTACAGCCGGAACGAGGAAGAATTTTCATCAAAGATTCCAGCGCCGGCGGAGCGGCGGGCGGCGATCTTTTTCCTTTGGCCACGAATAAAGATTTCGCGCTCCTTTACGCTATCCCCAAAGATATGCAAGATCCGGAAAAAATCGCGAACGTGCTTTATACCGTTTTTGACGAAGCCAAGGTCAAGAAGGACGTAGATGACATGCTTAAACAGGAAGATAAGAGCGATTTGCAATATGAATTGGATCGGCTGAAAGATTTGCCGGATTCCGTGCGCAAAGTTAAAGAAGCCGAAGTCAAGGCCAATTTTGCAAAAAATCAACAAAGCCCGGATTTTATCGCGACTCGCCAAGCGAGAATCGAAGCGGAAATAGCGAATAAGAAAAAATCGATCATCATTGATTACACGAATATTTTTAACAAGAAAGATTTGCTTTATTATCTTCTCGAGCAAAGAGTCGGAGACAACGATTTGAAGACGGTTTATGCCGGCATCGCAAGTTCAAGCGAGCAAGCGATAACCCCGGATGAATTGGAAATGAAAAACAATAAAATTTACATGCAAGCGAACGGTTCCGAATTGGCTATTCCCGGCCTAGGTTACATAATGAAAACATATCGTTATTACCCGGAGAATAATATAGGAGCGAATCTTCTGGGTTTTGTGAGCTATGCCGGAGATACGCCGAAAGGCCAATACGGATTGGAAGGATTTTTTAACGATGAGCTGACCGGTAAGCCCGGTTTCGTACAGACGGATAAAAGCGCTGGAGGGGATTTGATTATCGTGGACGATCGCAAATACACAAAACCGCAAAATGGAAGCGATTTGATTCTGACCATCGATCGTACGATTGAATTTACGGTTTGCCAAAAGTTGGATGAAGCGGTTTTGAAACACGGCGCCGACAGTGGAAGCGTGATTATTATGAATCCCAAAACCGGAGCCGTTATCGCCATGTGCTCTTCTCCCGATTTCGACCCCAACAATTACCAAGACGTAAAAAATTTAAAGATTTACAATAATGAAGCCGTATTTTCACAATACGAGCCGGGATCCATTTTTAAAGCTTTGACCATGTCCATGGCCTTAGATCAAGGAAAATTGACCCCGGCGACTACCTACGACGATACCGGCGAGGTCAAGATAGATAAGTATACCATTAAAAATTCCGAAAACAGAGCCATGGGAGTAGTGGATATGAATACCGTTCTTGAGCAATCATTGAATACCGGGGCGATTTTCGCCATGAGAAAAATCGGTCCGGACATGTTCTATGAATATGTTCAGAATTACGGTTTTGGAGAAAAAACGGGAATCGAGCTTGAAGGAGAAGCGGCGGGCGATATAAGCAGTTTGGCGCAAAATAAATTTAACAGAGAGATTTATGCCGCAACCGCTTCTTTCGGCCAGGGTATTGCCGTCACTCCTTTGCAAATGATCGACGCTTTCGGCGTCATCGCGAACGGCGGCATTCTCATGAAACCTTACATTGTCAAAGAAATCGTTCATAGCGACGGAACTAGAACCGAAACGCAACCGCAGGAAATCAGACGAGTAATTTCCGAAAGAGCGGCGATGTTAACCGGCGGCATGCTTGTTAATGTTGTCGATAAAGGACTCGGCAAAAGAGCGGCGGTGCCCGGATATTATGTCGGCGGGAAAACCGGAACCGCTCAAGTTCCGCTTAAAAACGGGAGAGGTTACGATCCCAATTCAAATATCGGTTCGTTCGCGGGGTTCGCGCCCGTCGACAATCCGGCTTTTGTCATGCTTGTTCGCATCGATCATCCGCGCGACGTCGCTTGGGCGGAAAGCACGGCCACGCCTCTATGGGGCGATATCGCCAAATTCTTGCTTAATTATTGGCAGATACCGACGGAAAGACCGACCGCTGATTCGCATTGAGAATGCTGATTACACTGAATTTAGAGGCGTGCTAAATGGCGCGCCTTTTGGGTTAAAATTAAAAAGTCAAAATTCAAAAATAAAAATTATCACCGCCTCTGGCGGGATCCCGCTCTCAATAAAATATTAAAAGTGGCGGGACAATTCAAAAGGCAAAATTTAATTTTTGAATTTTGTCTTGTAATTTTGCCCGCCTGCTAACGCCTTGAGCGCAGCGATGGGCGGGCAGGCATTTTGCCTTTTGATTTTTCTTTTTAAAGCCAGCAATGAATCATTAAAAAAATAAAAAGAGGAATAAGTAACTAAATTCCTCTTTATGTTCTGGCTTGGCCATGACCGTAAGTAGCCTGTCTTTTAATTTTTCTTCCTTTAGGTCGCTTGCCCCTTTTTTGAGGCGACCGGTTGTCGGGGCGCCATGGAACACCTCCGGCTTTATCGCACGGCCCGGATAGGCTTACACCGGGATCTTGGCCCAACGCCCGGTTCATATTAAAGGCTTTTAAAAATTGTTTAGCCGTTAGCACGATTCCTCCTTCTTTCAAATATTCTATTTATTTTTATTCTAGGTAAAAACAATTAATTGGTCAATAAACTCGTTTTTTGCTTTCTTGTTTTTTTGTTTCTGGTTTTTATGTTATAATAAATTCATGATTCCCGTTAGAAGCCGCGATCGCTTCAATGGGAATTGGTTAAATTTACAGGAGGACTTTAATAGCTTATGCAGGTTTATGCAATCAATTTCTTGATCGCGATCCCGATATTACAAATCCTGTCGGATTTGGCTACGGGACAAGTTCTATCGCACAAAACTTATTTTTAACCACGTCTCGCCCCGTAGTCACCGAGTTTACGAGGTGTACTACCGGGGCCTGCTTCTAACGGGATGAACAAGCGATTATTCATAATCGAAGACGATGCCAATATCCTTTATGGTCTCGCGGCGAAATTCAGAATTGAGGGGTTTCAAGTCGGTTCGGATAACGGCGGGAACGATCTGGAAACGCTTAAAACTAAATTAAGAATATTCAAGCCGGATTATGTCGTCTTGGATTTGGTTTTGCCGACCCTTGAAAGCGAGAAACTTTTAACCGCTTTAAAATCGGAAGAAGAACTGAACAGGCCGTGCGTCTTTATATTTACCAATTTAAGCGATAACGACAGCCGAGAAAGGAATGAAAAGTTGGGCGCCGATTTTTATTTTTTAAAAAATGACTTCGCCTTAGACGATTTTGTCGCGAAAATAAAAAAAATAATTGAGAACAGAGAGAAATGATTATGCAGATTACAAAACAATTTGACATTTAAAACAAGAAGAAAGATAAGAACAAGAAAAAAATGTTTCATTCTTATTTATCTTCTTGCTCTTTTTGGTTTTTTAAAACAATGAAAATCACGAAGAAGAAAATTTTTTTAATTTTCATAGCCGTTTTTTTGGCCGGTTCCTTTTTTTATTTTAAGTACGGAAGGAAACCGAAAACGGAATACACGACCGTAAAAGCGGAACGGGGCAATTTAATACAAACCGTATCCCAGACCGGAACCGTAAAATCGCCGTCGGAGGTAAATCTTAATTTTTTGAATTCGGGCGTATTGGCGAAAAAGAATGTCGATGTCGGGGCCACGGTAAAGAAAGGTCAGGTTTTGGCGGAACTCGATTATTCCCAACTTTCCATGAAAGCGGACGAAGCGGAAGCGAATTTACTTGTCGCGAACGCCAATCTTGAAAAAACTTTAAACGGAGGCTCGTCACAGGACGATTCCGTTTCCCGGGCCAATTACGCCGAGGCTCAAACCGCGTATGATTCGGCTTTGGCCGAGCTTGAAAAAATCAAGGCGACGGTAAATGAAAATGTCACTCAAACGAAAAAAAATCTCGATGATTTAAGCATGGTCCCCGGGCATGATCCGACGACTTATGAGCAGGCCTTGAAAACAGCGCAATCCAACCTGGACAATGCGAAAAAAACTTACGGCCAAACTTTGGATAATAAAATGGACAGCGCTTTGTCGTCGATCGGCAGCCAAATTAACGCTTCCGAAGTGGCCCTCGATTCCATAAATAAAGTTTTAACTGATCCTTCCGCCAATGCTTATTTAAGCGCGCAAAACAATTCTTTTCTTTTGAACACGAAAACGGATTACGGCAACGGCAAGAATTTAATTGCAAAGTCTTCGGCCGACTTGACCGATGCGGAAAACAACAAGACTTACGAAAACATATCGGCGGCTTCAAACGATGTTTCGAATCTTCTCAATACCGTTTCCGACGGCCTGGACAATTGTTATAAAGCCTTGGAAAACAGTTATACGGGCAGCACGTTTCCGCAGAGCCTGATAGACACGTATAAAACGGATATCAGCGCGCAAGAAACGATAATCAGCGGTGGGATTTCCGCATTGCAGATAGCCCAACAATCTTTGGATGACGCGAATTTGGCTTTTAAAACAAACGTAGAAAGCGCTCAGAACGGCTTGGATCAGGCGAGCACATCTCTTGCCAACGCTTTAACCGGCGCTCAAAATAATTATAATTCAGCGGTCACGAACGGCAACCAATCGATTCAGAACGCTCAATCAAAAGTCGATTCGGCTTCAAAGGCGTTGGCGGTTTCCCAACTTGAATTCGACAGAACCACATCGCCGGCGCGAGCGGAAGATGTGCTTGCGGCCAGAGCGCAAGTTAACGAAGCCCAGGCCCAGCTTGATTACGCGCAGGCTCAGATTGACAATAGCGTAATCAAAGCGCCGATCGACGGCATTATTAGCGCGGTTAATTACGAAGTCGGAGAAAATGTCACACCGGACACGCCGGTCATAACCATGCTCAATCCCGACGATCTCGAAGCGGAAGTTTTGGTTTCGGAGGCGGATATCGCCAAAATCGCGATCGGGCAAAACGCGGAAATCACATTTGACGCTTTCGGAGACGGCATAAAATTCGCCGGTCAAGTTTATTTTATCGATCCGGCTTCGACAATGGTTCAAGACGTGGTTTATTACAGAGTCAAGACAAGACTTACCGATCGCAACCAGATAGAAAGCGAGAACAATATTACCGTAAAGCCCGGGATGACCGCCAACTTGACCATCACCACGGCGGAAAAGGATAATGTCGTATCCATTCCCAGTCGCGCCGTTATCGAAAATGCGGATGGAAGCGAAGACGTGAGGATTTTAAAACCGGACGGCACGGTCGAGGAGCGTCCCGTCAAAACCGGATTGAGAGGGGACGAAGGCATGGTAGAAATCGTTTCCGGAGTGAACGAAGGCGACAATGTGATTACGTACGTGCAAGGGCAATAAAGAAAATAAAAATAAATGAACAAAACGAATATAAACAAAAATCTATTTACATTTTTGCTGATATTCTTTTTCGGCCTCTTCGGTTTGGCAAAAATCTCCCATGCCGCCGACTATTACGTCGATCCGGTGAATGGCTCCGATTCCAATCCCGGAACCATCTCCCAACCCTGGCAGCATATCGCGTATGCGACGTGCGGAGGGACGTATATGTGTCCAGTTCAAACATCAAACTCCCATTTGCTCCAAGCTGGAGATACGTTGTATTTGAGAGGCGGGACATATAATGAAAATAATATAGACATTAAAAATTCTGGTACAACCGGCGCCCCAATTACTATTACTAATTATCCAGGAGAAATTCCGATTATTGATGCTGGTTTTACCAATACCGCCAGTAACATCAGCACCGCTTCAGGCGCGGTTTCCATAAA
Source organism: bacterium (assembly GCA_021788015.1). Classification (GTDB taxonomy): domain Bacteria; phylum Patescibacteriota; class Patescibacteriia; order Patescibacteriales; family JAKAJF01; genus JAJYLD01. The sequence goes on along the minus strand of JAJYLD010000003.1, from coordinate 2,957 downwards.
TGCCGGTGGATCCGGCTATACGGTCGGCGATGTTCTGACCGTCGTGGAATCCGGTGCTTCCGGTGGACAACTGAATGTCACTTCAGTCGATACGAACGGCGCGGTCACCGGCATTTCCATAAATGGAACCGGCGGAACCGGTTATTCCAAGAGCACCGCTGATTCAACCACCGGCGGAACCGGAACGGGCTGTACCGTAAATATCAATGAAATAGGAATGGAGGGACAATCCACAATTCCTATTTTTAATCTCGGAGTTTTTGGAAATAATACAATTGGCGGTCTGATTTTTGATGGACTGGAACTTAAGAATGGATGGCGGGCGAATTTTCTTTTAGGCAGCAATAACTTTCTTTCAAACGTTACCATCCAAAATTGCGATTTACATGATATAAACGCGTATGATAATAGCGGAGAAATTGTGCTTAATCATACGACCAGTAATATCTTAATCAAAAATAATAAATTACACGGGGTGAATTTTACTCCGGACTCTACGCAAATGAGCGGAGATGGAGTTTTTATGAATCCATCAACAAATGCTTTCGATATAGAAAATAATGAGATCTATAATGTTTTGCAAGGCGTATGGGAGAAATATCTACAGACAGATACGACATTGCCTGATCCGGTCATTAAAAATAATTTAATCCACGATCTAGTTTTGGGCACCAATGGCTGGTCTGATGGAATTGATTTAGACAATGATAATACGCAAGTCTTAAATAACATAATCTACAATGCTCAAGCTCGTGGCATAAGAATCTACAACGAATCTAGCAGCATCTGTAGCGACAATGGCGGACAGAATTATTTAGTTTCTCACAACACCATAATCAACGCGCCTAGAGGTGTTGTCGAATATGGATCCAGCGCTTGTCCTGGAGCAAAAAACAATATACTCCGCAATAATGTTATTTATAATTTTACCAATGGTGAAATGCGAGGGTTGGCTGTTTGGCCATACCAAACAGACTCTCCTGACAGCAGTAACAGCAACACCACCTTCGACCACAACCTAATTTACTCTTCTTCTTTCCCCACCGGATATATCAACGTTTCAGGATCGTATTATGACATAAGTACCTGCCCTCTCTCCACCTGCACCAATAACATCTCCCAAGCCCCGACTTTCAACAGCACCAATTTTTCAGCCATCAATGATTTCGGTCTCCTGGCCGGCAGTCCCGGCAAAGGAGCCGCTTCCGACGGAACGGATATGGGCGCCGATGTTTCGACAGTCGGCGTCATTCCTCCCATCCTTTCCGAAGTGGCTCCGGTAACCACCCCGACGACAAATACCGCTCCCAGTTACACTTTCAGTTCTACCAAAGAAGGCACCATCACTTACGGCGGAGACTGTTCTTCAAATACTACCGAGGCGGCAATAGGGAATAATACCATCACTTTTAACACTTTGGCGGCCGGCACTCACAATAACTGCACAATCACTGTGACAGATCCTTTGGGCTACGTTTCATCACCGCTAAGCGTCAGCGGTTTTACGATTATAAACCCCGATATTTCTTCCGTATCGGGAACGATGCAAGACGGACAAGCAATAACTATAGCCGGATCGGGGTTTGGAGCCAACGGCCCACACATTCTCGTTTACGATGATTTTTCAGGATGTGCCACAGCAGGTCAAGATGTGCCTTTGACTGCAACTGTCGGAAGTTGGACAAATTACGGGACCAATCATCCTCAATGCAGTTCCATAGCCCTAAAAAGTTCCGGTTATGGAATGACTAGCTGGGACAGCGCGAGTTTGGGTGAAAGACAACTTCAATCGGCATTTCCCGATGCAACTGAAGCTTTTGTTTCATTTTGGATAAAGATACCACAAGGAACAACTTTTCCTGGAACAACAACTTTAAATTCTTTGCCCTCCATCAGTTCATGGAAAATGGCATGGTTGCTCGATGAAGAGACAGGACATACTGGATATGACGGAAAAACAAATGACATGGTAGTTCCAACGCTTGTCAGTCAGAAATTTTTTTATGCTGGTAATGCGTATACGCCGGGAGGCGGTCCTCCTAGTTTTGGGTACATAGGTTTGGGTGGCGCTAATCCTTCTTGGGTGTCTTATACGAATTGGATGAGAATTTCCACATGGATTAAGGGTGATGTTAACGCTTTGACGACTGATGGTAATTGGTGGTGGCAAGCTATTAACGGATCGGTAAATCAATTTGGAACATCTATTATTCCTGCTTTCGGAGGTTCTATCCAATCTATTTCTATAAGTTCAGGCGGTAGCGGTTACACTGTCGGCGATATTCTGATCCTCTGGGGAGGTTCTGGCGGCAAAGCTCAAGTCACGTCCGTCGATAGCAATGGGGCGGTAACCGGCGTATCGATTTATAACGCGGGATTAGGATATCCCGTGCGTACCGTTAGTAATGGATTGGGACCAGTTACAACTAGCGGGGGAACAGGAACCAAGTGCACTATAAACATAAATTCAACCACTCCAAATAATAATATTGCTACTTACAACCAGATAAATGTGCCCGGTTGGATTACTCCAACCAACAGTCAAAATATTAATCCGATTTATGACAATATTTATGTAGCCACCGGCCCCAACGCTCAAGCCCGCATTGAAATAGGCAACGCTTCCACCTATGCTTCCAGCACCAATCTCTCGATAGCGACAGTTACAAACTGGTCTGACACTTCAATCACCGCCACGGTCCGGCAAGGCGCTTTTTCTAACGACTCTCAATCTTATCTGTACGTCATCAATGCCAATGGCGACGTCAACGTCAATGGTTATCCGGTAACTTTTGGTTCCACCTATACCCCTCCCACCATCTCCAACGGCTCTCCTTCAAGCTCTCTTTCTCCAGGCACCACCCAAACAACTCTCTCCGTCACCACCGATGAGAATGCCATCTGCAAATATTCCACCTCTCCCAACACGGACTATGCCTCCATGACCGATACGTTCT
>JAJYLD010000012.1:8060-8447 GCA_021788015.1 bacterium | reverse complement strand
TTTTGACACTGACGCTTTCTTTCGCCAAATCACGCTTGACGCCGAGTTTGCCCAGGAGACCGTTGATATTCGCGTTCGTCAATTCGGAGGCGTCATTCGCAATCTCGGTGATTTGGTCGGTGAATTGTTTTTCGATTTGCGATTCGGTTGCGGTTTGAGTAGCGGTTTGGGTCGGGGTACTTTCCGGAGTTTCGGTCGGGGTCGGGGTTTGCGGAACAATGGGAAATATATCAATACCTCCGTTGGAATTGGAATTTGGAGTGACCGTGGGAGCGGTCGCGTCAATGGACACGGTCGCGCTCGCGCTCGCGGAAATGTTTCCGGCGGCGTCCTTGGCCCAGGCGTAAGCGGTCTTGGTTCCCGAACCGGAGAAAGTGAATGATGTCG
>JAJYLD010000012.1:0-8050 GCA_021788015.1 bacterium | reverse complement strand
GTGACCGTGGGAGCGGTCGCGTCAATGGACACGGTCGCGCTCGCGCTCGCGGAAATGTTTCCGGCGGCGTCCTTGGCCCAGGCGTAAGCGGTCTTGGTTCCCGAACCGGAGAAAGTGAATGATGTCGGAGCCGTTCCCGACCAACCGGGGTCGGACAGGCTCGGGGTGGAAGAAGATTCGTTGATGAGATAACCGGTGACGCCGACGTTGTCCGTGGCGGTGAACGAAGAAACGGTGACGGTGGTGCTTGAGGCGGAAGCGGGCATGGTGAAAGCGGTGACCGTGGGAGCGGTCGCGTCAATGGACACGGTCGCGCTCGCGCTCGCGGAAATGTTTCCGGCGGCGTCCTTGGCCCAGGCGTAAGCGGTCTTGGTTCCCGAACCGGAGAAAGTGAATGATGTCGGAGCCGTTCCCGACCAACCGGGGTCGGACAGGCTCGGGGTGGAAGAAGATTCGTTGATGAGATAACCGGTGACGCCGACGTTGTCCGTGGCGGTGAACGAAGAAACGGTGACGGTGGTGCTTGAGGCGGAAGCGGGCATGGTGAAAGCGGTGACCGTGGGAGCGGTCGCGTCAATGCTACTTGTTATATATTCATCCGCACCTATATCCCATGCGGATCCTTGGGGGCGGGTATCTCCATCTATATCCGTATTAAAAGGCAGATAGGGATCAGCGGATAAATCCACTCCTTGATCTATCGCGGCCGTGTCCGAGGAAGAAAGATGAAAATCCTCCGCGGAAACGGAAATAAAAGAAACTGTTTTATTTTCAAAAGACGCATTGGGAGAAGTGGCATCTTGAGAAATGTTATTAACGGAAGAACCGTTAAAATAAGAAGTGTTGCTATAATCCGTGGTATTTCCGTTGGAGATATTATTTTTTATCAAAATATTTCCATTGGAAACTGCCCCTATTCCTATATAATTGCCAAAAACAGTATTATTATATATGTAAACAGAGGCGGCAGAGGCCGTCCTTGCCGAAATTCCTTCACCCGCGGTACCGTTAAGAAAGTTATAAATGACATTATTATAAATGTATTCGGTTAAACTATTAACAGGGGAATTCATTATGCCGAAACCAGATGCGCCGCCAGACAAAGAGGCTTTGATGATATTTGATGATATGTAAACATATCCGGTGGCCGTGCTGCTAATATTAATAAAGTGGGGTATGTAGGGCGGAGACGAGGCCTGTGTCGATGACAAACCATAAAATTGGAGGCCTTCTATTTTAACATAAGGAATTTGAATATTTATAAAATAATTCATGTTACTCGCGTCCGTAAAAGTATACTGCATGCTATATTTGGCGGAGTCCCACTTGCCGCTATGCCTTTGGCTATTGTTGACTTCGGTTGAGGTGCTGGTTGGAGTATAAATTTTAATATAATTATTAGACCCTGTCGTGTAATTACTAATATTTACAAGCGCCGACGTATCCGGTCCGGAATCATAATAGCAAGGAATATTTAAAACAAAGTTTCCCGCAACCAAATCGGAAGTATTTAAAAAATTAGTACTGGTGGCATTGCCAGGCACACCACTGCTCAAAGCGTTATATAACGAAGTAAAAGCTCTGGTGATTGAATTAACGGAGGCATTTGTTATGTCGGCGGGCGTCGCCCCGACAGCGGTAATTAGAGTCCATTGAGTTTGGGAAATTTTGCCCGAAATAAAAGCTACTGAATTTGTGTTATAAGTAACTTCGTCTCCCACTCCTATATTCCCCGTCTGGGCCACGGAGAACGTGCCCGTTCCGTTTGAAATCGATAGAGTCGGAGAGCCGGTTTGAAGAGTCGCGGTGGCTTGACCCACTGAATAATAGACGTTTGTGGCCGCTTTGGCGTATTTTGGATACAAAAACACACCCGGGATCATCCCCAGGCCAACCAATAAGAGAAAAAAATGATAAATTTTATTCATTTTTTGTTTGTTTTTACTGCTCTTCTTTATTGAATTATACAATAAATATTAAATTTTAACAAAAAGGTCTCAAAAAAACAAAAAAATCAAGTTCGTGGGAATCGAACTAGCAATAAATAATTTAGCAACTAAAAGAGATGACTAATTTTAGTCATCTCTTTAGCTTGCAGTGTAATTTCAGGTGTGCGGGTCGCTTTTGTCCCACCAACCTGCTTATCGAGATATGGGCAATATTACACAAAATTTTACAAGCACGGGTGGTAGGAATCGAACCCACGCAAGAGGTTTTGGAGACCTCTGTACTACCATTATACGACACCCGCAAGTGAGTTCATAAAGCTATAAAGTAAAAAGTTCATAAAGTAATTCAACCTTTAAACTTTATGAACTTTATAACTTTAAGAACTTACAATTCTATTTTGTTTCTTTGTGAGGAGTATGCTTTTTGCAAAATTTGCAGTATTTGTTTAATTCCAATCGATTTTTCAAAGTCTTCTTATTTTTATGGGAGTAATAAGTAATGTTTTTGCATACTGTACACTCGAGCTTTATCATGTTTTCTTGTGACATATGAGCATAAAGTCAAAAGGCAAAAGGCAAAATTTCGCTTTTATCCTTGACGAAACTAAACGAGCCCGATTTTGGGCCGTTTTTTAGATAAGATTTAGTATTTTCATAATAACATACCGCTTCACATTGTCAAGTCTTCTCTAAGCTTATAAATAGCCAAAATTCGTTTATTTTTGGCAACCGGAACAGTATTTCGTTGTTCGGCCTCCTATTTTAACGGTTTTTACAATTCCATCGCAGCGATAGCATGCGCCCCCTTCTTTTCTTCCGTAGATGCGCAAAAAATTAACAAAACTCCCCTTCTTACCTTCCGAATCGACATAATTTCTGAAAGTGGTGCCGCGATATTTGATCGCTCGCTTTAAAACCGTCTTGCTCGCTTCGAATATTCTTTTTAATTCCGGTTCACTCAAAGTATTAGCCAATCTTGTGGGCATGATTCTCGATTCGAAAAGAATTTCATCAGCGTAAATATTGCCGATCCCGGCGATTAACTTTTGATTCATAAGCACCGCTTTAACCGGCGCCTTTCGTTTTGCAAATATTTTTTTAAAATCATTAAATTTGAAATTGGACGTAAGCGGTTCGATTCCGAATCGCGCTTTCACTTTTTCCAGACCTTTCGAATCAACGATTTCCATGTATCCGAACCGCCGCATATCGTTAAAATACAAAGACGAATCATTTTTAAATTTTAAAATAACTCGCGTGAATTCGTTCGGCAATCGACCGAAATTGGAAGTGAAATGTCCGCCGGCGATAAGATATTTTTTATACATGTACACCAATTGTCCCGTCATTTTCAAATGGACAAGCAAAAAATTTTTTTTATTTCCCAATTCAAAAAAAAGCAACTTGCCGATTCGATTTATGCTTTTGAAATAATTACCTTCTAAAATTCTTTTAAATTCTCTCTCGTTTCCTCGGATTGTTTTTTTTAAAATTTCAACGCTTTCAATTTCCTTTTTCAGAATTTTCTTTTTAAGATCGTTTTTAATTGTTTCGACTTCCGGCAACTCGGGCATATAAAACTTTATTTAAGGCAAAACTTTTAACAAAAACAGGGAAATGGCGATAACCATGACCTCGATTATAAAAATCTTTATGAAAGTAATCCCCAATTTTTCCGTATTGATCATATTTTGCTAAATTTAAATATTTTTGGTATATTCAAAATAGATAATACACCCCTATTATATATAAATTTCAATCTTTTATCAAGGAAAGGAGGTGAATCTATGAAATGCAACGTAGGAAAAACCGATAGATGGATAAGAATAATTTTAGGCGTCATCCTTCTTATCATCGGGTTTTATTACCAGAGCTGGCTCTGGGGCATAATCGGTTTGATCGTGCTTTTAACCGGTATTTTTCGTTTCTGCGTAATTTATAAATTATTCGGAATCTCGACCTGTGACGAAAAACCGAACAGCCAGACTCCGAGTCAACCTCAACAACCGCAACAATAAAAGATAAAAATAAAACCGCCGTTTGGATCTAGGGCGGTTTTATTTTTGCATAAATCACTCTACATTATCGTATATCTTTTCCAGACCGAAACAAATAAGTTCTATTCCATCGCCGAGACCATAAAGCAAAAGGGACTAATAAATTCAATCTCGGCTCAATCCCTTCGCCTTCGTGCGCTTCAGAAACGGTTTAGGGCCAAAACAACAGGGCTAAAAAAATAACCAGCGGGATTTACCATATAAAGAATACAGGCAGTCAACCAGATAATTTATGTATGCAAAAATCAGACCGGTAGCCGAATTGATCAATATAAATTTAAAAATGTGCCCAAAATGCATTGCATTTCCTCCTTTTAGTTTTCTCTGTGGGTGGAGAAGGATTTGCACCTACGAAGGCCGAAGCCAGCAGATTTACAGTCTGCCCCAGTTGGCTGCTTTGGTATCCACCCGCATTCAACGGTTAACAATTTTTATTTGTTAAATGTTAACTGTTAAGGGTTAATTGTTGTCTTGAGCCGAGACCGGGAATCGAACCCGGGACCCCATCCTTACCATGGATGTGCTCTACCGACTGAGCCATCTCGGCCAATTCAGTTATAAAGTAAAAAGTTATAAAGTTCATAAAGCCAATTAAATTAACTTTATGAACTTTATAACTTTTTATACTTTGAACTATAACTCGCTAATTTGTCTTTTAAATTCTTCCAATTTTTGATTATCGGGATTTGCCGCCGCCAAACGATCGTAAGCATCCAAAGCAAAAACTTTGTCCTTCTTAATTATACTTATTTCAAGCATTGTGTCAAGAAAGCGAGGGTTGTTCGGTTCGATATCCAAAGCATTTCTTACATTTTCAAAAGCCTTGTCGTAGCTTCCCATGGCCTCATAAACCAGGGCTAAGTCGAAAAAAGTTTGAGAAATTTGAATCGGATCCGTTTCTCCAAAATTTTTTTCATTTTCAAGTTTCAAAAGATATTCGAAAATTTGTCTTGATTCCTCAAAGCTTTTTTTGTCAAGATAGAGTTTACCCAAAAGCTTGAAGGCGTGTTTATGTTTATTGTCTAATCCTATAATCTCAATCAATTTTTTTTCAGATGTATTAATGTCTTCTTTTTTCATCGCCTCTTCCGCTTCGTCAAGAAGAAGCGCGATTCTGTTTTCGATATCGACGTCGGACATTCCCGGAACCTTTTTATAACTGTCCTTAAAGTCAACCGATTTTTTATAAACCCATTTTAAAAATCTTTTTATCGTTTCAAGAACGGGACGCGTTAATTTTACGACTTTGGATTTCCATTTAAGATAATTTCTTTTCAATCTGTCGCTTATAATCCGCTCTTTAAATTTCGCTTCCTTCTCGGCGGGAATATTTTCCAAATCCAAATTGGCGAGAACGGGAAATTTTCTTATTGTAATTACAATAATCACGGAGAGGCTCGCCAAAATTAAAATTAAAGGAATGATATTATACATATTAGACACGAATAAAACGAATATGACACGAAAGGAACGGATCGGAATCAAGGTTACGGTTGGCTTGCGCGCGCCATAAAAATAAATTCGTTAAATTCGTGTCCTATTCGTTATTTTCGTGTATATTTCAGGCTTTGCCCGCGCTTCCGAATACCCGCATTTTTTTATAAACCACGTTTTCAACCGCTTTTATGGTCGGCTTTAACAGATGCCTCGGATCGGTTTCTTTTTTGTTCTTAATGCAATTTCTAATCAATGTTTTTGAAAAAGCGACTTTTATATCCGTTCCGATGTTGATTATTCTTACTCCTTCCCTTATGGCTCTTTTTATTTTTAAGTCATCTATCCCCGACCCGCCATGGAGCACAAATGGAGTTTTTTTCGTTTTTTCAACGATTTTTTTCAGAAGAGCGAAACGGATATCTTCGTTTTTAAACACGCCGTGAGCCGTACCGACGGCCGCCGCTATTGTATCGACGTGAGTCGCCCGCACAAACTCAATAACATCTTCCAGTTTCGCCAGCTGTATTCCTTTCACAAAACCGCTCACTTGACCGTGCCCGCCGACAATCGCGCCGACTTCTCCTTGCACCCAAACATTTTTAGCGTGAGCGACGGAAACAACATTTTTTGTCAAACTTATGTTTTCATCCAAAGGAAACTCCGAAGCGTCTATATGAACGGAAGAAAAACCGGCATTAATACATTCGGAAACGGAATGAAAAGATTTTCCATGGTCAAGGTGGAGAGCGATCGGAACCTTCGCGGCTATATTTTTCGCTGCAGTCGAAACAATATGCGTAATCGGTTTTACGCCCATATACTCGATCGTGCTTTCCGAAACCTGAATAATGGCAGGCGAATGCGCACGCACGGCGGCCTGGGCGATGCCCAAAACCGATTCTATGTTATGGACATTAAAAGCGCCAACCGCGTATTTTCCCTTTTCCGCTTTTTTAACAATGTCTTTGATATGTACAAGCATATTATTTTGAAGTTATTATGTCGGCCACTTTATAAAATTCCTCGGCGTTAAGACTGGCTCCGCCCACAAGCAAACCGTCTATGTTTTCGGAATTGAAATCTTTCACATTTTTGCTCGAAACGCTTCCCCCGTAAATCACTTTGAAATTTTTATTTAAAATTTGCATTCCGAACATGTTATTCAAGGTCAATTTGATTATTTTATGAGCGTAATCGGCTTCCTGCGGTTCCATGGCCGTTCCGGAACCGATCGCCCAAATCGGTTCGTAAGCGACTATAATCCGCTGATTGTCGAAGATTTCCAATCCGCCCAAAGCTTGCTGAAGCTGCTCGGCCAAAACAAAATCGCGGCGGTCGGTTTTTCGTTCGTCCCAATTTTCTCCTATGCAAACAATCGGGGTAAGTCCGTCGGTGTTTAAAACCGCTTTAGTTTTTTTATAAATCATCTCATAATTTTCCGCCACATTCTTTCTTCTTTCCGAATGACCAATTATCACATATTCGCAGCCTATGTCTTTCAATGTCCGCGGGGAGATTTCTCCCGTGTATGGCCCTTTCTCTTCCCAAAAAACATTTTGCGCTCCCAATTTCACGTTGCTTCCTTTTAAAATTGCGCCGACATCGCGCAAAGAAACCAAATCGGGACAAATCACCACTTTTCCTTTTTTAAATTTGGCGAATTTTGATTTCATTTTTTTCGCCAAAATTAAAGAATCTTTTAGATCGAGCTGCATCTTCCAATTTGCGATAATGATTTTTTCTACTCCTTTTTTGATTGAATTATTTTTAGCCATATTATTTTATGTTTATAAATTATTTCAATTATACCAAAAACAAAAGAAAGCCGCCATTTATAATTTCCGAAGAGCGCGGTTCAATTACTTTCTTCGGCTCCTTCCAAAACTCTTTCGATATTTTCATGAACGTGCAGTTTTTCATAGTCGGGTAATTCTCTTACATCGTTTATGCCGAGAAAACGAATAAAATCAAAAGTCACCGTATGATAAATTTCGTTCTTTTGTTTGTCAAATTTGGCTTCGATCAATCCTCGGAGAAGAAGATTGCGCAAAATGAGAGCGCAATTCACTCCTCTGATGCGATCAAGGTCTATTTTCGAAACGGGACCGCGATAAGCGATTATGGTTAAAGTTTCGAGACTCGGTCGGGATAATTCCCCGGTTGTTTCGTCTTTGATAAATTTCTGCACGATTTTCGCGTTTTCCGGCGAGCTGACCATTTGGTATTTTTGTCCATTTTTGATTATTTGCAATCCTCTATGCGAATCTTTGTATTCCGAAACAAGCTCATCGCTTTCTTTTTCCACCTCCTTTGCCGGTTTTTCCAAAAATTCGGCGATTTGTTTGACCGAAAGAGGTTTGGCCGCTATAAACAGTAAAGATTCGATTTGCGATTTTATCGACATAATAAACTCAACTATTCAAAAATTAAATAAAATTAGAATTTCTAATTTTTCAATTTTTAATAACAAAATTTTAAACTTTAAAAAGTGAATCTCCACGGGCTTACGCACCGTGGCTTCTAAGAAGAGCCAAATTATTTATCTAAAGAAATAATTTGCCCGCTGTCCTCTTGTCCCTGTTGTTCGATGTATTTTCTGATTATTCG
>JAJYLD010000009.1 GCA_021788015.1 bacterium | reverse complement strand
TTATGTTTTCCCGATACCAGCGCGAGGGAGAATAATGGTTGGGGTTGGGAATGACGCGAATGGCGATGGCGTCGGGAGAATCGGCGGTCACGGCCAAACCGACGGAAACGGAAAGGAGGAGGAGAAGTGGGAAGATGAAAAGAAGGTATGTCTTTTTATTTTTTGTTAAATTTTGTTTTTGAGATATTAACATTTCGAATATATTATACCATATTTAGACAAAACAACGAAAACGGTACCGGATTGGAAAAAAAATTTCTAATTTCTAAATTCTAAACCCTAAAACAAATCCAAAATTATAAAACCCAAACGATTAAAACGTTTTGAATTTTTAATTTTGGTCATTCAATGTTGTTTAAAGTTTATATATTGGGATTTAGAAATTTTAAATTGAAATTAATCCGTATCTTAATCTGTTTTTTTTAGTGTCTGATAAGAATTTGACATATTTTTCAATATCCTGTATTGTAAAGTTAATAATAAAGCCGCCCGAACCGGGCTGTTTTTTAAATAAATAAATATATTATGGATAAAATTATAAGTTACATAAAGGCTTCGATCGAAGAGATGAAAAAAGTAACCTGGCCTACAAAAAAGGAAACATACAATTACACCTTACTGGTAATAGGGATCAGTATCGCTTTGGCTTTATTCTTGGGAGCCGTTGATTATATTTTTAATTACGGATTGCAGTCGATAATTACAAGGTAAATCAAGTTTCATAATCAGATTGTTAAAAAATTGGAATTTGGTTATTGGAATTTGGAATTTATACATATGGCTAAACAAACATTGAATCAAGGCCGCCGCTGGTATGTTCTGCATACTTATTCCGGATATGAAGAGAACGTGGCCAGCAATTTGAAACAAAGAATCGAATCCATGGACATGGAGGATAAAATTTTCAATATCCTTATTCCGACCGAGAAGAAAATCAAGATTAAAAACGGAAAGAGAAAAGTCGTCGAGGAAAAAATCTTTCCGGGGTATGTTTTGGTCGAGATGATCGTCAATGATGATTCATGGTATGTGGTGAGAAACACTCCGAATGTAACTGGGTTTGTCGGCACGGGAACCGTTCCGACTCCGATCAGCGAAAAAGAAGTCAAGGAGTTGCAGAAAAGAATGGGCGTCGAGGAACCGAAATTCAAAATCGATGTCACTCCCGGTTCGCCGATCAGGATTGTCGATGGACCGTTTAAAAATCTGGAAGGAAAAGTCGTCAATGTCGACGAAGCGAAAGGAAAAATCAAGGTTCTTGTTTCAATGTTCGGAAGAGAAACTCCGGTTGAATTGGATTTTTTGCAGATCAAAAAAATATAAACATATTAAACTCGTTCCATTAATGGATGCTTCTACGAGATTTAAATTTTTAATTTTGTAATTTTTAAATAATGTTCAATTTTTAATTTTAAAAAATTTAAGCATTAGAAATTGTTTAAAAATTAAAAATTATAAATTCAAAAATTCTAAAATATGGCCAAAAAAATACTTACTAAAATTAAACTTCAGATTCCCGCTGGCCAAGCCAATCCGGCTCCTCCGGTCGGTCCGGCTTTGGGTCAGCACGGTTTAAATATCGCCCAGTTCTGCAAAGATTTTAACGACAGAACAAAAGAAAAAATGGGCGAAATTACCCCTGTCGAAATTACGGTGTACGAAGACAGAACTTATGATTTTATTACAAAAACCCCTCCGGCGGCGGAATTGTTGAAAAAAGTCGCGAAACTTGGCAAGGGATCGGGAAAACCGTTGACCGAAAAAGTCGGCTCGATTACCGAAGCTCAACTCCGCGAAATCGCTCAGACAAAACTGCCCGATCTGAATACGGACAACGTCGAGCAGGCGATGAAAATTATCGCCGGCACGGCAAGGCAGATGGGACTTGAAATCCACCCTGGTAAGTAACTTTAAATTTTTATGTTCCATTGTGTGTATGTTTTAAAATCTCTAAAGGATGGCCAACACTATACTGGATGCACAAAAAATTTAAAGTTACGATTTAAGCAACATCGTAAGGGATTGGTAAACTCCACAGGAAATCGAAGGCCCTTAAGTTTGATTTATTACGAAGCATGCTTAAACCAACAGGATGCAACTAAAAGAGAAAAATATTTAAAAACCCGATACGGAAAAGCTTATTTAAAAAATAGGCTCAAATCGTATTTACCAGGGTAAAGAAATAATTAATTTTAATTTGTGGGAGACGGATTTAAATATTCTCGTCGCCACCACCACGATTTATGAAGAAAAAAATTACAAAAGCAAAAACCACATACGATTTTGACAAAACAAAAGCGTATGCGATTAACGAAGCGATCGAATTGGCCAAAAAGTTCTCAAAAACGAAATTCGATTCGTCTTTGGAAATTCATTTGCGCTTGGGTATCGATACAAAAAAAGGCGACCAGCAAGTGCGCGCCGCCGTCAGTCTTCCGCATGGAACCGGCAAAACCGTAAAGGTAGCCGCTTTCGTAACTCCGGACAAGGAAAAAGAAGTAAAAGCGGCCGGAGCCGATTTGGTCGGCGGAGACGAATTAATCGCCGAAATCAAAAAAACGGAAAAAACGGACTTCCAGGTCGCGGTTGCCGAACCGGTGATGATGAAGAGTCTGGCCCAAATCGCGAAAATCTTGGGAACAAGAGGCTTAATGCCTTCCCCGAAAAACGATACGGTCACTCCCGATCCGGCAAAAGCGGTCGCGGAATTAAAGAGGGGTAAGGTGAGTTTCAGAAATGACGATACCGGAAATGTCCATGTCGCTATAGGCAAATTGTCATTCGGAACGGATAAGCTGACCGAGAATTTCAATGCCATTATCGAAGCCATAAGAAAAGTAAAACCGTCTTCAAGCAAGGGTTTGTACATCAAAAATGCGTCCGTCTCCTCGACCATGGGTCCCGGAATAAAAGTTGCAATATAAATTTAAAACCACCGTTTAACGGTGGTTTTTTTATATAAATAATCCCGTTCGGGGTCATAAAAATAAAAATATGAACTTTTTACTTTTACTCGCAATCGCCATCGTCGTATTTATTGTTCTACCCGGTTTTCGAGTGGTACAACAATACGAAAAAGGAGTTGTCTTCTTTTTTGGAAAAATCGTATCGGTCAAAGAACCGGGTTTAACATGGATTATTCCTTACTTTCAATGGATGAAAAAAGTTGATCTGCGCACAGTAACTTTGCCCGTACCGCCGCAAAAAATTATTACAAAAGATAATGTTTCCGTTGATATTTCGGCTGTCGCTTATTACAAGGTCATCGATCCCGTTAAAAGCATAGTGGCTATTGCCAATGTTATGAGCGCAATCGATCAAATCGCCCAAACCACGGTTAGAAACATTATCGGTCGTTTTCAGCTTGACGAGGTGCTTTCCGAACGCGATACCATCAACAAGGAAATCGGAAGCGTTTTGGACACCCATACCGAACCCTGGGGCGTTATTGTTTCCGTTGTCGAGATAAAAGATATTGAATTGCCGGAAAATATGCAGAGAGCCATGGCCAAGCAAGCGGAAGCGGAGCGGGAAAAACGCGCGAAAATAATAGCTGCCGAGGGCGAGCTTCTGGCTTCACAAAAATTGGGCGAAGCCGCGGATGTGATCGCAAAGCATCCGATCGCCCTGCAACTTAGGAATCTTCAAACCATGGCCGAAATCAGTGTAGAAAAAAATTCGACAATTATTTTCCCCGCTCAAATCATGAGCACAATAAAAGAATTAAATGAATTAATTGACTCGGAATCAAAGTAGAAGTAAGCGAATATTTTTTCAAAACCGCTTTAAGAAGCGGTTTTGTTGTGGAAAAACTTCTCATTGACAAACCGCTCCAAATTTGATATAAAATTTTGCATGCTCATTGCGAAATAAGGAGGAAAACCCATGCGATACTTAATTTATTGTCCGATGTGCGATCACGCGGAAGTAAAGACGGGAAAGCGAAAACCGCGCCGGAAAGTTTGCAAAAATTGCGGGGAGAAAGAGGTCAAAGTAATTTCCGGTTCGGAATTAAAATGCTATATCGATGGCAAAAAATTTTCCGAAACCGACTTAACCATTCCCCCTTCGTTCAACCTCAAGGCCAAAACTTTTTATTGCGGCTGCCGCGGATGGGACTAACCACTTTAAAGTGGTTTTTTTATTTTTGACAGAAATTAGTCTCTATATTAGACTGAAATCAAAATTACTTGCAAAAGGGGGACGAAGGAATGCGAGACGGAATAGTTATTTACGAAAAATCAAAAAAAACAAAAAGTCCGACTGGCGGAAGTATTGTAAAAATTCCCGGGAAAAATCCGGCATATCTTATTCTCGGCATTTTTAAAGAAAATATACCGCATGATCATAGATTTCTCGTGGTCGCCCGAGATATTGATTTGAAAAACAACGATTATGAAGGCGGCCTCGTTACTTTTTATCTTCAGCCGGGACTCGACAAACCGATTCTCGAACCGCACGGCATTTACCTGCCGGAAATCGAAGTCATCGGCAAATTGCCGTTTATTTATGTCGGCTAAGCGGATTTTCACACCGCTTTTTTTATTTATAAAAAAATCCGCGTTCTATTTTGACGCGGAAACAATATCGTGTTTTTTACTTACGGACACCGCCAAGCCCCAATGGCCCGGCCAGCATTCCTTAATAAAAAGACCGTAAGGAATGAAGCGGCCCGCGGCAAGATAATAGCCACGGTACTTCGAATTTGTCCAGTGAAGATGATTTTTAAAAAGACGGGCGCCTTTGAGCATAAAAATGCTCATGAGAGTTTCGCAGAATACCGCAATATCGGTTCTTATTTGAAAAGGAACGGACCTGATTAACTTCTCCTGTTCTTCCCACTTCATTTCGGAATAAAGCGGGTTAAAATTTGTAAGCCAGTATTCCGCCTTGCGTTCGGCCATTCTCCCATCCCAAGATTCAAAACCGGTAGTATTTAAGGGATGTAAAATGTGGAGATTGGGGAACCATTCGCTCCCTTCGCTTTTTTTCCCGTCTTTGCGTCTTATTGCCGGAAGAAAACAAGGCTGCCTCTTTTTATCATCTCCTCGAATTATGTACATCTCTTCTAGATTTTGGCCCAGATGATAAGTAAGCCGCCAATCCGCTATCCCTGTCGCATTTTCTGCCGCGCATTCTCCCAATAACTCTACCGAATAGCCAATCTGGCCATGCCCATCCCTTAATTTCTTGTCCCAAACCTTTGCCACATCCGCAGCCTCGCAGACTTTATCTTTCCCCAATATTTTTACAGCCCGTCCTACGGATGCTTCCTTGTTTGCCTCTCTCCCATTCGTTACGACTTCGCTAAGCGGCCATGTTATATCACTCACGAGAAACCCTCCTATTTTGACAAAGATCACTAAATTCATAATAAAGCCGCATCTAAGAAAAGTCAAAAAATCCCTTGCTCCCTCTCCCCTATTTTTGCTACAATGAAAAGACCATAACTCTTATACACAGGGAGGCTCAAAACCTTCCTTTGTTTGCCTAATATGCAAAACGATAAAAATAAAAACGCTTTCACCTGGGATGAAACTTTTATGCATATTTGCAAAGTCATCTCCAAACGCTCGAAAGATCCGAACACGCAAAACGGCGCCTGTATCGTCAATCCGGACAATATTATTATCGGTTTGGGGTACAACGGTTTCCCGCGCGGCTGTTCCGACGATCAATTGCCGTGGGCTCGCGAAGGAGAATTTGTCGAAAAAAAATACGCTTATGTCGTTCATGCCGAAGAAAACGCGATTCTGAACGCCAACGCCGATACGAAAGGTTCCAAACTTTATTGCACTCTTTTTCCTTGCAATGAATGCGCGAAGGTAACCATACAAAGAGGAATCAAAGAAATTATTTACGAAAGCGACAAATATCATGACGATCCGATTTGGGAGGCTTCCCGGAGATTACTCGATTTGGCCGGAGTAGAATATCGACAATACGATCCCGAGCACGATTTAAAGTTTGAAAAGAAAGAAAAACCGGAAGCGGAAACGGAAATCGAAACCATCGAAATGATGGCGAAATAGCTGGTAGTTTGTAGCTTAATTTTAAAATTTTAATTTTTCACTGAAACAGATATTAATTTAAAAATTGAAAATTGTTTAAACCTGCCGGCAGGCAGGCAGGAATTTAAAATAATTAAAATTTTTTAAATATGCCAAAAATATTCATCTACGACGAATTCAACCCTGAAGACAACGCCATGCTCCAGGCGCTTTATTCGCGCTCTCCGGAAAGCGTTGAAGAGCATGTCAATAAAGTGCGCGAAACCGGTTCGGGGAAATTCATGGAAAAATTTTATGTCGGTTACGGCCATTTGAGCATAGCCGATTGCGGTTCAACTACTTTGTTTATAGAAGGTTTGAGCATTCTTGCCGACAAAGCGATTCAGGACTGGCCGATGTATTCCGGCCAGGAAACGAGCACGCGTTATGTCGACATGTCGAAGCAGCCGATCGTCGACCCTCTGGGCACGAATGAATCAAAAGCCGTTTTAAAAAAATGGATGGATTTTTATATCGGCTCGCAGAAAAAAGTTACAGAGCACTTGATAAAAAAATATCAGAGAAAACCGGATGAAGATGAAAAAATTTATCTAAAAGCGATCGCCGCGAGAACTTTCGACATTATGCGCGGATTCTTGCCTGCCGGGATTACGACGCAATTAAGCTGGCACACGAACCTACGACAAGCCTGGGACAAGCTTTCGATTTTAAGGCATAATCCCCTGCCCGAGGTCAGAGAAATTGCCGAGATCATGCTTGCGAAATTAAAAGAAAAATATCCAAACAGTTTTAGCCATAAATTATATGAGACACAAGAAGCCTATAGAAAACAAACAATGGAAAAATATTCATTTTTTCATTCCGAATTCGCTTCCGATTTTAATTACAGAACAAGTATTGACGCAAAAGAATTGGATCAATACGACGATATTATTCAAAACCGCACGATAAAAACCAATTTGCCCGTTTTCTTGGGCGAACTCGGAAACATTGTTTTTGATTTTTATCTTGATTTCGGATCCTTTCGCGATATCCAAAGACATAGAAACGGAACCTGCCGCATGCCTTTGCTTACGACCAGTCTCGGGTTCAGCGAATGGTATTTGGAACAGCTGCCGGAAGATGTCCGAGCGGAAGGCTTGAAATTAATCGAAGAACAGAAAGAGGCCATAAACAATCTTGACGCTTCACCGGAAGTAAAACAGTATTACACGGCTATGGGCTTTAATGTTTCCTGCCGGGTTTCTTACGGATTGCCGGCGGCGGTTTATGTCGTTGAATTAAGATCCATGAAGACCGTCCATCCCACCTTGCGAAAAATTGCACATAAAATGCATGGCGCCTTAAAAGACATGTTTCCCGGTTTACCGCTTCACTCGGATTTGAATCCGGACGATTGGGACGTAAGGCGCGGACTTCAGGATATAATGAAAAAATAAATTTATATTTTTTGTTTTTAATTTTTTATTTTATGAAATTAATTCTCGGTTTTGTCGGAGAAATTGCTTCTGGCAAGGGCACGGCAACAAAATATTTGGAAGAAAAATACGGCGCTTCATCGCATCGTTTTTCCACTCCCCTGCGCGACGCTTTAAATCGTTTTCATCTTGAGATAAACAGAAAGAACATGCAGGATATTTCGCGAATTTTGCGGGAACAATTCGGCCAGGATTTGCTGGCAAAGGCAATCAGTAAAGATGCGGAAAGCGATGAGCATAAAATTGTGATTGTCGATGGCATCAGACGCCCGGCCGATATCGAATACTTGACCAGACTGCCGGAATTTAAATTGGTTTATATCACAGCCGATATTAAAACAAGATACGAGCGGCTTATCAAACGCGGCGAAAATGCGGACGATTTAAACAAAACATTCGAGCAATTCGTTAAAGACCATGAAGCCGAAACCGAATTGGAAATTCCGAAAATCGGAGCGACCGCCCAAATAAAAATCGACAATAACGGCGGCTATAAAGAACTCTATTCTCAAATTGACAAAATCGTTCAAAGTAACTAAGATTTAAATAATTAAACTGGAGGAGGAGTGCCAAAGGCACTCTTTTCTATTATTCCCCTCCTTACTAAGGAGGGGCGCAGGGGAGGTTTTTTGAAGAAAACGAACACCCCACCTACACCTCCCCTTATAAAGGGGAGGAATTTATATGGCATCACAACAGGGAAAATTTATCGTTATCGACGGAACGGACGGTTCGGGAAAGGGAACGCAAACAAAACTATTGGCAGAGCGTTTGACTCGGGCCGGTTTTAATGTTGAAGTTGTAGATTTCCCTCAGTATGGAAAAAAGTCGGCCGGACCGGTCGAAAAATATTTGAACGGAAAATACGGCAAGGCGGACGAAGTCGGGCCTTACCGCGCTTCGATTTTTTACGCCTGCGACCGTTATGACGCGAGTTTTAAAATAAAAAAATGGATTAATGAAGGAAAAATCGTCATTTCCAATCGCTACGTTACCGCCAATATGGGACACCAAGGCGGAAAAATAAAAGATCCGATCGAAAGAAAGCATTATTTTAACTGGCTTTACGCGCTCGAATACGAAATTTTTGGAATTCCCAAGCCGGATCTGAATATAATTTTGCATGTTGACGCCGCTATTGCGCAAAATTTAATAGACAAAAAAGAAGCGCGAGAATACATTGGCGGAAAGAAACGAGACATCCACGAAGACGATTTAGATCATTTGAAAAATGCGGAAAAAGTTTATTTGGAAATCGCGAAAACTTTTCCCGGTTTCGCGTTTGTAGAATGCACGAAAAACGGAGACATGATACCGGTTGAAGAAATCAGTGATATTCTCTGGCAGACAGTAATGGAAGTTTTGAATGGACATGAACCAAAAAATGAACAAAAAAATGAAACCTCGAAGCAATTTTGGGATTCCGTTTTAAACCAAAATCAATCGGACCGTGCGGAAATTATTTTAAATCGCGACGATGCCGTTGGTATAAATTTTAAAAAAGTGTACGATAATGTTAGTATCCCCGTTTCGGTCATTTCGGAAAAAGACGAGAACATCTTAGTTTTTGAACGAGTCTCCCCTGCCGCCAAAGAACCGACTCGCGCGCATGCAAGCGATGCCGGTTTGGATTTATACGCTTTCGGAAATTATTCGATCCCGCCAAAAGGAAAAGAAGTTTTACGAACCGGAATTAAAATGGCCATACCGGACGGACATGTCGGCTTGATCTGGGACAAAAGCGGAATCGCAAAAACCGGATTGCACACGACCGGCGGAGTAATCGATTCGGGCTATCGTGGCGAAATTTTGATTAATATCGTCAATTTAAGCGAGGACATAATTCATATCGCCCACGGCCAGAAAATCGCGCAAATTCTCATTCAAAAAATTGAAGCGCCGAAAATTGTCGAAGGCGAGATTTCGAGCGATACGGAAAGAGGTATCGGCGGATTCGGAAGTACGGGATTATTTTAAAAATTAGATTTCAAAATACCATATCCAGAGGAGGATCGATTACATGGATAAAAAATCAGATTTAGATCTTTTAAAGGGGCACCGCGCATTTCTGGGCATAGCCGCCGTCATCCATTCCATGCTCATGATTTCTATCGCAATTGAATTGTGGGGATTTTGCCCAGACACAAATCCTAACAACAAATTAATTTTCTGTTGGGTCTCTTCTGTTTTTCTTTGGCTTCTTTTGAAAATTAGAAAAATGGTAAAAATTCAAATCGATATGTATTCTAGGGAGGGGCAATTTGACAGAAATGTTAACCGTAACCGGTCTCAATAAAATCGGTTTCGCCGCCTTTTTCCTGTTTTTTCTTTTGACCGGGCAGGGCATGAAGGCTATGGTTACTATCCAGGGTTACCAGGGATCGGCCTATGCCTATTACATGTCCCAAAGAAAAAATTGGAAATGGAAACTTTCCAAGTCGCAAACCTAACTGCGACTTTTTTTATTCAACCTCACCCAACCCTCTCCTAATTGGGAGAGGGTGCTATCCGCCAGCCGACGCGCCCGCATCGCTATGCGAAGCATTGCGAACGGGTCTGGTTACCTTCTGGGTTATTTACCCGCCTTTGGAGGGCAAGAAAGTAACTCCTGGCGAAGCGTCCTTGATTTTTCTTAAAATTTAAGGTAATCTTTAAGTGATATGGCATGGAAAAATGAATTAATAAAGTCAGTGAAACCCAAATTAAATAGTCTGGATGTGGCGCATAATTTTGACCACAGCTTGCGAGTTTTTGAAAATTGCAAAATTATCGGACAAGAATTTAAAAATGTAAATTACGACGCTCTTTACGCGGCTTCGATTCTTCATGACATTGGCCAAACCGTAAAACATGATAATGAACATGGACATAATTCGGTAAAGCTCGCGCGAATCATTTTAAATAAAATAAAATTTCCTTCGGACATAGATTTGGTTTTGGAAGTAATCAAAAAACATGACGATTATCGCTGGGTAAAAAATCATTCCGGAACAAAACCGAATATTCCGGAAGCAAAAATCTTTCAAGACGCCGATCGACTCGAATCAATGGGCGCGATGGGCATTATTAGGCAATTCCTTTGGGCGGGCAAACATGGCAAAAGAATTTACGACGAGAAAGCGAGACCCAGACCCGATTTGATTTACGGCGGCAATATAAGCGCGATACACACGATTCGCGATCATGAAATAAACATCTACAAAAATTTAAATACAAAAGCTGCGAAACGTTTAGCCAAACAAAAACAGGAATTCAAAAAAATATTTTTAAAACAATTTTTCAAAGAATGGAATTTTAAATATTTATCCCGTTAGAGTTATTGTAAAATATTTGAAACAATCAATTACAAAAATGATTTTAAACAGCTGAAAACTGCCGCTAAATACTCTAACCGGGACGAATGAATATGAATGACCAATACGACGTAATCATCGGCCTTGAAATACACGCCGAACTGAAGACAAAATCGAAAATGTTTTGCGCGTGCGACAATAACGCGGAAGGCAAAAAACCGAATACGGTCGTTTGCCCGATTTGTCTCGGGCATCCGGGCACGCTTCCGGTTCCGAACAAGCAAGCGATCGAATGGACGATTTTGCTCGGTCTCGGTCTCGGCGGAAAAATAAACCGTTTGAGCAAATTCGACCGCAAAAATTATTTTTATCCCGACCTCCCGAAGGGTTATCAGATTTCCCAATACGATTTGCCGTTCGTTTATAACGCCGGCTTGGAAATCGATGGCGAAAAAATCGACATCACGAGAATCCATCTTGAAGAAGATACCGGAAAATCAAGCCATCCCGATAAAAAACCGTATTCTTTGATTGATTTTAATCGCGCCGGCACACCCCTCGTGGAGATGGTTACCGAACCGGTCATTCGTGACGCTCAAACCGCGAAAAAATTTTGCCAGAAATACCAGCAGATTTTAAGATACTTGGACATTTCCGACGCCGACATGGAAAAGGGCCAAATGCGCTGCGAAGCGAATGTCAGCGTGCAGGAAAAAGGAAAATGGAAATATGAAGGCAAATGCGAAATAAAACCGGTCGGCGAATACAAGTTGAATCCGAAGGTCGAGATTAAAAACATCAATTCTTTTCGCGCCATTGAAAAAGCGATTGAATACGAAATAAACCGCCAAATCGAAGCGATAGAAGAAGGCGAAACTCTTGTTCAGGAGACGCGCGGCTGGGACGAAGGAAAGGCCAAAACGGTAAGCCAAAGAATAAAAGAAACTTCAGCCGATTACCGCTATTTCCCCGAACCGGATATTCCTCCGATTGCTTTAAGCGAGGAATGGATTGAAAAAATAAAAGAAAATTTAATCGAGCTTCCTCCGGCAAAACTGGCAAGATTCAAAGCCGAATACGATTTGAACGAGAATGACGCGGAAATTCTTGCCGGCGATAAATATCTTGCGGAATACACGGAGAACGTCATTTCCGAATTGCGCGCCTGGATCGATTCGACCGGTGACGATTGGGAAAGACAGAAAAAGAAACTCGCGAAAATCACCTCAAACTGGCTCTTGAGCGAATTGTTCAAACATTTGAAAGAACATAACGACAATATCCGAGATATAAAAATCACTCCGGAAAATTTCGCCGAACTCGTAACTTTTGTTTATCTCGGAAAAGTTAACTCCTCCGCGGCCCAGAAAATTTTGGAAGTTATGTACGAAACCGGCGGCGATCCGGATCATATCATGCGAGATTTGGGATTGGAGCAAATCGATAATATCGCCGAATTGGAGAAAATAATAAAACGGGTTCTGGAGGAAAATCCGGCGCAAGTGGAGCAATATAAATCCGGGAAAGAGAATATCATTCAATATTTGGTCGGCCGGGTTATGTCGGCCACCAAAGGAAAAGCCAACCCGAAATTGGTTTTGGAAATAATTAAAAAATTAATATAACGATATGAAAATTGAAAACATAGAAAGCGTATTGTCTTACAACAGTCTTTCCGGAGACAAAAGGAAAGAGTATCTCAATAAAGCGTTAAATCTATTTAAAAGGGCGGCAAGCAGAGTAAAAGAAGGATGGAAAATCGACCATGTCGTCGAGGATCTTAAAACGGAATTAAAGCAAACGGGTTCGGTGGAATTGTCTCTTCTTGACGATCTCAAGCCTTTAATTGACGAAAATGACCCCGGCCAAACAAAACTGATGAATTATTTATGGGAAAATAACAATCTAAATAAAAGCGCGGCCAATTATCCACACCATCATTTCGAATAAAAAACCGTTTAATAAACTTTTCATATTTTTTTATTTAACATTAGATAATTTTGCCACATTCAAGAATAGTGCTAAAATGAAGTAAATGATTATAAAAACAAATCAAATAACAAAAACAAAGTTCTCCTTATTGTTGGGCGTAAAAAAGCCTGACAGGAAGCTAGTTTCAAAAAAAATATCCCGTTTCTAGGACGGGATATTTTTTTGTACGCACATTTTAAAAATAAACAATAAGATAGAGAGGGGGGAAGGAAACATGATTAAGGTCTGTGCGAAAGCGAAGGGATGCGTTTTGGCGGCGCATTGCCAAGACAGAACGGAAGTTTGCGATATCTTCAGGGAAGGGCCGTGCCGGCACATAAAAATATGCGATTTGCCCAAAACAACGGAATGCAGCAAGGAAGGAGAAAAAATTTGCCAAGAAGCGGAAAGGCTTAAAAAATTTTCCGGCCCTTGCCCGCTTATGGTGGATTTTCTCGTCAGCGCCGAAGTTAACGAAGCCGACGTTAAGGCATGCCATTTCCCAGAACTGAGAATACGCCTTCCTTTGTCCGCCGAATGTCATAAAGAAGGCAAATGCATTATTCTGGACCCGCGGGCCAAAAACATCCTAAAGCTAGCCACGGCTTGCCAAAAACCTTCCTTAAAAGAGGTTGATGAAACTCTTTACGGTAACCGGGGTATATTTAAAAAATAAAGCCAGATGATTTCTGGCTCTTTTTTAAAAGGATAAGGAGAGAAATGAAAAAATTAGGGAGTATTTTAACGGCTCAACAATTTGATATAAAAACGCTTAACACTATTTTCGCTGCAGCTGACAAAATGAGGGGTGGTGAATTTAGCCCCGATGATTTGCGTGGAAAAATTATGGCCTCCATGTATTATGAAAAAGATGAATTAACCAGAATTTGCTTTGAATCGGCCATGCTTAGATTGGGAGGCGAAGTTACGGGCAACACAAAAGAGCTTTCTTCCGTCGCCAAGGGCGAATCTCTTGAAGATACGATCAAGGTTTTAAGTTCGTATGTCGATGTGATCGTGTTAAAATATAATGAGCGGGACGGGGCTTTACGCGCCGGCAAAGTTTCAAAAGTTCCCGTCATCAACGCCGGACACGCTGGTGAACAAGGACCGATAGAATCACTTCTCGGTCTTTACACCGAAACTTATGACCGCAAGAATACTGAGCGGCACAAAAACGGCCTCTATATCCGGATGGCACTCTTAAAAATGATGCTCATCGGATATTAAAAAACCGGAAATCTCCGGTTCTTTTATTTTAAGAATTGCTTAGCCAACTTTTCCGCTGCTTTTTCGTTTTTAATCCAGTAAATCCTTCTCCCCTGCCTTTCCCATCGTCTGAACCAGGTCATCTGCCGTTTCGAAAACTGGCGGATGGCGATAAACAATTTTTCGACCATCTCGTCGTAACTCAGTTTTTTTTGCAGATACAGAGAAATAAATTTGTATTCAAGGCCGAAACTTTCCAATCTTTTCCAGCCTAAACCATCTTTGCGCAATCTTTTTATCTCATCAACGAGCTTTTCTTTTTCCAGTCTTTCGATTAATCTTTTGTAAATTCTTTTTTCCAGCTCTTCTTTTTCTTTTCTGATTCCCAAAATTAAAGCGTCATATTTTTCTTCTCCTGTTTTTGATTTGAATTTTTGATCCGATTCCAAAATTTCAAGATACCTGACTAATCTTCTTTTATTTTTTTTGTCGCTCGCGTCGATTTTTTTCGCGAATGAAGGCGATAATTTTTTAATCAATTTCAATAACTCGGCGATATTTTCCCTCTCCAATTCTTTCCTGCGCTTTAAATCCGGTTTCGCTTTCGAAAGTTGAAAATTTTCTACGACAGCTTGCGCGTAAAGTCCGGTCCCGCCCGCTAGAATCGGCAATTTGCCTCTTTTCGCGATATCTTCAACAGTTTTGAACGCGAGTTTCTGATATTTCGCCAGACTGAATTTTTGTTGCGGGTTTGCCACGTCGATGAGATAGCGTGGGATTTTAAAAATTTTAAGTTTTGGGTTTCTGGTTTTCGGTTTTATTTCATACTCTTTCAAATCCTTGCCCGTCCCTATGTCCATGCCCTTATAAACCTGTCTCGAATCGGCGGAAATGATTTCTCCGCCGAATTTGTAAGCCAAATGAACGGCCAGCTTTGTTTTCCCGCTCGCCGTCGGTCCGAGTATCACGATTATTTTCGGTTTTTTAAATTTTCCAGCCATTTTGTAACTTAGATAGCAAATCGCCAAAGTAAGAGACTAATCACTAATTTCTCCTTCCATCCCAAAATCTCCGACTTTATAAATTTTGACCCGCTTTATATCGCCGGTTCTTATTTTATTTTTGCTTTTTATCACAACTGTCTTCGCGGTCTTTGTTTTTCCCAGATAAAAATCTTTTTTCTTTCCGTCAATCAGCACTTCTACAATCTTGTTCAAATAAGCTTTATTATTTTTTAAAGCCGTTTTTCTTAAAATTTTATTGAGCTCCTCTTCCCTTCTCTTTTTTTCTGCGCGCGAGACATTATCATCCATTTTATACGAAACGGTTCCTGGTCGCGGACTGTACTGGGCGATATAGGCCATGTCAAAATTTACTTCTCGAAATAATTTTGCCGTTTCATTAAACTGATTTTTTGTTTCGCCCGGGAAACCGACAATAATATCTGTTGTAATCGAAACCGGCGGATTGAAAACTCGCCCGTCCGGCAGGCGGGTTTGCGATTTTTTATTTAATGCCTTTCTTATCTTTTTAATTAATTCCATGTAATGCTCTTTCGTATATTTCCTATTCATGGCATTCAAAACTTTGTTGTCCCCCGCTTGCGCCGGAAGATGAATGTGGTGACAGAGTTTTTCGCATTTTGTCATCGTTTCGATCAATTCATCACTCATATCTTTCGGATGACTCGTGGAAAAGCGCAACCAAAAATCTCCGGGTATATCGTTAACCATTTTTAAAAGCTGAGCAAAATTGATTGTCATCCCGGAGCGACCAGCGGGAGCGATAGGATCTCGAGATTCTATCGCCTTCGGCTCCAGAATGGCAGGACTAATATAGCTATTCACATTTTGCGCAATCAGAGTTATTTCCTTGTAGCCTTTTTTAATTAAATTTTTTGCTTCATTCACCACCTCTTCCACCGACCTGTAGGTTTCACGACCGCGCGCGTAAGGAACAACGCAGTAAGTGCAAAAATTATCGCACCCGTTTCCAATCGGTACGAAAGCGCTGAATTTCGATTCGTATTTGGGCTTAATCCTAAAATAACCGGACAAACTGCTTTCCATTTTTGATTTTCTTGGATGAAGTCTATTTTTTAAATCCGGCAACTCCGTAATCGGCATCCAAATATCCACATTTTCGCCCAAACGTTTTTGCACATCTTCACGGTTTGCCAAGCATCCGGTCAAAATTATTTTTCCTTTCGGATTCATTCTTTTTATCCTTGGAATCAAGCCATACACGCGATCATCCGCCGATTGGCGAACGCCGCAAGTTGTAGTCACCAAAACATCCGCCTTATTTTCGTCGGCCGTCCGTTTGTAACCCAAATTTTCGAGATAATTCGCGACTCTTTCGGAATCGTTTTTGTTCATTTGGCATCCGATGGTAATGATATGGTAAGTTTTCATAATTTGGAAAAAATAAAAATGTATATTATTATATACATAAATACCGTTTGTGTTCAAGAGAGGAAATATACGCGATAAAATTGCTCTTTAGTGAAGTACGAGACGAGTAAAATAGAAAGGAGGGCGTGCCAAAACCATTCCGTCCACGATTTGTTTATGCAGGCACGGAGGAGGATGCTCTGTCCGTTGTGAAGGGGGTAGACTTCCTTTTCCGAGGTGTTACACCAAGTTAAAGGATTGCGAAAAAAGGGATAGGGCAAATTGTCCAAATTCTTGCGCTTACAAAAACAAAGTTGCTTCTTAGGAGCGACTTTTTTATTGTTTATTTTTAACCTTTTCCAAAATCTCTTCAATAAATTCTTTCTTTCCGATTTCTCTTGTTTTCTGTTCTCCCCTGTCGCGAACCGCCAAATTTTCCGAACCCATTTCTTTGTCTCCGATTACGAGAATGTACGGATATTTTTCCCGAACGGCTTTGCGGATTTTATTGCCGACCGTCTCGCTCGCGTCATCGACTTCTGCGCGAATTCCGCTTTTCTTAAATTCACTTGCCAGTTCGTTGCAATAATTTATATGCCCTTCTCCGACGGAAATAATTTTTACCTGCACCGGGGATAGCCAGATAGGAAAAGCGCCGGCATAATGCTCGATAAGAATACCCATGAATCTTTCCGGAGAACCGACTATGGCTCGATGAATCATGACGGGAGTTTTTTCTTTGCCATCAGCATCGATATAGGTCAACTTAAATCTCTGCGGCATGATAAAATCCAGTTGGATAGTCGAAATTTGCCATTCTCGTCCCAATGAATCCTTTGAAATTAAATCCATTTTCGGACCATAAATCGCCGCTTCTCCTTCCGCTTTGACATATTCTATTTTATTTTCGATTAAAATTTCTTCAAGCAATTTTTGCGATTTTTCCCAGACGGATGGTTCTCCCAGATATTTTTCGGGAGCGTTTGGATCCCAAAGAGATAACCTTATGCTGTAATTCATTTGATAGGTAATCATCGCTTTTTTAATTGCTCCCAAAACGGCTAAAAATTCTTCTTTAATTTGATCTTCTCGGCAGAAGCTGTGCCCGTCATCTTGAGAAAAACTGCGCACTCGGGTCAACCCGCTTAATTCTCCCGGTTTTTCATCGCGGTAAAGATTCGCAAAATCGGCGATACGAATAGGCAAATCTTTATAGCTTCGCAAACGTGAGGCGTAAATTTGAGTATGTTGGGGACAATTCATCGGTTTAAGGAAATATTCTTCGTCAGTATAATTAGAAATTACTCTAAACATGTCATCTTTGTATTTATCATAATGCCCGGAAATTTTAAATAATTCGGCTTTATTCATATTGGGCGTATGTACTTCCTGATACCCAATTTCTTTTTGTAACTCATTTGAATAATTAATTATTTCTCTTCTTATAAGCGCGCCCTTAAAAGTATACAAGGGCATGCCTGGTCCGACCAGTTCTGAGACTACAAATAAATCCAACTCTTTCCCCAGTTTCCTGTGGTCTCTTTTTTCCGCTTCTTCCATCATTTTTAAATAATCATCGAGTTCTTTTTTTGTCGCAAAGGCCAGACCGTAAATACGGGTTAGCATTTTATTTCTTTCGTTCCCTCGCCAATATGCTCCCGCGAGTTTTTCGAGTTTAAAACTTCCCTCTTTAATTTTTCCGCTTGATTCGACGTGCGGACCGCGGCATAAATCAACGAAGTCGTCCAGTTTATAATAGCTCACTTTTTTCTCGCCTTGAATTTTTAAATCCTCGGCCAATTCCATTTTGTAAACCTGCCCGGATTTTTTTTCATTTTTAATCGCTTCATCAATATCCGATTCCGTTCTTTCGAATTTCAAATTTTGTTTTATAGTATGAACCATTTTCTTTTCAATTTTTTTCAAATCTTCGTCTGTAATTTTACTTTCGCCAAAATCAAAATCATAATAAAAACCGTTTTCGATCGCGGGTCCGATCGCGAATTTAACATCCGGCCGCATCTCCTTCACGGCCTTGGCCATGATATGAGATAAGGAGTGGCGGACAACCTCTAAATCAGTTTCATTTTTTTTATCATGTTTCGACATATTGTTTTGTATATTATTATAAATTTTTAATTTTGTAATTTTTAAATAATTTCCAATTTTTAATTTTTAAAATTTTGATATTAAAAATTGTTTAAAAATTAAAAATTATAAAATTCAAAATTAAATTAAAAACCCCGTCTCAATCCCGCTTTTCCTTACTAAATTTCAGGTAAACGGGACTGGGACGGGGTCTTTTGTTCCCTCGCGGTTCCACCCAGTTTCCCCGGCGTAACCGGGGCGCTTTTGACTAGACTTAGGCCTTTCGGCAGTTTTCGCTTTGCGCTTGGTAGACGCAACAATCGCCTATAACTTATTTTACTCTAAAAAATTAAAAAGTCAACTCCCTCGCGTAACGAATATCGCATAACTCATAACGCAATAAATAAAAATTATTTTTGCGACCTTGGAAAAATTGCGTTAAAAATTTTTTCGAAATGCCGTTACAAAATTTCACTGTTTGAACCCGTCCCGGTACACCGGGGCGGGTGAGTTTGAAATTTTGTTAGGCATACCGGAAAAATTTAGCAATTTTTCAACGGGAGCGCTTTTTTGCGTCCCTTTTTTCTAAAAAAAGGGACCGCCGCCCGCGAAGGGCCCTGCGGAGCAATTATTTCACCTCAATACTTATCCGATCGGCCAAATCGGGAGCTTTTTCAAGAAAAGGAGGGGAGAATTTTATAGTGTAAGAATCGATTCCGGGAATGCTGTCGAGATAACTGTCAAGCTGGTCCTTCGTCAATCCGACAATTTTATTTTTATCGATTATGTTTGCGTCATTTTTCAATCGGATATCTCCCGCAAAATTTACATTAATTGTAGCCAGACCCTGATCGACATTAAAA
Organism: bacterium; assembly: GCA_021788015.1. Taxonomy (GTDB): domain Bacteria; phylum Patescibacteriota; class Patescibacteriia; order Patescibacteriales; family JAKAJF01; genus JAJYLD01. The sequence goes on along the minus strand of JAJYLD010000009.1, from coordinate 21,571 downwards.
TTCGTAACCGTATAAACGAAGTTGCTCGGATCCAAACTGACAAGCTCTTCGTTTTCCGGAATGCTTGTCTCCATCTTCTCCTTCGCCAGATTGTAAATTACATTGCCGTAAAAAGCCGTTACGAGAACTTTCGCTTTTATGGTCCCGCTAAAACTGTCTTTTTCTTCTCCGACTTTTCCGTCAAATTGCGTTTGAACCGAACCGTCGTCGATACTGTAAAGCATCTGGTCGTAACCGTTGAAATTCGCCGAATTGTCCGATTTTACTTTTGCCAAAAGCGAATTTTTTAAATCGACGACGGCATTGTTGATATCTGTTGCGGCGATAGTGCCTTTTTTTATTTTTTGATAAACCAGAGGAGCGTAGCTTTGGCCATAGATTTTATCTTGAATCCCCGCCCAAAGACCCGGTATGGTGAATCGCGTCGGGCCGATAGCCATATCCGGACTCGGAGAGTCGGCATAAATATCGGCTACGATTGAACCGCCCGCGGGGACATTTACCGTATTTTTTAAACGGTACAGCTTGCCGTCGGCGGACAACAATCGTGTTGTGGCGATAAGAGGCTGGCTTCTTGAATAATTATTTATGAGCGTAACTTGCCCCGTTACTTCTTCGCCTGTTACCTGGCTTTCCGAAGGTTGATAAGATTTGGAGTACTCGGCGTCTATTTCTTTCGCGATTCCCAAAACGGCGCCGTCTTTTGCGTTCCCCTTGTCCTTGTCCTGAACATTAAAAATCAAACTGTTGCTCGCCGATTCCAGTTTCGATTTTAAAACGATGTCGACTTTCGTAAAAGAAAAGTAAAAAACGGAAACCAAAAGCGCCGCGGTCAAAAACAAAAACAAAAAAGCGATTTTTCGATAAAGACCGATTGAACGGCCTTTGGCGGAAACGGTTTTCTTTTTCGGCCCTTCCTTCTCTTTGTTTATTTTGGCATTTATGAAAGCCGGCACTTCCGTAACTTCCTTTTTTAATTCTTCATTGATTTTTTCCACTATCGGTTCTTCTCCTTTTTCTACTTTTTGTTTGGTGATTATCCTCTTTACCGCGATCTTTTTCTTCGCGCCCGATTTTGTTTTCGTCTTGGAGACCGCTTTCTTTCTTGCCCTTGTTTTAATTTTCGGCTCTTTTTCTTTTTCGATATTGGCCATAAATTTAGAAGAGGAAAAAAAATGAACCCTCCTTAATAATAAAATTTCTAATTTCTAAACAATTTTCAAGAAGATAAATAAAAAAATAAGAATAAAAAAAATTTTCTTGCTCTTCTTGTTCTTATCTATCTTATTTAAAATTTTTTGAAAATTGAAAAATTTATTTAGCCTTGGTATTGCGCCAAATGCTCAAAATCGTAATTTTAGATTATGCTCTAAATTATAATAAAATATCTTTTACCTGTCAAAAATCGTGATAACTTCTTTAAATTCTTCGTTTATCTTCTCCGTAAGTTTGAAATTATTTTCAACCCTGAATCCTGTTTCTATTATTTTATTTTCTTCTCCGTCCTTTAATTTGAAATAAACCTTGTCTTCGCCTTTGTGTTCCGAAAGAATCGTCCTTAATTTTTCCAGATCGTCTTGATTGGGCCTGAAATTAAAAATAAGTTTAAGATCGTTTCTTTTTTCCGGTTCCGATTTTGCTTCTTTCTTGACATAAACATGGCCGTTATTTCTTCCGGCAGAATAAGCGGTTTTAAATTCATCCAATGTTTTTTCTATTTCGTCCGGTTTCATTTCCACGGCTTTGTTACAGAGCAATTTAATCTCTTGATCTTTGTCGGACAGTTTACCTTGACAAAGGACCGCTTTGCCTTCCCACCAAATGTCCTGAGTTCTTTTTAAAAGACTCGGGAAAACCAGAACTTCGATTTTGCCGGAAGCGTCTTCGATCTTGACGAAAAGCATGTTCTCGTTCGAACGAGTGACGATTTTTTTTATGGTTGTGATTATGCCGGCGACGTTGAGCGAAGCTTCTCTGGAAATTTTTGGAAGTTCGGAAAGAGACGTCACATCTTTGCCCGCCAAATATTTTTTATACTCCAAAAAAGGATGCTCGGAAATATAAACTCCCAAAAGTTCTTTTTCCCATGCTAATTTTTCCTGGCGCGATGTCGCCGGAGCCGGATTTAATCTTACTTTGTGATTCAAATTCAAAGCGGGCGCGTCACCGAAAAGACTGGCCTGACCGTTCGCCTGTGTTTTTGAAATTTCTTTGGAAAAACCGAGTATGTTTTCCATGTTGCCCAAGAATTGTCCCCTTTCTCCGAATGAATCCAAGCTCCCGCTTTTAATCAAACTTTCGAGCGATTTTTTGTTCAGGTCTTTGTCGGTGACGCGTTCAAGCAGATCGGAAATGTCTTTATACGGACCGTCGGCTTTTCTCTCTTTGATAATGACTTCGGAAATATGTTCGCCCACGTTTTTAATCGCCTTCAGCCCGAAGCGAATGTGATTCACTTTTTCTTTCACGCTGACAAATTCGTTTTTTTCCGTTCCGGAAGTGACGACGGTGAACGAATCGAACGATTGATTGATATCGGGACGGTTCACTTCGATTCCCATGTTTTGGCATTCTTCGATCAGGACGGCGATGCGGTCGGTATCGTCCTGATCGGCGGTTAAAAGCGCGGCCATGAATTCGGTGGGCCAATGCGCTTTGAGATACGCGGTCTGATAAGCTACCATGGCGTAGCAAGCGGCGTGCGAACGATTGAAGCCGTAACCGGCGAACGGCTCGATAAAGGAGAAAATCTTTTCCGCAAGCTGGCTTGAGATCCCGTTTTTGACGCAACCGTCGATAAACTTTTCCTTCTGTTCGTTCAATAATTTTGCGATCTTTTTACCAACCGCCTTTCTTAAGACATCGGCTTCGGCCATGGTAAAACCGGCGAGATCGCGCGCCATCTGCATAACCTGTTCTTGATAGATGGCGACGCCGTAGGTTTTGGCGAGAATCGGCTGCATTTTCGGATGCAAATATTCCGGCTTCTTTTTTTCGAGCTTGCCCGCGATATAATCGGGAATCCATTCCATCGGTCCGGGGCGGTACAAGGCGTTCATGGCGATCAAGTCTTCCAATTCATTCGGTTTCAGTTCCTTAAGGTATCTTTTCATTCCGCTCGATTCGAATTGAAATACGCCGGTTGTTTCCCCTTCTTGAAACAATCTGTAAGTTTCTCTGTCGTCCAGAGGTATTTTTTCGATGTCGATTTCAATGCCGCGGGTGTTTTTAATGATCCTGATCGCGTTTTCAATGATGGTTAAATTTTTTAATCCCAGAAAATCCATCTTTAAGAGCCCGAGATCTTCAATCGGATGGAGCGAATATTGCGAAACGATGGTTCGATCGGAAGAGGACGCGTATTGGACGGGAACATTTTCCGAGAGCGGATCTTTTGTGATTAAAACGCCGCAAGCATGCGTTGAAGCGTGGCGGGCGACTCCTTCTAGGCGTCTCGCGTAATCGATTACCGTCTTTGCCTCGTTTTCGGTTCTATAAATTTCACGGAACTCGCCCACGCTTTCAAGGGCTTCGTCAATTTTTGAAAACATGGGAATCATTTTCGCGAGCTTGTCGCAGTAATCGTAAGAATAACCCAAGACACGACCGGCGTCGCGAATCGCCGCCCGCGCCGCCATGGTTCCGAAGGTGATAATCTGCGCGACATGATCCTTGCCGTATTTGTTTTCAACGTAACGAAGAACCTCATCGCGCCTAATGTCGGCAAAGTCCATGTCGATGTCGGGCATAGAAATGCGATCGGGATTCAAAAAACGTTCAAAAAGCAAATCGTATTTCAGCGGATCGAGGTTGGTGATTCCGGTCAAATAGCAAACCAAAGAACCGGCGGCCGATCCGCGTCCCGGGCCGACGACGATGCCGCTCGACTTCGCCCAATTCACGAAATCGGCGACGATCAAAAAATAGGACGGCCAGCCCATTTTCGCGATAACCGACAATTCGTAATCCACTCTTTCTTTGATTTGCTGATCGACGGTTTCGTAATTTTTTCCGTATCTTTTTTCAAGCCCGGCCTCGCATAATTTTCTTAAATAAGAATTGCCGTCGCAATCTTCTGGCACCTCGAAATAGGGCAACTGAATTTTCCCAAGTTCGATTTCGACGTCGCAAGCCTCGGCGATTTTTAAAGTATTCTCGAGTGCTTCCGGCAGATCGGAGAAAGCTTCTTTCATTTCGCGCGCCGTTTTATAATAAAAATCCCGGCCGTGCATTTCCATGCGGTCTCGATCGTCTTTTTTCTTTTTTGTTTGCAGACAAAGAAGAACGTCTTGGACATCGTAATCGTCGGGTTTGATATAATGCAAATCATTGGTGGCCACGATCGGGATATTCATTTCGCGTCCGAGCTCGATGATTTTTTCGTTGATTTCGGCTTGGCCTTCAAGATTGGGATGAGACTGTACCTCGAGATAAAAATTCCCTGCGCCGAACAAGTCTTTGTACTCTTTTATTCTTTGCTTCGCCCTGTCGATTTTGCCGGATAAAATCAAACGCGGGATTTCTCCCGATAAGCAGGCGGTCGAAGCGATAAGCCCAGCGCTATGTTGCTGCAAAATTTCCCAGTCGATGCGCGGTTTGTAATAATAACCTTCGAGATGGGCCAGGGTCGTCAGTTTCAACAAATTTTTGTAACCTTCATTATTTTTCGCGAGGAGTAAAAGATGATAACTTCTTTCGTCGTCTTTTGTATTTTTATCGAAACGCGAATGCGGCGCGAGATAGGCTTCGACACCGATAATCGGTTTTATTCCCGCCTTTTTGCATTTTTGGTAAAACTCAATTACGCCGTACATGACGCCGTGATCGGTAATCGCGACCGCCGGAGCGCCGTCGGCTTTTGCCGTTTTGATTAGTTCATCGATTTGCGTCAATCCGTCGAGCAAGGAATAGTGAGTATGATTGTGAAGATGGACAAATTTCATATTTTTTCTCCCTTCATCTTACATTTTTAAACTTGTTTTGGCAAATAAAAAAAGACTGGCACATTTGTACCAGTCAAACGATTATACGCTCGCCGATTGCGGGCGCGATCGCTTTGATATTAAGGTTCCTGGCCATCTTTACGACGGCTCGGACAGATTGCTCATCTCCATGCTGGGCGATGACCAGCTTGGGCATAACCTCGACTATGGTTTTTTTTATCCCATCGGAGTCCAAATGGGTACTGAAGCTGAACCGCCGGACAGAGCACTTGAGGTCAATGACCTCTCCGTTTATCTCGATTCTACCTTCTTCCAGCGCTCTTCTGCCGTTCGTGCCTTCCACTTGATATCCTGTGAGAGCAAGAACGCTTTTTTCATCGGGAGCAACGGCTTTGGCGTAATGTAGAATCGCACCTCCGTTCAACATCCCGCCGGAAGCGACTACGATCGCGGGCCGCATGTTTGCCACATATCGCCTGTGGTTACTTCCGGATACGAATCTAACCTGCCCTCTGATCTTTTCAAGGTCGCGATTTTTAAGATACTGGATGTTCTCCAAATATACCTTGACAATGTCCCGCGGCATTCCGTCGACATAAATCGGACAATCCGGGTTTATCTCCGTCAGAAGCAGTAGAATCTCCGGAGACCTCGCGACGGCAAAAGCGCCGATGACAACGCAGCCATTTCCGGCCACAGTGCCTTCGATCATCTGTCGGAAATCCTGTTCGGTTTTTTCGCGATCAGGATGCAGGCGGTTGCCATAAGTACAGTCGATTATCAAAACATCGGCATGCGGCAACTTTCCTCTTTCTGCCACAAGTCGTGTTTCGTTGTTATTGATATCGCCGGTATACAAAATGGATTTATGTCCATATCCTAGATACGCGGCCACCGCGCCGGGAATATGCCCCGCCGGAAACAGTTTGTAGCTTAGACCCTCAAACTGCCCGCGAGACCTATCCGTTTTCATGAGGTTTAATACCTGCGCAATTTTGCCGTAGGTGAATCTTGGCTCTTCTTCCCGTTCAACCTCCAGCTTGTGCGCATCGCAAAATGTTACCACGGAAGTTTGTTTGGTCATTTCCGTCGTGATGATGGGACAGTTGAGTCCTATCTGCCTCGCATGTAAAAAGCCGAGACTGTGATCCGCATGTGGATGGGAGAGAAAGGCAATATCAATCTTTTCCGGTTTTTCAATTTCCGGATAAACTGTCCTGCCGTCCTTTTTGAATTTTCCTCCGCAGTCTAAGAGTACCCGTCTTCCGTCGGGCAGAGAGAGTTCGATACAGCTTCCGCCGATCTCCCTTGCTCCGCCGTAAAACCTTATGCCGATTTCCCTTTTCCCTTTTGCCATTTCCTTTATCCTCCGAATTTTTATTTTCAATGGTTTATTCCAATTTTCTTTCCTGTGCTATTATACTGAAAAGAACGAATTTGATTTATAATAATGGCACACAATTTAAATTATGTCAAACTTGACACATTTTTTAAATCATGCTATTTTTAAATGTTTATGTTCTTTAGAGGGTCTATCGTCGAATGCGCTTTCGTTACGAAAATTTTAAATTTCGAGCGAAAAATTCAGAAAGCGAGGATGTTTATACGAAGTTATAAGCGGAGGAGCTTTATGAATTTTGCAGCCGAAATTTAAAATTTGCAGTAGAAATGGTATTCGGCGATAGACCCGTAAATCCTGAGGGTATAATTGCGGCCATTTTTCTAATAAAATAGCCGCTATTATGCCCTTGGGCATAAATAACCACAAGCTCCAAAAAGGAGCAAGGAGGAAAAGCGATGCAAAGGGACAGTGGTCTTCTTAGCAGTCTTCTTAAAGGGACCCTCACAAAGGGTCAAGATGTCGGTCACGGTTTCTCGGTCGTTAAGATCGAGGAGAGGGGTGGCGAGGTCGCTCACCTTGGCGGACCCAAGGGAGTGGAAATCGAAATGTTCCGCTCTCACAAGGCTCCGGAAGGTGCGGAATTTCTTCCCTCGATGGTAAGGAAGCAGGGCAAGCTCCTTTGGGACTACCGCGAGGAAAAGGGCAACGGCTTCTGCTTCCTGCGCGAGTGCAAGGGCGAGTTCGTTATCGTCTCCGACGCCCGCGACGGTATTACCAATGTCATGTCAATCAGCATGGCATTGATTCCGAAGGTGAAGGTCAACCTTCCCGGCGGGAACGTAATGTACGCCGGCGGCCCGAAACCGGAAGACCTGCTCGATCTCAAAGTGGCCTACTCAAAGGCCGCAAAGAGAAGGGCCATCCTCACCGACGAAGAGAAGAAGATCATCGCCGACCGCGAGGAAAGGGCGAGGCAGGCAATGGAGGCTGAGAAGGAAAAAGTCAGGCTGGCTCAGGAAGCCGAGAGGAAGAAACGCGAGGCGATCCTGGCAAGGCACCGTGTCGACGTGTTCGACGCGAAGGGGAAGCCGCACTTCTGCACCCCGGTAACCAAACAGGAAGAGAACACTCTTCCGCAGCATTTCCGGGCCGTGGAGGTCAATGCTATCGTTGACGGCAAGCCTCAGGGCGAGCCGTTGGCCGTGTTCACAGTCGGGAAAGACGGGCAGAGAACCGACCTCATCGAAAACGGCCTTACATGGGAAGACGTGAAGAGGATCCAGCGTGAGGCAAGGCGCGCCGAGATAATCGGCAGAAAGAGAGTCCCGGTCTATAATACAAAAACCGGGAAACGCCTTCCTTGCATTCCCGTGACCAAGACCGAAAAAGACACTCTTCCCGATCATTCTCTGGCAGTGCTTGTCGAGGCTATTGTCAACGGCAAGCCTCAGGGCGAGCCGTTGGCCGTGTTCACGATCAGAAAGACCGGTTCCAAGGTCAGAGAGGTCGAGCGCATCGAGGCCGAGGATCTCGCCTGGAAGCCGAAGGAAACCCAGGGAGAGATGGTCAATGTCCAGGCCAACGGAGCAGCGGCCGAGCCGATGCTCTGCATCGGCGAGAGCGACATCAAGGCCTTCGAGGCCGCCGGCATCAACAGCGGCTACAGGGCCGCTGTAAAAACCGCCGACGGCAAATCCGTCTTCATCTACACTTTCGAAGACGGAAAGGCGAAAAAGGCAAAGGGAACGTTTCCCTTCACCATCGCCTAGACCTAGTCGTATCCGGCGAGCGGGGACCTCCTCTCCGTTCGCCACCTATTTCAAGTCAATAAACGAATTATTGATTTAAAATAGGTAAAAATTTCATGTAATTTTAAACAAAATTAAATAACTTGACAGATTTATTGTTAAATGTTATATTAAATTGTTAGTTCTTTACAATGGGCTGAATGTCATATTTTAAAATGTCATCCCGGATCGAAGCTTCGTTTTACTGGATGACCCTTGAAATATGACAGCTCAGTCATAAATAAAATCCCAAACGGAGGTGGTGCCAAGTGGCATACGAACACGGCGGACAGCAGACGCAGAAGACACAGGCAGTACCCTCTCTGGACGAGAGGCAGAAAAGGATGGCGGTCTTCGCGAAAGCGAGAAAGACCGTCCTCGTCAAGCTTTACGGTATCATAATCCCCGGCTTGGCCGAGAAGGGCTTCCGCGACGAAGAAACCATCGATGCTAAGCACGAGGCCGAGGCGCAGAAACGCGACCTCAATTTCCGGGCCTACAGAGACAAGGGCGACACGGGCTTTGCTCTCTTTAACAACGAGCACAACATCCGCATCACCGGCCTCGTCAGCCGGCTCGACAACCTCGGCCTTTACTACACCGGCGGCCACGTCCAGCACCGTGTAGGTAAATCTTCGGTTTCGGTACTGCAGTTCTCAACCAAAGGCGAAGCCCAGCCGATGACGGCCGCCGTCCTCAAGGCCCTGACCATGAAGTTCTCGAGCTGCACCCTGTGGTGCAACTTGAAGTACAATCATGACGGTGAGGGCCAGTACCGTCTCGATACCATCAACCTGAACGGTGGCGCCAAAACGGACAAGCCGGGCCGCGAGCTCACGGTCGAGGGCAACACCTACCGCATCGGGTAGGCCCTCCAGAAACCAAAAACCCCAAGTGAAAAGCGCAAAGAATCGCGCGAAGTAGCTTGGGGTTAAATTTTTTTCAATTGATATTTATAGAAAGCCGAAGAAAATATTTATTTTTGAAGCGAGGACGTTTTCGCGTAGGTTTTCATCCGCAGCGAAAAAATAAATATTTTCTTCGGCTTAAATTTTAAAACTCGACATGAGTTAAAAATTTTAATTCGTGGTAGTAGTATTTTCAGACTGACCTTTATAATACCAATAGTCTTTGAAAATAGCCCTCACCCCCTCGATGTCTCCCTCTCCTAAAATTTTCTTCGGATCCGTTTCGGTCGCATTCACCCATCCCGAAATCGGCAGGCCTTGCTCGAGCTCGAAAAGATTTGTTAAAAATGTTGTCGCGTACGCTCCTTTTGGCAAAGTAAATTTTATGACTATCCCCTTTTCAAATGTGTTATATTTAATGTCTTTAGGAAAAATTCTTCCCGGCAGCTGCTTGCCTTTTAAAATTAAAAATTTAAACGGAAAAAGATATTTTTTGAAATTCAATGTTCCGTCTTGTTCGAGATATTTTTTGTAATTTTTCACATCGTCGGGATTACTGCTCAAAAAGATTGGAAATTTTTCATCCACGCATCCTTTCACTTTAGAATATTCCGAAAGGTGTTTATTAAAAAGCAAACTTGAGTAAGCGTAAGCCCAGAGCTGAGTCTGATCCTTCAAATCGATCAAAGCGCCGATAAAGTTTGTCGGGTTTTTAATCAAATAATCCAGTAACCTTATTTCATTAAATAAAGTATAAGGCATTTCGCTTTCAAACAATTTTTTAATTCCCGCCCAATCATTCCCCATGTCTTCGGCTTTCTTTCGTATGTTCGCAAGAAGAGGGATGTCATTAGAACTTGTATGGAACAGAAATGTTTTTATCGCCTGTTCGTAATTTCCTTGCATTATCAATTTTCCCAATTCATGGCTCAACAATCTCATGCCCCCGAATCTCTGGCTTTGAAAATAATTTAAAATGCCGAATTGCTCGATGGTATTCAGTTTTATTTTCAGCTTATCGTCGATTTCGGATTCTGTCCTTACGGTTATTGTAAAAATATTTCCTTCAAGGTCTCCCGCGTTCAATGAACCTTTGCCGTAATAAAAATTCGACAAATAAACATTCGGGATCTTTCGAGCCATTATTTCCCCGAGCCCTAATTCAATCCCGGGAAAAGCGATGAGTTGCGAGGTAATCGCGTCCGAATCTTTTAAGCCGGCCGTGCCGATTTTTGTTTGGGGAAATTCTAAAATTTCGGAGATCCTTTGCGCGGCGACATTGGTAGGTATGCCTATCTTGATTAAATTCGCATACAAAGTATTTGTTTTTTCATCCGGTTTTGCAATCTCCGAATTTATGCGAAAATCATTGATTCTTGAAATTTCTCCTCCGGCTCTTTTTTCCTCAACGATAAAATCCTCCGGGAACAATCGAATGTATCCTTTTGGTTTGTCAAAATTGACGTTAAAAATTCCTATTTCATTAAGAATTTCTTTTTCCGGCCTTTTGCTCTTTCGTGAAATCAAATCCGGATTGCTAGTCCTGTAAAATTTCATTCTTTCTTCTTGTTTTTCCCATGCTTCTCTTGAATTCATTCCGTTAGAAGCAGATCGCGATCAAAAATTTTGATTGCTATGTCTGCGTAAATTATTTTATAAAATTTTTATTTTTATGCTCCTATTAAAAGTGATCGCGGCTTCTAACGGGATTCATATTTTTATTCTTTCAATTTTATACAAAGTAAATTCATCCACGCTCGCCACCTTTTTTATTCCAATCCCGTCGGGAGCGAGCCTTTTGTCGTTTAAATAATCGAAATCTTTTTTCGGAAAAGTGAAATTGTAATAATAAACGGGGATAAATTTGGCGAGCTCGGCGTAATCGTAAATCATGTTGTTATCGTCGAACAATCCGACAATAACTTTCCTTTCGGGGAAAAACAATTTGTCCTGATATTTTGTGATAATAACGGAGTCGGGTTCGGTCAATTTAAGAACTTTCTTTAATTCCTCTTTGGATACTTTTTCTTTTTGGTACGTATAAATCAAACCTTCGCTCGAACCCCTTAAAACAAAGTTAAAAGATACGATCGCGATCAAGGCGAGAAGAATGACTCGCGTCGCCGCTTTCGCAAAAACTTTCAAGTGATAATTCATTTTGCTTCTATCGTCACGCCTGTTCATCCAAAAACTTGTTATCTTCAAAATAAACAAACTCGCGAACGGCAAAGCGCCCAAATAAACCGGAAGCCAATAGCGCGTGTAGGAATTGCCGATCGTGATCTGTCTCGGATCGGGGTTGTCGTTAAATTTCCAGCTGCCGTAATAGAATATCAAGATCAAGGCGAGAACCGCGTAACCGAGAATGAAAACAAGATGTTTTCTCCTGATTTTCTTCCGGTTTAAGAGCAACAAAATAAATCCCAAAACGGCCGGCCAGAAAATCCAGGGGAACATACGCGTAAAATATTCATAAAGCATTTTTACGGAATCGCGGGGATGGAAGCCGAAATAAAAAATTGTATTTTTTATTTTTGACACGGCCCCTTTAGCCAAACTCTTTTTTAAAACCGCGGCTTTGGCTATGGTCGCGCTCGCTTGTCTTAAATTGGCGATCGAAGAATTCATTTCCGGATAGCCGCCGGAGAAAAACGACCCGTATAAAATTTTATTCCAATAAAAAGCCGGGGTCAAAGAAAAAAACAAAAAAGAAATGAACAAGGCCAATTTTAAAATTCCAATTTTTTTTATATTGAAAATCCATAAAATAAAAAAAAGCGGTACCATCCATAAAAGTTCCGAGGCCCGCGCCATGATCGCGAGGCCGGTAAATATCCCGCCGAGACCGGCAAAAACCAGGCCGGGCCATTTTTGTCCAAATCTTTCGCGGGTCATGACAACCGAAAAATACAAACCGATTACCAATAAGACTGCGAAAAGGACATTATGAAACATGCTGCGTACACTGTAATAAACATAAACCGGAAAAACAGTCAAAAGAAAGGCCGAGATAAGTGCGTTTTTTTTGCCAAAAATTTCCCTGATCAAAAGATAATAAAAAATTATTCCGATCGCCCCGAACAAAGGGGTTAAAAACGGCAATAATTTAACCGAGGTCATTTTCGCGATCGTGCCGTAAATCAAAATGATGCCAAGAAAACTTACCGGTTTTAAAAAACCGTCATCGCTCCGGAAACTCCGCGGATGGATTATGTCTTCCGCGTAAATATTGTATTTTTCGAAAATGGTGAGATTGCCGGTTTGGGCGTACAATTTCGCGAAAGTGTAATTGGCGGTTTCGTCCGGCGAAACCCATTTTACAATTCCATCCTTGTTTAAAAAATAATTAAAACCGGACGCGCCGATAAAAAAAACGCCCGCCAAAATCAAAACAAGCGGCCAATGCCATAATTTTTTGACGTATTTCATTTTATCATTTCCAAACATTTTGCTTTCTGGCATACATTTAATTAAGCTCACGAATAAATTTCTAAATCCTAATATCTAATTTTTAAACAAATCCAAATGACAAAAAATAAAAATTCGAACATTTGGGTCATTTGGATTTATAACTTTGGATTTGTTTAGGATTTAGGATTTAGAAATTAGATATTTGTTTTATCTTATCCTAGCAAACAACCACGATTAAATCAACTGGAAAAAATGCTCTAAATCCTGTATGATTATAATGAAATGAATCCCGTTAGAAGCCGCGATCGCTTTCACGGGGATGGATAAAAACATGAATTTAAAAAATTATAATTTACGCAGATATGCAATTTAAATTTTTTGATCGCGATTTGCTTCTAACGGGATGAAACGACTTTATTCAATACTAATTTTTATCTTACTGATCCTAACATCTCTCTCTTTTTTCGGGGGTGTTGTTTATCGTGTTTATGCTTTAAATACTCTCGGGGTTTTAATAAGTCTGGCATTTTCTTTTATTTTCGTTTTTTACGCTTTCCGATTGTTTCAAAGAAAAAATATCGCGAGCGAAAAAATGGAAAAATTCGATTGGAAAAATCCTTTTTTTCTTCTTTATCTGATTTTTGCCGCTTTATCGTTTTGCATTCTGTTGAGACATGAAACGGTAAGAGCGATTGTTTCGCCCTGGCAAGTTGTTCCGGCTTATTTCTTTTTCGTTTACGGATCGGCGACTCTGTTTCTTTTTGTTTTTTTGACAAAAGTCAAAAACGGCCTGTCCGCCATTCTTTTGCTTTCGGTTCATTACTTTCTTTCTTTTTCCGTCGCCCTGATTGTTTATAAAATCGGATACGGCTTCGATCCCTTTGTTCACGAAGCGACTTTGAAATTAATCGATAAGATCGGAAGCGTTAACCCGAAGCAGTTTTACTATTTGGGATTCTACGGACCGATTACAATCATCCATAAATTTTTGCGCTTGCCGATTTCATTTTTAAATAAATTTTCCGTCCCGCTTTTATCGGCGCTTTTTCTTCCGTTTTTTTCTTGGCGGGCTTTCCGGGGACGGTATAAAGAAAAAAATCTTATTTTTATCGTCTCTCTTTTACTTCTTATTATCCCCTACTCGTTTTTGATTTTGAGCACCCCACAAAACCTGGCTTTTCTCATTTTGCTTTTGATCATTTTAATCAGTCTTGATAAACTGGACTCTTTCAATCTTCTTCTCATTAATTTTCTGGCCCTGGCCGCCCTGATCACTCAGCCGATCGCCGGCATTCCGGCATTCCTTTACGGGATATCTTTGGCCGTTTTTCATGGTCGGATCAAAAGAAAAAAATTGTTTTATTCGATTATTTTCATAATTTCCGTTTTTGCCTTGCCTTTGGCTTTTTTATTCGTCGAAAATGACAGTTTTAATCTTAATTTTTCTTTTCATTTCCCCCGAATCGTTATCCCCGGTTCGGAAAATTTCATTTACAATTTTATCTATCTTCTCGGCTTTAATTTCGGAATCATTTTCTTCGTCTCGGCTCTGGCGGGAATTTTTATAGCTTTGAAAAACAGGGAGAAATTCAAAATTTTATTTCTTAATCTGGGAATCGCGGTCGCTCTTTTTGTTTCTTATATTCTTTCCACTTTTCTTAATTTCAATTATTTAATCAGTTACGAAAGGGACAATTACTCGGACAGAATCCTGAAATCGGCCGCCCTTTTTCTTCTTCCTTTTGTCGCCATAGTCTTTTATGAATTAACCAAACGGATTTTAAATTCGGAAAAGAAAATTCAAATTCCTTTCGCGATTTTTCTCATTTTGCTCGTAACGGCGTCTTTGTATTTATCCTATCCTCGCTATGACAATTATTTTAATTCCAAAGGATTGTCCACGGGAGCGGACGACATAAACGCGGTTCGCCTTATCGAATATAAAGGCGGCAAAAATTATATCGCTCTCGCCGATCAACAGGTAAGCGCGGCCGCCTTGAATGAATTCGGATTTAGCAAATATTATAAAAATAACATTTTCTATTATCCCGTTCCGACAAGCGGGCCTTTGTACCAATACTATTTGGACATGGTCTATAAAAATCCGAGTCGCGCGACAATGCTTCAAGCCATGAATCTAGCGGGCGTTAACGAAGGTTTTTTTGTTTTAAATAAATATTGGACCGATTTTGTAAAAATCAGGGATGAAGCGAAATTATCGTCGGACAAATGGTGGTCGATCGGAAACGGGGATGTCTATGTTTTTGAATATAAAAGATAAATTATCGCGTAACACTTAACTCATAACGCGTAACGCACAACAAATTATAAAAGAACAAAATGCGAGCATAGAAAATTTAGTGGAATTTTTTGCTGAAAGCGAGGAAAAGACGATTTCACTGTTTGAGCGGGGCGAGTTTGAAATCGTCCCGAGCGAAAGCAAAAAATTCCCTTAATTTTCTCAAGCGAGCGCTTTTTGCGTCGCTTTTTCTAAAAAAGCGACCCTCCACGGAGTGGTCCGAGCGGAGCGCTTCATTAACCCCTTCTTAAAGAGGGAAATTTTATAAAATTTTCGAAATCCAATCTACGTACTCACTTGCCGAAACAAATTTTGGCGGTTCAATTTTTAAATTATCCTTATTTTCAATTGCCCATTCCATTTTTCGAGTGAGCTCATCTTCAGAGGGCGCGAATAAAAAATTTTTATCGCGAATCAACTCCGGTATCCCTCCGATATTCGAACCTAAAACCGGCAAACCGTTGGCCAGAGCTTCATAAATTACGGTTGGAGAATTTTCGTAACAAAGGGAAGGAACGATCAAACAATCGGAATTCAACATCAAATTTAAAACCTCCTCTTTGTTTTTTCTTCCTAAAATTTTTATCTTATCATTCCCGTTTGCCATCTTTTTTAAATTTTCCATTTTCGATCCGTCTCCTATAACAACCAATTCGCTGTTCGGACTTTTTATTTTTTGAAAAGCCTTGATCAAAATCGCGTAGCCTTTATGATCTTCGATTTGCCCGACAAAAAGAAAACGGAAAACATCGTAATTTTTGTTTCTGATATTATGCTCTATTTTTATCGGATTTAGTAAAACAATTTTTTTTGAATGCTTGAAAAAACCTTTATTCGCATGCAAATCCAAAAGCCATTGTGACGGGGCAATGATCGCTTCGGGTGAATTAAAAAAAACGCGAGAAAAAAAAGCATAAATTTTCGCAAAGAATCCGTCAATTTTTTTCTCTTCATTGTAAAACATCAAGCCGGAAGGATAAATAAGCTGGATATCATGCAGAGTATGAACATGCTTTATTTTTTGAGCTTGAATCGCGCGCGGGACCAGAAAGCCGATTCCTTTCAAATTGTGGGTAATCGCCAAATCTATTTTTTCTTTCTTTAAAATTTTTCTGACATAAAAATAGCTTCTTAAATCGAATATATCAAAAACATGCCAGAACAAACGAAGAAAAGTCGGGATTTCCCCCAAATCGCGATAAAAAGATTTGATATAATAAGTCTTAAAATCGGGATTCTTTTCCTTTTTAAAATAAGGCAAGGTGGTCAAAAGCGCGATTTCATGTCCTTTCTTTTTTAAAGCTTCCGCGCTTAATTCCGTAATTCTTTCGGCTCCCCCGCGAGCATAAGGCTTGTATAAATTGTTAATTAGAAGAATTCTCATAGACATCTACGGATTATAACAAATACACAAATAATAAATCTCAAATCTCAAAACACAAACCTCAAAACTAAAGCTTAAAACTAAAAAATTTTGAGTTTTAAGTTGTGGTTTTAAGTTTTGACATTTGAGTTTTGAGTTATATTATGTATTTTTGTGATTTTATTTGTAATTCGTAGAAGTTAATACAGAATGTTCTCAAGGATTATTTCAGCCGTTTCCTTCCAATCCAATTTTTTTAAATTATCCATGCCGTTTGCAACCAATTCATTTCTCAACGATTCGCTTTCCGCCAATTCCGAAATTTTTAAAGCGAGATCATTCGCGTTACCGGCCTTAAAGTATAAAGCGCCGTTTGCGCCGATTTCCTTGAGCATCGGGGCATCGGAAACAATGGCCGGAGTGCGAGCGTCCCAAGCCTCAAAAAGAGGAATGCATGAGCCTTCATTCGAACCGGGATGGACAAAGATTTTTGATTTTGAAAAAATTTTTTTCTTCTCTTCATCCGATATCATGCCCGGAAGTCTAACACTCGTTTCCAAATTTTCATGCGCAATCATTTTTTTTATTCCTTCAAAACCGTATCCCGGCTTTCCGGCTAAAATCAATCGCCATTCGGGATTGGTTTTATGGAAAATGGAAAATGCTTTAACTAAAACATCAACCGATTTTTTCTTTTCGACTCTGCCAATGTAAAAAATATTTTTTTCTCGCACCAAATCTCGGTCAATACCGGGCCATGGGTCGTGCCCTATGGACGCGACGACTATTTTTTCGGGGTTGAATTCATAAATCCGCGCGATTTCATTTTTTGAAAATTGCGAAACCGTAAAAATTTTTTTCGCTCTTTTTAAATTCAACCCGGTTACGTAATCCTGCCTCAATCTTTCAAAAAATGAATATTTTTCCGGATTGGTTTTAAAAATTACGTCATGAATAGTCGCAAAACTGTTTTTCGGCGCGATTCTCGGGATATAATAAGAGGGCGTAAAAAAATAATCGGGCGGAGAATATTTTAATTCGCGCGCAAGATATTTTCTTGTCCATTGCTTTTTCCCGGGAATCACTTTTTGAATTTCCAGGGGCAATTCTTCAATCGTTCTCGGCGTATAAATTCTTACGCGTATTCCCCTTTTTCGCGCGAGCGGAATCAAATTTTCAATAAGTTCTTTCGCGTACACTTCGACTCCCGTTCGCCTTCCCTCTCCCGGTCGGCGCGGGTCTTCCCATCTTGAGGCGTCGATTCCGAGCAACGGAATTCGGGGATCGTTCTCTCTTATGAAATGGCGCATTCTTTCCGTGAACACTTCCATGCTGTATTTTTGAGAATGCGTGATGCACGTCTCTTTTCTTCCAAGGCACCATTCAGGCGTCATTTTTCGCACCGCCTCGATAAGGTCTTCTTCTCCGGGATTCGCTTTGATTAGAATTCCCGTTTCCCCGTCGACAATGGTCTCGCGCAAACCGCCTTCGTTGACTCCGATAACCGGCTTACCGGCCGCATTCGCTTCGATATTGGTCATGCCCGCGTCTTCTTCGATAGGTATATAAATCGCCGCTCGGCACTTTCCGACGAGCTCATATAATTTTTCTTCCGAAACCCAGCCTAAAAATTCAATATTGGAATAGCCTTCCGCCAATTCGCGAATTGGATTTTCTCTCGGCCCGCCGGACGCTACTATCAGTTTTTGTTCCGGCATTTTTTGAAACGCTTGAACAACCAGCTCCACTCTTTTTAGTTCGTCAAGCCTGCCCCAAGACAAAAAATAATCTCCTTGTTCCACCCATTTGAATTTTTCCGTCAAAATCGGAGGGCGCACGACTCCATTGGCGTCGCCCCCCGTATGATCTTTTATTCTTTTGCGAACCGATTCGGAATTGGCGAGATTGACATCGTATTTTCTGATCGCGCGCAGATACAACCATTTCCAATAACGTGCGAAAACGGCGTAAAGACCGCGCAGAAACCATGGATACCTGTTTTTGCTGAATTCATACTGATCAAAAACGCGCCTCGGAGTCGTATGCGTATAAACTATTTTTAATGTTTTTGGTTTGGCATGGCGCGCAACAACTTCCGTCGCCGTCTGGCCAGAAGCGATTAAAATGTCATAACTTTCAAAAAGTTCGCGGTTTTCCCAAAACAAAAATCTAAGCCAAAAAAATCTGACTACTCGCGTGGTGATTATTTTTTCCGAGAGAGGTTTTAATTTCTTGCCGAGCCGATTCTGGTATTCCGGAAAAGTATTTTTATCAAGATAAGCGGTAATAAAATCGGCGCCCAATTTCAAGGCTAAAAGCAAAACTGTCCGCTCTCCTCCGCCTCGCGACCCGAGATGATCATGAACAACTCCGATCTTTAAAGGTTTATTTTTCATGGTTTAATGTCTTACAAAAATGTATTTTCACCTTAATCTCCATAATTAATCTAATAAATCTCAAAACGCAAAACGCAAATCTCAAAACTAAATCTTAAAACTAAAAAGTTTTGAGTTTTAAGTTGTAGTTTTAAATTTTGACATTTGAGTTTTGAGTTATATTATTAAATTTGTAATTCATAGAAGGTTTACTTTATTTGCCGATATAAATCATCCAATTTCCTGGCAATCTTTCTCCAATCATATTTTTCTTCAACCAATTTTCTCCCCACCCTTCCCATTTCCCGCATCTTTGATTCATCATTTAAAATCATTTCCAATTTTTTTCTAAGATCATTTTCGTTTCCAGATTCAATTAAAAGTCCCTGTTCATTCTCCTTAAAAACACTGCGCACTCCGGGCAAATTCGATGCGATTACGGGAATTCCCGAAGCCATGGCTTCGAGCAAAACCAATCCGAAGGCTTCACCTTTGTTTATCGATGGTAAAACAAACAAGTCCGCTTCCCGATAAGTTTTAGGCAAATCTTCGTTAGAAACGCTGCCGATAAATTCAACTTTATCATCAAGGCCAAACTCCTTAACCATGTCTTCGTAATTTTTTCTCAAATCGCCATCCCCTGCAATCGTAAGCCGCCAATTCGCGAATGACATTTCTTTTAAAGCTTTTAATAAAACATCCAATCCTTTGAAATAATGGGCGCTATCCAACCCGCCGACAAACAAAATGTTTTTTATTTTATTTTCATGGGGAGCGGGGAAAAATCTATTTAAGTCCACCCCGAAAGGAATTTCCCGAAATTTATTTTTATGTTTTTTATACAGCTTGGCAATATTCGAACTTTCTACGTAATCAAAACTCGAACATAAAACCATATCAGCCATTTTTATTAAAATCGGCGTAATAAAAATTTGGTTCAATTCAAAAAGAAAACCCTTGAGTCTTTTCGCCGTCGTGTCCATATGATAAAAAACAACCAATTTCATTTTTTTGCCTTTTAAAAATTTTTTTAAAAGAACGGCTTCGGCTCCGCCGTAAAAAGGATAATGCAAAGTCACAATGTCGAAGTCATTCAGTTGCGAAAAAATTTCCGGAACAAACGCGGCGTTTCCAAATTTAAAAACAGGTTTCAGCCTGATTATTTTAAAATTTTCATTTTTATTTTTTTCCTTTCTTGAATACTTGGGGGTGAAAACAGTTATATCCTCGCCCAGTTCCGATAAAAATTTTGCGAAGTTGTAAACTGAATTGCCCATGCCGCCTTTATAGGGCGGAAAGGTGCAGATTATTTGCGCTACTTTCATACATACTAATATTCTTTTTTAAAAATCATCCTTTGCCAAAGATAAGCGACAATAAACACAAGCAAAGCTTGCAAGACATTCGCGAAGTTTACATTTTGATCGATGACGAACGGAACGATCAAAACCAATATGGGCAAAGAATACAAAAACAAATCGGACTTGAGTTTATCCGTAAAACTCAATTTCAAAGTTATGTCCGTGTTCTCTTCTTCTTTTCTTTTTTTGAGCTGCACCCGATTGAATTTCAATTTGACCAAAAGCAGAATGCCAAAAAAAGAAACGGGAACGAGCGATTCCATTATCGCGGTAAAAGCTCCGAAATTATTCCCGCTTATAAAAAACAAAATGCAAAATATTATCAAGACCAGGGCGAATCCCAAGTTGATAAAATCCAAAACGACATCTTTTACGCTCATATATTTTATTATTTCTTAATTGATAATTCTCTCACGATTTTAGTCATATCTCTTTCCATTTTTTCAAGTCTCAGTCTTAATTTAAAAATGAAATAAAATAAAACGGCGACCGCGATATAAAGCATGACTTCGATTCCCGACCCGGAGAAGCCGAGTTCGGCCACGAGCTTGTCAATCCATTTCAAGGCCGATATAAAAACGGCGGCCAGAAGCCAAAAAACAAGCCAAAAAACAAATTCATTGGCTCCAATCTCCTTCCGTCTCCTTTGGATGAAAAGACGGGAGAGAAAAAATAAGATAACGACGATTGCTATTAATTGCTGGAACATATCATTAGAACCTGTCTCGAAAATAGCTTTTAGTCTTTTTCAAAGATTTTTCGAGGGAAAAATACAAAAATTGAGGAGTAATAATTTAAGTTATTTCGACGAGATTTTTGGATTTTGTCCGCCTCGGCAAGTTGAAGGCGAGACGGGCAGCCGAAAAAGACTGAAAAAGAGCCAGAGATTATTTTTGAGATGGGTTCTAGTTAAGTAAAGCGCCGATAAACAATTCTTTTATGATTTTTACTCCGCCGGAAAATTTTTGGCCGAAGTCATGATAAACGACGGTTATAGGCACTTCCTTGATTTTTAAATTATTTGAAAAAGCTTTAAATAAAATTTCGCTGCAATGCGCCATCCTGTCCTGTTCGATTACGATTTTACCCGCCGCTTTTCGTGAAAGAGCGCGGAATCCGCTTTGCGGATCGGTTAGTTTTACGCCGAGAAGCAAATTGTTTACGAAACGCGCCAAAGGCAAGATAACGGTTTTTTTAAAAAACGGGATGCGGGATTTTTTTTCCAAAAAACGCGATCCGAAAACGGCATCGGTTTCGCCCCGTTCGATCGGTTCGGTCACCTCTTTTATTTCCTCGGCCAAAAATTGACCGTCGGCGTCGAAATGCACGATAATATCCGCGCCGTTTCTCAAGGCGTATTCGGTGCCTGTCTGCAAAGCCGCTCCTTGTCCCCGGTTAATTATATGGCGCAAAACTGTAACGCCCTGTTTTTTGGCAAGTTCACAAGTCGAATCCGAAGAACAGTCATCGACAATAATAACCTCGCCAACACATGGCCTTACTTTATTTATCACCTCGACAATCGAGTTCTTTTCGTTATAAGCGGGAATGACACAAAATATTCTCATATTATATTTTAGCCCTAAAAACAGATAGAATTTTTGATTTTCAATTTTATAATTTTTAGATAATATCAAAATTTCTAATTTCTAAAATTTAAAAAGTGAATCTCCACGGGCTTACGCACCGTGGCTTCTAAGAAGAGCCAAATTATTTATCTAAAGAAATAATTTGCCCGCTGTCCTCTTGTCCCTGTTGTTCGATGTATTTTCTGATTATTCG
>JAJYLD010000001.1 GCA_021788015.1 bacterium | reverse complement strand
ACGAATAATCAGAAAATACATCGAACAACAGGGACAAGAGGACAGCGGGCAAATTATTTCTTTAGATAAATAATTTGGCTCTTCTTAGAAGCCACGGTGCGTAAGCCCGTGGAGATTCACTTTTTAAGTTTAAAAATTTAGTTATTAAGAATTATTTAAAAATTATAAAATTAAAAATTGGAAATTATATTCAAATTTAGAAGTATTAATTCGGTTTAATTAAATGGATTTTAAAAAATTACATCAATTTGTCACAGATAAAAATCTGCCTCAATTTCGCGAAAAGCAAATCAGGCGGGCCTTTTTTGTCGGCTTGGCGAACGATTGGAATGAAGTGACCGTGCTCTCGAAAGATTTGCGCGAAGAATTAGAAAGAGAAATTCCTTTTTCAAGCGTGAAAGAGGAAAGATTTTTTAAAAAGAAGAAAGACGATTCGGTGAAAGTTTCCCTTAAGTTGGAAAACGGCGATTTCGTTGAAACGGTTTTGATAAAACATAAAGACGGACGGCGCACCGTTTGCGTTTCTTCGCAAGTCGGATGTTCGATGGCGTGCGCGTTTTGCGCTACCGGACAAAGCGGTTTTAAGCGCGACCTGGAAGCCGACGAAATCGTCGATCAGGTTATTTTTTTCGCCCGCTTCTTGAAATCAATGGACGAAAAAGTTACAAACATCGTTTTCATGGGCATGGGCGAACCGCTTTTGAATTATGATAATGTTTTGAGGGCCATAAAAGTTTTAAATGACAAGGAAGGATTCAATTTGGGCGCGCGTCACATGTCGATTTCTACCTGCGGAATAGTGCCGGGAATCGAGAAATTGGCGAAAGAAAAATTGCAAATCAATTTGGCTCTTTCCATGCATGCCCCGACTGACACTTTGCGCGGCAAATTCATGCCCATAAACGCGAGATACAATATTGAAGAAGCACTCAAGGCTGTCGACGACTACATTAGAAAAACTAATCGCAGAGTTATGATAGAGTATCTTTTGATAAAAAATTTAAACGACAAGGAAGAAGACGCGGAAAAATTATCGGAAATTTTTAAGACAAGGTCGTTATGTTACATTAATTTAATTCCTTACAACGCGACCGATTCGAAATTTTTAAGCTCGCCCCGAGAGAATATACAAAAATTTGCGAATGTTTTAAGGAAAAATAAAATCAAATATACCATTCGTCACAGTTTCGGCGGCGCAATCGAAGCTGCCTGTGGGCAGTTGGCACGGAAGACATGGAAGACATAAAACAAAAAAGCAAGAAAACGGATTAAACATTACACATCGCTCGACAGTATCAAAAAATTGTATTATTTTAGATGTAAATAAAATAAGGAGATCGGGAGTGTCTCATTAACTCTACTCTCCTGAAAAGGAGGTAGGGTGATGAGGAGATGTGAATTTTGCTGGAATCCGGATGGGGGCCATAACGAGGGTTGTCCCGTAACGATGGGAACTAAAGCGGCCATGGAACTTTGGGAACAGGGGCGGAGTTTTGGATTTAACGGAGGCTATTTACCGCCGCATGCCCTTAGGTTCTATAGCTTATCTTTCATTCTGGGCTATCGATCCGGAAAGCAAGAAATTAATAATCTGGCGGACGAAGCTTTTCAAACCAGATCATAAGCCGGATCAAGCGATCTGGCTTTTTTGTCGATATTGACTATGTCCAAAAAATAAGTTAATATAAATAAAGTACCGCTAAAACGCGGCATTTTATTTTAAAAAATGAGAAGTGGGCTTGCAAAATCGACGAGATCTTATCGCTTCGCTTTCGCTACGCCCCAGGATGACATATGAAAATAGCAGTAATTAAAACAGGCGGAAAACAATATAAGGTCCAAGAGGGCCAGGTTTTAAAAATCGAAAAAGTATCGGCAAAAGAAGGCGATAAGGTTAAGTTTGATACTCTTTTGGTAGCGGACAAAGATGTTAATTTGGGGAAGCCGTCGCTCGGAGAAAAAGTCGAAGGCAAAGTTATTGAACATGGAAAAGCAAAAAAAATTTCTGTGGTAAAATTTAAAAGCAAGGTCAGATACAAGAAAAATGTCGGCCACAGGCAACAGTTCACGAAAGTTGAAATAACCGCGATCGCATAAAAAAGACCCGACTTTAAGTCGGGTTTTTAAATAATTTCGGATCGATCATGGAGGTGGCCACGATCGCCCTTTTATTGTCGGGAGTCCAAATGCAGTCTCCCGGGCATCTTCCGCCCGTGCACCCCCGGCAAGTTACGACTTGCGTTTGAGTTGACTGAGAGGTTTTCCCAATTTCCATGGCATCCTCCTTTTTTTGAAGCTGCGTTTATTTCATTTAGTCATTTTTTAAAAAAGTTGTCAAGGTTATTTAATTAAGCTTGTTATTGACGTTAAAAAATAAAAAAACAGAAGAGGAGGAGATCTCGATGTTCAGTTCCTGCCTTTTGAATCTGTTACTGGACGACCCGGGCAAAAGCCTTAAGGAAATCGAATCCCGGAACGTTTTGCCGGATGGTACTTTCAAAAAAAATTTTCCCGGAAAATCCGAAGAGGAAATCCGAAAAATGGCCGAAAAGATGGCCGAAGAACACCCAAATATCCGCTGCTAACGCGGCGGTTTTTTATTACACAAATAAAACCGACTTTTCAGTCGGATGCGCGTGATTTTTTCCAGGCGCTTAACTTGGCCTCAAGCCAATCTTTTTTGCGAGGCTCTGATTTCGGCCGAACAAAAGTTTTTTTAATCGGCCTGCTGTCAAGCCGTGGATCGATAAACTTATTCCAAAACATGTTTCCAAAGATCGCAACAATGGCATAGATGATATATTTCACCTTCCCCCTCCTTCCTAAATTTTGTTTCGATATTTTAATGCGTTGGTTAATGTGAGTTCGTCCGCGTATTCGAGATTCGCTCCCATGGGCAATCCCTTTGCCAGGCGCGTTATCTTTAAATTTGAAAATTGTTTTAATAATTTTAATAAATAGAGAGAAGTGGTTTCGCCTTCGAAATCAGGATTCAGGGCAAGAATAACTTCCTGAGTATTTTCTCGTTTAATTTTTTCCAAAAGTTCTTTGATACGAAGCTGATCCGGCTTTATTCCTTTTATTGCGTCTATTTGTCCGCCCAGAACATGATAAACGCCGCTAAATTGGTTTGTGCTCTCAATTTTTATCAGATCGCGGAAATCGGCGATAACGCAAATTATTTTTTTGTCGCGTTTCGAATCGGCGCAAATCGAACAGGTTTCGCTTTCAGAAAGAGAGTAGCATGTTTTACAAATCGTAATTTTTTCTTTTAGACTCGCTAAAGCGCCTGCAAAAGATTCAAGTTCATTTTTATCCCTTTTTAACAAAGAAAAAACATAACGTTCGGCGGTTTTCTGCCCGACCGTCGGAAGTTTGGAAAACATGTCTATGAGGTTTTGAATGGAAGAGGGGTACTTCATTAATTTCTAAATCATAATTTCTAATTTCTAAATTTAGGCATTAGAAATTAGAAAATTAGAAATTACCCTAAACCTGGTAATCCTCCCATTTCCTGCATCTTTTGCGCCATGATTTTTTGCACTTTTTTTATGGCTTCATTGACACAATCGGTCAGGATTCCTTCAAGGCTGTTTTTAGCAAGGCTTTCATTTATAACAATGGAGGTGACTTCCAAATTGCCATTTATAACAACTTTGACCCCGCTTTTTTCGATGGTAACGCTTTCTTTGGACAAAACGTCCTGGATTTTTTTTGCCTGCGAGCGCAGGTCTTTGAACTGTTTCAATTTGTTGAACATAATATGACGCTAATTTACTAATAAATGCCAATCCACAAATCGCTAATACAATTCGCAAATTCGCGATTAGCGGATTGGCATTTATTCGTATATTAGAATAATAATTTTAAAATATCGGCGCCGTTTCTATCCTGCTTTTGTCAAGATTTTTAAAGCTAACCGTGTTTTCATCAAAAAATAAATTTACAGTTCCGGTAGGGCCGTTTCTATGTTTGGCTATGTGGATTTCCGCGAGATTTTTTTCCAATTCCGAGAGCTCTTCGCGATTATAATTTCTATCCACCGATTTTCTGTAAATAAACATGACGATGTCCGCGTCCTGCTCGATTGAACCCGATTCGCGCAAATGAGAAAGTTTCGGAATCGCCGGTCTTGATTGCTCGACAATGCGGGACAACTGGGAAAGCGCGATTACTGGTATATTCAATTCGCGAGCGATGCCTTTCAGGCCTCGCGTAATTTCCGCGACCTCCTGGACGCGGTTGTCGCCGTATCTACCCCTTCCTTCCATAAGCTGAAGATAATCGATAACCAAAAGATCAAGGCCCTTTTCCATTTGCAACCGGCGCGCCTTTGTTCTAATTTCCATGATGCTGGTATTGGCCGAATCGTCTATGTAAATCGGCGCTTCCGAAAGCTGGCCCATGGCCGCGCCGATATTGACAAAATCGTTGTCTTCTTCCCGATCGGAAAGTTTTCCCGTCCGCATTTTCCATAAACTGACCCCGGCTTGCGCGCAAAGCATGCGATCGACGAGTTGTTCCTTGCTCATTTCCAAAGAAAAAATTCCGACCGCGGCTTTATTTTTTATCGCGACTTGGCGTGCGAAATCCAAGGCCAAAGAAGTTTTGCCGACGCTCGGTCTCGCCGCCAGAATGATCAAATCCGATTTTTGCAATCCGGCAAGAAGATTGTCGAGTTCGGCGAAACCCGTCGCGAGCCCGCGCAATTTTCCGCTTTGTTTATGCAGTTCGTCAATGCGATCGAAGGCGTCGTTTAAAAGGTTGTCGATAGGCAAGAAAATGTTTTTCAAATATTTTTGCGAGACTCCGAAAAGTTTTTGCTCCGCCGTATCGAGAATTTTATCCACGTCCTCGTCTTCTTTATATCCGGATTCGGCCATTTCATTGGCGGCGTTAATCAGGCGCCTCAAAGTCGCCTTGCGTTGAACAATGTTCGCGTAATGAACGACATGGGAAGCTGTGGCGACCGTATTCGAAAGCTGGGCGAGATAGGTTCGTCCGCCGATCGCTTCAAGTTTGCCCTTTTCCTCGAGCCTGTTGGTCAAACTTATGATGTCTATAGGTTCATGGCGAGCGTAAAGCTCCTCGATGACTTCAAACAAGATTCCGTGACTTTCCTTATAAAAGTCATTTTCCGTAACCAAATCGGCCACCTTTATTATGGCGTCTTTGTCTATTAAAAGGCAACCCAAAAGCGATTGTTCGGCTTCCATGTTTTGAGGAGGCAATTTTTCCATTTGGTTAATCATATTTTCATACTACACGGGAGGAGTTTTTTCCGCAAGGATGGATTTTCCACCTTTTGTCCACTAAACAGGCCGTATGAATCGAATGTCGTCTTGATTAAAAAACCATCCGGAATTTTGGAGGCTTAGGATGTCTTTTTGTAAAAATATAAGAGTATCTACGCAAGATGAGCCGGCGAAGGGATTTGAACCCCCGACCAATAGTTTACAAAACTACTGCTCTACCACTGAGCTACGCCGGCATAAAAACAATTAACATTTAACCATTAACTGTTAACATTTTTGCATCGGAGCGCGATAAAAATTTTGTAAGTCGATGTTAATTGTTAAGAGTTGATTGTTATTTCGTACGCCGTACTGGATTCGAACCAGTGACCTTCTGCTTAAAAGGCAGTTGCTCTGCCAACTGAGCTAACGGCGCTAACAAAAAAAATAAAACTGCTTTGTGCAGGAATATTTATAATTACTATAGCAAAGCCTTTTATTTTTGACAAGAGTCCGTCTCGTGTTTATACTTAAAAAATGACAAATACATTCAAAATTTACACTCTCGGTTGCAAGGTCAATCGGTATGATTCAAACACTCTTCGTACAAAAATGCTTGCCGGCGGACTTAAAGAGGCGCAAGAAAACGCGAACATCGCCATCGTAAACACATGTTCGGTTACGAAATCGGCCGTAAGTAAAGACGCGCAAATTTTGCAAAAATCGCGCAAAGAAAATCCGAACGCGAAAATCGTGCTAATGGGCTGCTTTCCGGTTGCGTACAGAAATGAATCTGAAAAACTCGGAGCTGATTTGGTTTGGGGCGTGGGAAAACTGGACGATCTGGCCCGAGAAATAAAAAATAAATTTTTTAGCAAAAATTTAATTTTTCATTCGAGCCAGGATTTGATTTCCGCGGATGACCGGTCGAGATATTTTATAAAAATTCAAGACGGATGCGAACAATTCTGTTCCTATTGCGTTATTCCGTATACCCGCGGAAAATTAAAAAGCAGACAGGCAAGAGAGGTTGTCGAAGAAATAAAAAACGCGGTAAAGCGCGGTTACCGGGAAATCGTGTTGTCGGGAATTCATCTCGGATTGTACGGAAAAGATTTTTCTTCTCTCCTTACCAAGGAGGGGATCAAGGGGAGGTTTCATAGTGAGCAAATTAAAAACAAAATCCCACCCCGCACTCTCCTTAGTAAGGAGAGGGGAAATTTGAATTTGGTCGTATTGTTGGAAAAAATTTTAAAAATCAAGGATTTGGGTCGCGTCAGATTGAGCTCGATTGAAATTACGGAAGTGTCCGATGAATTAATTAACCTCATGAAAACCGAAAAAAAAATTTGCAAACATCTTCATATTCCCTTGCAATCGGGATGCGATAAAATTTTAAAACGAATGAATCGGCCTTATGATGTCGCCTTTTTTGAAACGAAAGTAAAAAAATTGCGGAAAGCAATGCCCGAAATCGCGCTAACTACCGATGTTATAGTCGGTTTTTCGGGTGAAAATGAAAAAGATTTTAAAGATACCGCGGGCTTTATAAAGAAAATAAATTTCAGCCGACTCCATGTTTTTCCGTTTTCGGCCCATGAAATGACGGCGGCGGCGAAAATGGACGGCAAAGTTGCTCCGGTCGATAAAAAAAGAAGAGCGGACACGCTAAGAAAGTTGAGCGTCGGGCTGGAAAGGAATTATAAAAATAAATTTAGGGGCAGGGAGCTTGAAGCGATCGTTGAAAATTCAAAAAGAGGAGAAATAAAAGGTAAAACGGAATTTTATTTTGATGTATTTTTTAAAGAGACCGCGGGAGAGAATCGGGCTGTCCCGGGCAGTTGTGTAAAAACTAAAATTTGGAAGTAAAATAACGTTCTGCCAAGAGTCGCTTTTTTGTCCGCCCGAAGCGGGCAAATAGCTAAAAAATGCTGACTCCGGGTTACGCATGGAGTCGAACTGCAAACGTTATGCGCGAACGCCCGCATCATGACTCCGGACATAGCCCGGAGCCAGCAATGTCCGCATAAGTCCGCGTTAGGTTGACAGACTTTTTGCTTTGTGATAATTTGCCTTAATAAATTTATTTATCCCTTTAAACGCGTCTTTTTATAAAGCCAATAATTATAGATGGAAACCCTAACAATAGGATTAAAAAAGATTTTTACTTTAAGAATCATTATATCGGCCTTGGCTATAAAAATCATAATTTCAGCGGTTACGGTTATTTTTTTCATGTCCAATAATTATTTTAATACTTATAATTTAATAGCGAGAATTGCTGAATTTTTTTAGATTTTTGTTCGAACAACCAATCGCACTCAAAAAACAGGGACACAAGTTTTGTGTCTCTGTTTGCGTTATGCGTTCATGTTTGCTTTAAAAAATATTTTTATGTTATAATAAACTGGAACACAGTCCGAAAACACCCCCATGCCAAAAAGAAAAAAATCTAAAATAAACGAATTGCTTTACAAGAGGGAGGAAATCTCGCCTTTTGTCATTGACTTGAGAAAAAAGGTCGAGGGAGTCATTAAAGATGATGAAAAAGAAAAAAAATCGAAACGGCATCGCATCTTTACCCATTTTTTTAAGAAGAAAAAAGAAGAACAAAAAAAGGAAAGTCTTAAAAAAAGACTCTCCTATAAATTAAAAAATCTCGCCATTTTCAATATTTTTCGTTTCTTTTTCGCTTTCGGCGTTTTCTCGGGCAAAATTTTTTATAACTTATGTTACGCAATCGGCTGGATAACCGTTTATTTTGTAAAATTTGTTTACCTCCTCGTTTTAAAAATTGCCAGTCCCGTTTTTTCTTTTTTTTCATATTCGGTATTCTTCTTAAAAAAAATCGCTCCGTTCATAAAAAATATTTTGCAAAAAATCGTCATCTTTCCCGGAGCGGCCGTTTCTCGTTTTAAAATAAAATCGAAAAAGAAAAAGATTGAGGCTTACAAAAAAGAATATAGAGAATATCATGAGGAAAAAGTCGAAGAAGAAAAAGATAAGGGCGCGATTCCCGGGAAAAGAGTTTTAAAAAAAGCTTTCATTTTCGCTTTGGTCTTGATCGTTATCGTACTTCCTTTTAAATTTATTAATTTTTATGAAACATTTAATTTGGACGAGCTTAAAGCGAAAGTCTTGGGAGACAGCGAGAACGGGATCAATAATCTCATGGCCGCTTCGCAATCGATTTCCGATAAAAATTTCAATCTTGCTCAAGCGGATTTCGGTCAAGCGGGCGATGATTTTTTGAAAGCGAAAAGCCAGCTTAACGAAATTAACGGATTTTTATTGACATTGGCCTCGATTGCGCCGGATAAAAATTTGCGCATGGCCGCCGAAGCGAATAACATTTTGACGGCCGGAAATTTGGCTTCGGAAATGGGCGCTAATTTATCGGCCGCTTTCGGAAGCTTTGCGGACAGAAAAGGTAAAAACTTAAAAGAGATTTTAGATAATTTCATGTTTTACGGAAATAAAGCGACGAAGAACGCAAGCGATTTAAGAATGGTTTTAGGAAAAATCGATGTCAATAATCTGCCCCCGGAATATCGAGACAAATTCGCTTTTATGCGCGACAAATCGGTTATACTCGAGAAAAGTCTTGGCGAATTCATGGATTTGGCGAATAAATTCGAAAATTTCGCCGGCATGACCGAGAATAAAAGGTATCTTCTGGTATTTCAAAACAACGGCGAATTAAGAGCGACGGGAGGATTTATCGGCAGTTTCGCCACCGTTGATTTCGTTGACGGGAAACTAACGAATATTTTTGCTCCCGGCGGGGGAAGTTATGACACGGCGGGCGGGTTGAGAAAATTGGTCGCCGCTCCCGAACCTTTGGATTTGGTCAATCCGCTTTGGCATTTTTGGGACGCGAATTGGTGGCCGGATTGGCCGACTTCCGCGCGAAAATTAATGTGGTTTTACGAGGAAAGCGAAGGTTCGACCGTGGACGGGGTCGTCAGCTTTACTCCCGATGTCATGGAGACGCTTTTAAAAGCGATCGGTCCAATCGATATGCGCGACAAATACGGCGTAATCGTGGACGCGGACAATTTTTGGACCGTAACCCAGACTTTCTCCGAGCAGAAGCCGGGCAAAACCAAACAGCCGAAAAAAATAATCGGCGATCTTATGAAAAAAATAATCGCCGAACTTCCTTCGCGGTTGAACGAAGAAACCCTCGTCCAATTGATAAACGGCATGGAGAAAAATCTTGACGAAAAACAAATCCTACTTTATTTCAAAGACGGAGCGCTTGAAAAAGAAGTAAGCGATTACGGTTGGGACGGGAAGGTTAAAGATGTTGGCGGCGATTATTTCATGGTCGTGAACACGAACATAGCCGGCGGGAAAAGCGATAGAAAAATAGAAGAAAAAGTTTCTCATGAAGCGAGCGTCGAAAGCGACGGCTCGATAATCGACACCGTAAAAATCGAAAGGACCCATACCGGAATAAAAAATGAGCCGTTTACAGGAGTGCGCAATGTCGATTGGATGCGAATTTACGTTCCTTTGGGCAGTCAACTGATCGAAGCGCAAGGATTTGAAAAACCGGATCAGAGTTTATTCGGCGTTCCCGATCCGAGCTGGGAGCATGACGGAGAAGTTTTAAGAGAAGAATCGACCGCGCGAACGGATCCAAACAGCGGAACGGAGATTTATGCAGAAAACGGCCATACCGTCTTTGCTAATTGGTCCATGGTCGATCCGGGAGGAACCGTCGATATTTATTTAAAGTATAAATTGCCTTTCGTTCCGGTAAAGAAAACCGACGATTCATTTTTGGGTAAGATAAAGAATTATTTCGGATACGATGAAAATTTATATCCTTATTCCTTATTTATACAAAAACAGCCCGGAGCAAAACCGGATGATTTTCTTAGCGGTTTTAATGTTAATAACGGAGACAAAATCATCTGGAGTTCGGACGGTTCCGATGAGAACGCATACGGCCGGAGTTCGGAATTCCAATTGAGTAAAGACAGCTATCAGGCAGTGTTATTACAGGATTAAGAAATTTTTGATTTATAATTTATAATTTTTAAAGTTTTAAAATTTTAAATTAACCATCGAAGAATTGTTTAAAAATTAAAAATTGAAAATTATTTTTTATGTCTCAACAAAAAAATACTTCCGCAAAAGTGCTGGATCTAAAAAAGATCAATATTCAAGAGGCTAGGACAAAGCCTCGAGAAAAAAATAAAAGCGCGAAAGTCGAAGTGAAAGAAACAAGGAAAGAAAACGGAAAAGCCCGGAGACCGAAGAACCGGGCCAGTTTTTACGAAAACGCCGTTCCGAGCGAAAAGGAAATAAAACGGGAAGAGATCGATGAAAGTTTGAAAGAAATTTATCAAAATGAAGACGGAAGTATGGTGAACGTGAAGAAAATGGATATTAAAAGAAGGCACGGATTTTTTTACTATTTTTTTGTTACGCTTCTTACCTTGTTTATTTTAGGAGGAGCGGGATGGGGTTATTATAAATATTTTTATTTAAAAACCAATGCCAATTATTTCAATCTTGAAATAAACGGACCGAAAGAGATTGTTTCGGGAAAAGAATTCACTTATACGGTTAATTACAACAATTTAAGCAATGTTTCCGACGGCAACCTTGACCTTAAACTTACTTATCCGGATAATTTCATTTTTATTTCAAGCGATCCGGCCGCAAATTCGAAAAATAACGATGAATGGACTTTGAATGATTTGGGAGCGCACAGGGGGGGGCTGATCACGATTACGGGCGAAATTATGGGTCCGCAAAACGAAGTTGGAAATTTGCTCGCCGAAATCGTTTATACGCCTTCCAATATTTCTTCCGAATTTAAAAAAGACGCGTCATATCAGACCGTCGTAACGGGTACGGGACTCGATTTCGAGATTAATTCCGATGAAAGCGTTTTGGCGAACGAGCAAGGTACGATTGCGGTTAAATTTAAAGGTGAAAACGAAAATTATATCGATCATTTCCGTTTGAGCGTGGCGGGATCCGCCAATTTTCAACTTGCGACAACCTCCGATTCGAAAGATCCGGACATCCAGATGGTCAGGCCGGGGATTTGGGATATCTCAAAGGTGGGGACGGACGAAAAAGAGTTGGATATCGGATTTAAATTTCCGCAGAAGATAAGCCCGACCGAAACCGTGACTTTAAATTGCGAATACGATCTGAACGGAGTCGCTTATAATTTTTTTCAGCAGAATATAAATTTTGAAATCATTAAGAACGATTTAAATCTTAATTTGATTTTAAACGGCTCGCGGAACGATCAAGGGATCAATTTTGGCGACACTTTGAATTATTCGATCGTCTATTCGAACAAGGGAGAAAGCGAAATGAAAAATGTTGTAATCATGGCGGTTTTAAACGGGGATATTCTTGATTGGGGCAGTTTTACCGATCAAAACAAGGGAAACGTAAATGGAGACACGATCACGTGGACGCAAAATGAAATCCCCGGCCTGGCTTCGCTCGCTCCGGGTACCGAGGGCACGATTGATTTCACCATCAACGTTCTGGGTGAAGATAAAATTAAAAGTGACCCGAGCTTCGACCCGAGCAAAGATTATAACGTGGAAAGTTTCGCCCAGTTCAGCATCGGCGGAGAGCAAGCGACAACGAGCGCCGGCGTATCTAACGCCAATGCCGCCGGTGTCAACGGAGGAAGCAATGACACCAAGAGCAATACGATTACCGCGAAATTAAACAGCGATCTCGGACTGAACGAGCAAGTCAGATATTTTAATTCTGACAACATCGCCGTAGGTTCCGGCCCGCTTCCGCCCAAAGTCGGAAACACAACAAGTTTTAGGGTTTTTTGGGACGTTTCCAACAACCTTCATGAATTAAGCGATTTGAAAGTGGAAACGACTTTGCCGAATTATGTGAGTTGGAATAACGACGGCATGACCAATCTCGGCAGTTTAAGTTTCGACAGCACAACTCATACGGTAACTTGGAACATCGGACGTTTGCCCACCGGCACGGGCGCTATAAACGCCCAGTTCGGCATCAGCATAACCCCGACTCAAAATGACGCCAATAAGATTCTCGTTCTCGTTCCGGGATCGACCATAACCGCGATGGATACCGTAACCGGCACCGAGATCAATAAAACGACGAAAGCGCAAACTACCAAATTGGAAACCGACGATATCGCCAATACGGACGGTATAATAACGAATTAGAACGCGCTGAAAGATGTTGGATACACTCGGCTTCTATGAAGGGCCGCTTCGACATAACTTAAACTATATGAACACAAAAAAATTAAGTCTCGCAATCGTGATCAGTGTCATTGTTGTTGTACTTGGGGTTGTCTTGGGGCTGTATTTTGTTTTGCGACAAGGCAAAATGCAAAACATTCCGGCGCAAAATCTAAAACTTATAAATGATTCTAATGTTTACTCAGTTAAATCGGTTTTGAATCTTTTAAATTCAAATCCTAATTACTTTAAAGGAAAAGAAATTCAACTAAAAGCGGCAGTAGTTGACGCCGTGGAAGGAATGGGATGTGATGATTATTTTATTTTGATGGACAAAGAAGATGCCGACACTAGTCATCGGCTAAATAATCAATATATGGATAAGAACACTTCAGATACGCAGAGGGCAGATATAAGGCAACAAATACAGCAATTGCCAAAAATACTTTCAGGACAGACGCTGGCACTTCCTCAAAATGTTAAAATTAACTTAAACGATTATGCCATTTACCGCGGACATTTCAATGATGTTTGGGAATCTCAAAATTGTTCTGACGGAAATAAACGGTTTGTAATAGATGGGATAGTTCAAAAATTATCCGCAGTATCTTCTCAGCCTGAAACAAAGAATACAATAATTCATGGCACTGGCACGTGTACTCTTTATGGCGGTAAGGATATTTATACAAAAGGATACGCTGTAACTACAGACAACACGGGGAAGACTATTCATATAACAAGCGATTCTTGCGCTACAAAAATAAAAAATACTTCTTCTATGGAATCGCAAAGTTTTATTCAAGGACTTTCCTCATGTTCCGGTGACAATTGCTATATTCTAAAATCTTTTTGCAGGGAATACCAAGGCACACTGATTGATGGCGGAGAATTTATCAAGTGTCCGCGAGGATGCAGTAACGACGCATGTAATCATAAGTAGAGGAGAGGCAATAAAAAATAAAAACCGATCTTGAATGTCAACTATGTTCAAATTAAGAAAACAGCTTAAAAACGGAATCCGATTGGGAGAAATTAAAACAAAACACGGGCTTGTCAAAACCCCGTTTTTTATGCCGGACGCGACGAGAGGGTTTGTCAAACTTTTATCGAATTACGATCTGGATCGGATTAAAATGGGTCCGATGGTCGTAAATACTTTTCATCTTTTTTTGCAGCCGAAAATGGAAATCATAAAAAAAGCGGGCGGGATTCACAAATTCATGAATTGGAACAAGCCGCTTTTGTCAGACAGCGGCGGTTTTCAGGTTTTTTCTTTGATCCATCGCAATCCGATGATGGGGAAAATTTCCGACGAAAAAGTGATTTTCAAATCTCCTCTGGACGGTTCCACGCGCGATCTCACTCCGGAAAAATCGATTCAAATTCAATTTGACTTGGGAACGGACATGATGGTTTGCCTCGATGATTGTCCGCCGAACGATTTTTCTCGAACGGATATCGCAAAAGCGGTCGAGCGCACCGTAAAATGGGCGAAAAGATGCGAAATTGAATTCGAAAAACAGATAAAAAAGCGGAAAATTAAAAAAGGGGACGAGCCTTTGCTTTTCGCCGTTATTCAGGGAGGACCTTATTTGGATTTAAGAAAACATTGCGCGGAAGAATTGATTAAAATCGGATTCGACGGATACGGCTTCGGCGCCATGCCGGTTGACAAGAAAGGAAAATTTTCCGAGCGTATTTTAAAATACACGGCCGAATTGATTCCGAAAAATGCCTTGCGCTTCGCTTTGGGCGTCGGCAATCCGGAAGATATCGCAAAATGCGCCGCTTACGGATGGGATATGTTCGATTGTGTGATTCCGACGAGAGAAGGAAGGCATGGGAGGCTCTTTCTGTGGAAGAGAAAATCTGAATTAAAAATTTCTAATTTCAAATTTCTAATTTCAAGTTTTTATTCTTCCATTAATATCACCAATTCCAGATTCAGCAAGGATTTTTCCGTGATAAATACCGATTCGAAAATTTACGAACTCAAAACTCACACGAAAGCGTATTTGCACCATCTTTTCAAATCGAAAGAAAACCTCGGCCAAAGATTGGCGAGCCTGAACAATCTGGAATTTTACATGGAATTGACGGGGAAGTTGAAAGGAGGTTCATAAAGTTCATAATGTTTGTAAGGTTAGTCGCGAGGATGTTTTTTGACTTTATGAACTTTTTTGTTTAATTTCTCTAAAAATAAAAGTTTTTCCACAAACCTGTCCACACCTCGGTCATTTACAGAGGGTGCGGAATATGCTAAACTTCCTTCACTTATAAAAATTGACAATAAAAAACAAAATAAAAATTAATAGGAGCGACGATCCGCGGCGGGAAAGATGGCAATTGGTCGCCATACCGTAGCCGCGGGGAGCCAGTGGCGAAACCGACTATTGATTAATAATCTCTTTTGGGATGCGTTAATTATTAGTCGGTTTTTTTATGGGTAAAAATTATTTGCGATTAAATAATTTTATCAAAGGTCGAGGAATTCCTTGCCTAAAAAGGAACTATAATTCACTTGTTCTTCTTTCAATTATTTTCAATTATAAAGAAGCCCGCGGAAGGGAGGATGCAGAGAAGTTTTTTCACTGGAAGTTCGGATGTTTTTATAATTTTAAGTAACTAAAGAAGACGGAGAAAAAAATATGATTAAAAAATTCAGAAAGTTATCGGGTTTTGCTATCATTTCTCTTTCTTTCATGATGATTTGCGGGCAAGCGTTCGCAAGCACAAATAGCAACACCGGTTTTAATTCGTCAAACAAATCAAAAACAAACATAGATATCGATTTGAACAATGAAAGTTCAAACTGCGAACACGTAAGCAATTCCTCGAGTATTACGGATTCAACGGGAAGCAATTCGAGCAACTCCGGATCCAACCCCTCGATCGATACCGGGAACGCGAATTTAAGCGGAGGATTTTTAACCATGAGCAACGAAAACGACGCCAGCTTGAATGCCGCCAGTCCTTCGGCGGTCGACCCTTCGACTTTAAACGATACGACCGGGGCCAACTCGACAAATAAAGCGTACGCGGAACTCGAAGAAATGATCAGGGTCGATAATTCAAACGCGGCTTGGATTATGAATTCGCTGCAAAGCGGCGCCAATACGGGTTCCAACAGTTTGAACGGAAACAACGGCGGTTCGGGCGAAAATCTGACTACGGGCGACACCAACACTTCCGTCGACGTAGGAAACCAAACAAACAAAAACCAAACAAACATAAGCAACGGCACGGAAACGCCTTCGGTTATCGCCAAAAACATCAACACGGGAGCCAATTCGTACAATAAGGCCGGGGCGGAATCGGAGTCGAGAACGAACGTGGAAAATTCCAATTTCGCGGAAATCGGCAATAATGTTTCGGTCAACAGCAATACCGGCGGCAATTCCATCAATAACAACAATATTGTAAGCGCCGCCGAAGTGAGCGCGGCGGAAATGGATCCGACCACCGGAAACGCAAATGTTTCCGTAAACATTGATAATGAAGCCAACAAAAACATGACGGACATAACCGCAGGGATGGTGGGAACCGTGAAAGCCGCGAACGAAAACACGGGATATGATTCGTCAAACAAGGCCAGGACCGAGGCGGAAAATGAAATAAACGTTTCCAACAGCAATGTGGCCGATTCCGGGGTGAGCAACAATGTTTCGGTCAATTCGAACACCGGCGACAATTCCATGAACAACAATACCGCGTCAAGTTCAAGTTTGGGGTTGTCCACCGGAGCGGCAAACACGGTCGTTGGCGTTTCCAATTTGTTAAACAGCAACAGCACGACGGTCAATACCGGTTCGGCCGGCGATTTGACGGCGAAAAACGACAACACCGGAGCGAATTCCACGAATATCGCCAAAGCGGAATCTGAAAACGAAACTGATGTTTCCAATTCCAATTACGCGGAAGTAAATAATCAAATCGGCGTTTCCGCCAACACGGGAAGCAATTCCGTAAGCAACAATAACGACGGCGCGAACAATATCTCAACCGGCAACGCGAACACCACCATTGCGGTCATGAACGCGCTTAACGCGAACGAGACAACCGTCAATTCCGCTTCGCCATCGAGCGTCAGCGCTTCGAATACCACAACCGGATCGGGATCGTACAATGAAGCGAAAGCCGAATCGGAAAATTCCGTGAATGTCGAAAACAATAATAAGGCGGAAGTCAACAATACCGTCAATGTGAATTCCAATACGGGAGGAAACAGCTCCTCGGGCAATACCGGTTCAAGTTCCATTTCAACCGGCAACGCCAATGTAACTTTCGGAGCGGCCACCGTTTCCAATTTGAACAACACGGGAATCAGCAATTAAGAATTCTTTAGCCCATTCGTTTCTTCGGATGGGCTATGGATGCCAGTCCCTTTTTTTAAAGAGATTGGCATCCATAGCCATAATTAAATCAAAACATATGCGAAATAAAAAAATAAAGGAAAATTTGATATTTAAAATCATTTCATATTTTTTGGTTTTAAATCTCGCGATTTTCGCGACTTTTTCGTCTTTAAGAGCCGAAAATTCTTCAACCGTCGTTTCCGGTGCCGATACCGTCATTCAAGATCAAACCGCAAGCTCCACGCCGACCGATATCGGTCAGACGGCCACATCAACCCAGACCGATTTCGCTTCGACAACCCCGAATTCGGATACGGCCGCCGTTTCAACCGCTACGACCACTTCCGGTTTGGACGCTTCCGCTTCAACCGCGCCGGCCGCCGATCCCGACTGCGTCGTCACAACCGGCCAGGCATGCGCCTCATCGACCCCTTCTTCTTCGGTCGCCACGACCACTACGGACGTAAATAACGCGACGACCGTATCCAATCAAAATAACGCCGCGACTTACAACAATTCTTATTTAAATTCTTTGACCGGTAAGAATGACGCGAGTTTTAACACCGGTTCGGGTATCATTACGACTCAAGAAGCGACGGGCGACGGACAAATTGTCAATGTAATCAACGCCAATCTCAACCGGCTCGCTCCCGCGCCGGATACGAATATAAGCGCCGATCCATCGACTGATAATTTAATCAATGTCAATAACCAGCTGACCGTAAAGAACGTGAATAATTCCGATACGACAAACAGTCTCGAGGCCTATGTCAGTTCCGGCGAGAATACGGCGAATTACAACACCGGCCACGGAATAGTCTCGACAGGGAACGCAAATATGGGCGCCAATTTTCTTACTTTGGGCAATACTAATTTTACGAATTCCGGACAATTTTACGCCAATTGGCAGAATATTTATAACGACTGGACGGGGGACTTGAATCTCGGTCAGGAAACGGGAACTTATTCTCCTTTGTCAAAAACATTGATAGACGCTTCCCATAACTCATGCGCTTCCGGCACGGAATCGATTATTAACGTCAATAATCAGGAAACAATTTCAAATCAAAATTCCGGAAACATCAAAAATGAAATCAATGCCGATGTCGTGAGCGGGAAAAACAAAACCAATTACAATACGGGCAGCGGAACCGTCATCACGGGGAAAGTCAATTCCGCGGTGAATGTTTTGAATTTTTTGAACAGCAATATCAATTCCTCGAATTGGTGGCTTAAATCCTTGAATGTGTTCGGAAATTGGACGGGAAATATAATTTTGCCGAAAATGACCAATCCGAATTTAACGGAGGCATCGAGCACAATCGACGTAAGCAGTGGAGATACGGGAGCGAATTCAACGACAACCTCGGAAACGAATGTCACCAACAGTTTGAATATTAAAAATCAGAATCAGGCCGTAATCACGGAAAACGTAAACGCGCAAACAAACACGGGCGATAACAAAGCTTCCGACAACGGCGGTTCCGGGGTTTTAGCTTTCGGAGACGCCAAAGTAAGGACAAACGAATTGAATGTCGCCGATCTGAACGTAACCGGAAACTCTTGGTGGATGGTCGTAGTCAATAAATTCGGCGATTGGGCCGGAAGCACGGTCGGTTCTCCTTCCGATATGTTTATAGACAATCTTGAAAACACCACCGTATACACTCCTTACGGAAGCGGAGTGGTTGTCAATAATCAGCACACGCCTTCCGCTACGACTTCCGATACGCAAGTCAATGTCAATAATGAAGCGGATATAACAAGCACCAATACCGCCGAAATTTCCAATAAACTAAACGTAAACGCGGTCAGCGGCGAAAATGAATCGCAATATAACACCGGCCACGCCTATATCACTACCGGCGACATAAGGGTCATGAACAATCTTGTCAATTTCGCCAATACAAACATCAATGTCGGCAATTGGCTCTTGACCGTGGTGAACGTATTCGGAAATTGGACCGGCAATCTGATTTTCGATCAAACTGCGAGCTCGACCGCGACCGCAAGCACAACCGGTTCGACAACAAACTCTTCGACCGATAACAGTATAAGCAACAGTAATGTAAGCACGACAACAAACAACGCGAGTTCTTCGGCTTCGAGCGGTGAAAACACGGCAAATTACAACACTGGCTCGGGGATTATAACGACAGGCGCGGCCGTTTCCGTAAATAATGTGAACAATCAAACGAACATAAACGATAATACGGTGGGGAACGGAACTTCATCGAGCACGGATGCCACCGCGTCCGGAACCGCTTCGACCACCATCAATAATTCCATAACCAACAACAATACCGCAAGTACGACCAACAACGCGTCCGCGCAAAGTTCGACCGGTTCCAATTCCTCAAATTACAATACCGGCTCGGGAGTAATCGATACCGGTTTGGCGGACGCTTTGCTCCAACTCGGTAATTCTTCGAACATGAACAAATCTCAAATCGAACAAGCGGTTAACGGTTTGGACGATATCGCCTCCTCAACCGCCTCATCGACCTCTTCGGGCTCCGATCCTTCCGGTTCGGGGTCGACGCAAAACGGCGGCGGATCGGGAAATTCCGGCGATACCGGCGCCGGCGCTTCCGTTCCGCCAAACGCGGATTCCGGTTCGGGAGGCGGAGGCGGAAACTCAAATTCCGGAGG
Organism: bacterium; assembly: GCA_021788015.1. Classification (GTDB taxonomy): domain Bacteria; phylum Patescibacteriota; class Patescibacteriia; order Patescibacteriales; family JAKAJF01; genus JAJYLD01. The sequence continues at coordinate 342,260 of JAJYLD010000001.1, read as the reverse complement.
GGGATCCAATCTCGGTTCCGGCGGCGCGCAGGAAGGGGTAAGCGTCGCCAAAGACTTGAAAAAATTAGAAGGCGATTTAAACGGAGACGGGAAAGTCGACGATGCCGATTTTTCGATTCTTATGGCAAATTGGGGCAAGAAATTAACAATTCCATATACCAATGGAGACGGCCTGTTTGATGATTATATTTTATCAATCGTCATGAATAATTGGGGCCTCACATCGGCGGCCAATTCATAAATTGCACAAATCACAAATCTTATTACAAATATACAAATAGAAATTACCAGAAATTTCCATAAAGTGATTTGTATATCTGTGGAGGATTTGTAATTTGTGGAAATAAAAAACTATGTTCAAAAAACAAAAACTAAATGCAATGGCGAAGTTTTTCTTCGGAATCTCGCTTCTCGCGCTTTTTTTGGTTTTCGGAAAGGCGCAAGCCGAGGGGAACGCCGCTCTTTATTTTTCCGAGGCCTCGGAAACGCACAAAGTCGGCCAGAGTTTCGTTTTGGACGTTAATGTGAATCCGTATGGTAATGCCATCGATACCATTCGGGTAAATTTGCATTTCGATCCAGCGTATTTGGAAATAAAATCCGTAAGCAGGAACGCGGCTTACAGCTATTCGGCCGGAGGAAATGTTTTGGATAATAATCACGGTTATTTTTCCTACGGTTCGGGCATGCCCAACGGATCGAATCAGATAAACAAGTTTTTATCTCTGACGTTCGTCGTCAAAAAAACTGGAACAACCCAAGTCTCAATCGATCCCGATTCTTTGCTCCTTTCGGACGGCGTAAACGAATTTAACGGCCAAGGCTCATCGGCCGCCTTAAAGTTTATCCCTGCCGATCCGGTCAAAACCGATCCGCAAAAAAAACCCTTACCGACCGAAACAAACGCGGCATCCGCATCAATCGGGGAGAATGCCGTAAAAGAAGCCAAGGCGAGCAATGAAGCGGTCTCCGGCAACAATTTAAGTCAGTCCTCTTCGGACCGGCCCGATATTACCGATTTCTATACAAGTTCTTCGAGCGTGAAATCGGCAACCGCGAGCACGAACACGGATGATACGGCCACGACTGCCTCCTCAACCGCCTACGGCCTGTCATTTTCCAAACTTTTTTGGATCATAGCCATAATTATAATAATCATCATTATCGGTATAATTTTAATCGGTTCCGCCGCCTGATTTTTGACCTTTTTTTGTAAAAATAAAAAAGAGCGTTTAAGCTCTTTTGGGCAGATATTGAAATATTCCCTCCAAATTTTTAATTTGTATTATGTCTTCCTTGCCCAGAAAAGGCCCATCCCGCCTTAAAAGCGTGGCTTGCATGCCGAGTTCTTTCGGAGCCAGTACATCTTTTTCAACCTGGTCTCCGACGAAAAGGCATTCCTCGAATCGGCATTTCAACTCGGTGTGAACCATGTGGTGATAAATCATATAACCGGGTTTGCGCCAATTCAAGTCCGAACTGAATACGGTCGCCTCAAACGCGTCGTAAAGGCCGAAACGCTTCAGGTCGTTTATGTGCAGATCGCTCGGTAGAAACGTATTCGAGACCAAGCCGAGGCGATATCTTTTCGCTCTCAATTCTTCGAGAACATGTTTTGCTTCCGGATAAGGTTGACCGTTCGTGAAGTACGGAAAAAGTTTTTCAACGATCCGTTTAATTTCCTTTTCCGTTTTTTCGATCCCATTGTCTTTTAAGAATCCGGCAAGAACCGATTGCAGTCTGGTTTCCACAAGTTGAGGAAGCGTTTTCCTGCGTTCTTCTTCAAATTTGAAAAAAAATTTATCCAGAATTTCGCGCGCGACCCCGGAATTTTTTTCGGCCTCTGTCGGATCGTTACGATACATCCTTTTTGCCTCTCCATAAGTGCGGTACCTGATGAGCGTGCCTCCCATGTCAAAAAGAACAACTTTGATTTCCAATTCTAAATCCCCCTTATATAGGTTTTTAACCTTTTATATTCGAGCCATGTCAAGATAATAACAAAAATATCCAAAACGGACAAGAGTATGTAACCGACGGAAAAATCCAAAAAATATCTGTACATTTGGTAAATTATGAAAAATGCGAAGAAAATTATGGCCATCGGATAAGCCCAAAGTTTTTTTCGGAATAAAAAATAAATGATTAAAATTTTAATGACCCCGTGCGACAGAAGATAAACCGACCCGAAAATTTTGGTATCGAAAGAAACGTCATGAAACAATTTAACAAGATGAGTGGCAACCCAATCACGCGGGTCTTCGCTTAATTCGTGTTGAGTAAGGAGGACAACGGTTTTGTTTATTAAAGTCGGACTTATAAATAAAAGAAGAATCCCGCCCACGAATTCCAAAACGCCGTCTATGCCTTTTAAAACAATGGCGATGATGAATAAATTATGTTCGGTTAATGCTTTTTTCATAAACATAATGCAAATCCGCTAAATTTAATTAAAAATACAAATAGAATTTTTAATTTTATAATTTTTAAATAACATCCAAATTTCTAATTTCTAAAAGTTAAAAATTAAGAATTAAAAATTTTAAAATATTTATTCAGAGCATTCGGATCATTCGCAGATTCGGATTGTCTCAGTCTAAAACGATTTTTAAAACTTCATCCATATTTTCGACGAACTTGAATTTGATTTTTTTCTTTGTTCCTTCGGGCACATCGATTAAATTCGCTTCGTTTTCTTTCGGTAAAATAACCGTTTTTATGCCGGCGCGTTCCGCCGCCAAAATTTTTTCTTTCACGCCGCCGATTTTTAAAACTTTTCCCGAAAGAGTTATTTCTCCGGTCGAAGCGATTTCTTTCTTTATTTTTTTCTTTGTCAAAGCGGAAGCCAAGACGGCGGCCATGGCGATTCCGGAGGACGGGCCGTCTTTCGGAATCGCTCCGGCCGGAACATGGATATGGACATCATTTTTATAAAAAAAATCGGGATCGAATTCGAGCTCCTTGCTTTTTGAGCGGACATAAGAAAGAGCGGCCTTGGCCGACTCTCGCATAATCTCGCCGAGATGGCCGGTCAAAGTCAATTTGCCTTTCCCGGGGACGAGATTCGCCTCAATAAAAATTATTTCTCCACCGGCCTGCGTCCAGGCCAAACCGGTCGCGACTCCGATCTCGTCCTTTTTTTCTTTCATTAAAAAATCGAATTCTTCCGGACCGATGAATTCGGACAAATTTTGTTCCGTTACGACCGTTTTTTTCGTTTTTTTGTTTTCGGCCATTTTCAAAGCGACTCGGCGCGCGATTTCTTTTATTTTGCGTTCCAATTCGCGCACCCCGGCCTCCCGTGTGTACCTGTCGATTATTTTTGATATCGCGTTGTCTTTAATAACGAGATTTTCGGGGTTTAAGCCGTGACTTTCCAAAATTTTCGGGAGTAAAAACTTTTTGGCGATGTGAAACTTCTCAACATCAGTATACCCCGGAAATTCGATAATTTCCAATCTGTCTCTCAAGGCCGGCGGAACGGGATCGAGAATGTTCGCGGCGGTTATGAAAAATACTTCGGATAAGTCAAAAGGTATTTCCAGATAATGATCGGAAAAAGAGTTGTTCTGCTCGGGGTCGAGGACTTCCAGGAGGGCGGCGGAAGGATCGCCGCGGAAATCGATTCCGATTTTGTCGATTTCATCGAGCATAAAAACGGGATTTTTTGTTCCCGCGTTGCGCACGCTCTGAATTATTCTGCCCGGGAGGGCGCCGACATAAGTCCTTCTGTGGCCGCGAATTTCCGCTTCGTCCCGCAGTCCGCCCAAGGAAACGCGGGTGAAATTTCTTCCGAGAGCGCGCGCGATCGATTTGCCGACCGATGTTTTTCCCGTGCCGGGAGGGCCGACGAAACAAAGTATGCTTCCTTTCGCTTTCCCTCCCATCAATTTTTGTACGGCCAGATATTCAAGGACTCTTCTCTTCGTCTTTTCAAGTCCGTAATGGTCTTCGTCCAAAACTTTCTTCGCCGTTTTTAAATCGTATGCCGATTCGCTTCTTTTCGACCAAGGCAATTCCGCGAGCCATTCGAGATAGGTTCGGATAAAAGGCGCTTCCGCGCTTACCGGAGACATGGTTTTTAAACGATTGAATTCGCCGATCGCCTTGTTATAAACGAAAGAGGGGAGACCGGCCGTTTTTATTTTTTTCTCGAGCTCTTCGTATTCTTTTTGCTCCTCGAAAATTCCGAGTTCTTTTTCTATCGCCTTGAGTTGCTCGCGCAAGAAAAATTCTTTGGTGGTTTTTTCCATCTCTTTCGAAACTTCGTGTTTCAATTTTTCCTCAACTTTGAAAATTTCAAACTCTTTTTTTAATTTTTCATCAAGAATTTTTAACCTCTGTTTGAGATCTAGAGTTTCAAGAAGTTTCAATCTTTCTTTTTGTTCCATTTTTAAAGCGGAAGAAATGACATCGCTTGTCCTTTCCGGAGACAAATATTCTTCGCCGAGATGTTCGGCCAAAAATAAAGGAATATTTCCTTCCGCTTGAAGCAATTTTTTAAACTGTTCAAGAATTTTCCGCGCCAACGCTTCCGTCTCCAACGATCCTTCTTTCTCCTTCAATTCAATCACTCTCGCCTTATTTATTCCTTTTTCAAAAAATATGTTTTCTATCCTCGCGCGATAGAGTCCCTCGACGGCGATACCCATTATTTTCGCGGTCACATACCAATACTGAAGAATTCGCGCGACGACCCCGATATCGCTTCTTTCGGAATTTTTTTGGAAAGCGATCAGGATTTGCCGGTTTAAACCGAGGGCGGAATTGAGTGTTTCGACATTTTCTTTTCCTTCCAAAACCAAAGGCACTTTTTCCGTCGGAAAAATTATCGCTTTTTGCAGGATAATAGCCGGCATTTCATTCGCTTCGTTTGATGTTTGGTTTAACATTAAAATAATTTAATTTCCAATTTTTAAACTTTGGAGAAATGATATTTTAAAATTAAAAATTTGGTTATTATTTAAAAATTATAAATTAAAAGTTACAAAATTTTATGACTTCGCGTGTTTGTTTTTTTTAAAACTGTGCTTTGCGGCGTTACGACGAACCTTATCCTCCCGTGGCGGTCAAAAAAGTGTTTATGATGAACTGCACTATGGCGTATGAGGCTAAAATTATAATCAGGCCGACGATCGCGCTTATGAGCATTTTTTTCGCCTCGGAGGCTTTATCCTCGTCGCCTCCGGAAAGCATCCATTTGAATCCGGCCAAAATAAACATAAGAACGGCGATTATTCCCAAAAACCCCAAGAATACTCGAATCAAGGCGGCGGCGATCGTAATCGGGTCGGCGTTGCCCAATCCGGTGATGGCCTGGAATTCGCCCTGCCTGTATCCCCATAGTTCCTGACTGGTGAGAGCGAAAGCATTTTGATAAACTAAAAATGACACGAGAATCAAAACGGTTGCGGATAAGATTTTCTTTTTTAAATTTAAAAAGCGGCCCCGAAAGACCGCTTTTTGTTTATTGTGGTTTTTGGTTTTAGAATTAAAATGCATATACTTACTCTAAAAATTTGTGCATAGAGTATAGCATATTTGGGGTGGTTTGTAAAACAACCCATAATTAACAAGCTCATTCGGAAAAAATCAGATAAATAAATCCGGTTATCTCAAAACGCAAAACTCAAAACCACAACCTAAAACTAAAAACCCGGAGTCCGATATCAAACTTCAGTTTTAAGTTTTGCGTTTCAGTTTTTACATTTGAAATTTGAGTTTTTAGATTTATTTATGTTCCATTAGAGTCCCTGAGCAGAAAACTCTGTTAAGGCCGAAAAATAAAAAAATCGTCATTTTTACATTTGACGATTTACGCTTTTGGCTTATGAACGAGAGCGATTTTATCAATAGTCAGAAGGATTGTTGGGTCACTATTTAATTCTTCGCCAACATCCTCAATTTTAAAGAAAATTCTAATAATATTATCATGCCAGCCTAAATTATTCAGAGCCTCGCAGAGCTCTTCATTTGAAAATTCAAACCTTTTCTTTAGTAAATTTTTGAGCTCTATTATTTCTATGGGCTCTCCTTCGCTGTCCGCTTCCGATATGGGCTGTTTTAAGAGCCTTTTTATCTCGACCTCCATATCCCTAACAGTGCAATCAATTTTTTCCTTCATTGTTCAGCTCCTCCTTTAGGGGTTTGTTTTTAGATAAATTACAAAAGTGCGAATGCAAAATCTTAACACGGGATTATTTTGATGTCAAATTTACCTTTTAACTCAACAAAATAAATGATCCCATATCGTAATAATTGTCTGGATAATTGTTGCTATAGCTGCAGCGACACCAAGACTTGTTACTAAAGGATATTTTTTAAATATAGATAATTCGGAAAAGCCTTTGCTAGTAAGAAAAATTGGCGCGTCAGTGTCTAAATATGATGATCCTTTTGGTTTTGCTTTAATTTTTCCATCCTCGTCCAGTAATCTTAAATTTTCTTCAAGATCATCTTTATTAATTCTCTTTTTCTTGCTCCACAATTCTATCCATATTCCAATATAATTTCTGTGACCAATTCCTTCTTTGTATGGTTCAATTCCTTCTGTTTTGCCATCAATATCGGTGACCTCGAGTTTTCTGTCATTAAAATCTTGAATGAATTGTAAAAGCTTTTTTTGAAGTTTTGGATCTTCCATATTTTTTTAAACAAACCTTGTCACAACAAAAATAAAGAGAAGTCCCAAAGCGGTTAAACCGATAAGTTTGAACGAACTGTGCTGGCTGTGCGCTTCGGGCAAGATGTCACTCGCTCCGATATAAAGCAAAAAGCCGGCGAAGAAACCGAGATATAAAACGAGAAAATGCGGTGAAACTTTAAAAAATAAAGTCGAGGTCGCGCCAAGAAGGGGAGTGATTGAATCAAGAAGCAAAAACGCGAGCGATTTTTTCTCGCTGTTTTTATTTACGAACATCAAAGTGAACGTGTTCATGCCGTCGGTAAAATCATGGGCGATGACGGCGATGGCGACCAATATGCCAATGGCCGCGTTCACCTGAAAACCGAGCCCGATGCCGACACCGTCCATAAAACTGTGGCCGGCCAACGCCAAGGCGGAAAGAACGCCGACTTCCGGATGTTTGTGTTCGACATAATCGCATTCATGGGCATGATGAATAAGAACCGCTTTTTCCAAAAAATGAAAAAGCATGAAGCCGAGGACCAAAGCGATCATGATTTCAGTCGGATTGAAATCGTTTATTTTTATTTGTTCGATTATTTCCGGAAAAATATCGAAACTGACGACACCGAGCAAAACTCCGGCCGCGAACGCCATGATCGAATAAAGCTTATTTTTAAATCTCTCGGCGAACAGTCCGCCGAAGAGGGTGGAAAAAAAAGTCGCCAATGAAAAAAGGATTGCCATAATCGAAAACATCATAATGCAAATCGCAAATACATGCGAATGCCGCAAAATAAAAATTGCTAAATTGCCATATTGCTAGATTGTTGTTTTAATGTTATTAACATTAAGCAATTTAACCATTTAACCTCCAAAAGTAGTTTAAGTTTACAATAAAAACTTTGAAAAGTCAAAACAAGCGCGGACGACTCTGCCATAAAATTGGTTGCATTTTTTTCTTTTTCGGTGTAAGGTATAAATTGTATATAAATATTATATTATGAAAACAATTATACATTTTTTGGCTCCTCTGTTGGTTGCCGGCGGTTTAATTTTCGGAGGCGTGAAACTGTTGACTCATAAAAATGTTTCTTCTCAGGCGATAGCGTCGAATCAAGACGCGCAAATAACGGAAACTAAGGCGGGCATCGCGCAGCAAGTCGCCGCCGAAGCGACGACGACGGATAAAACGTCAGGCGCCGCGGCGACAACGGCGGCAACAAATGGAACAAACGCGGCGAGGACAAAAATTATCGAATATACAGTACAGCAGGGCGATACCGTAGGTTCGATCGCCCAAAAATTCGGGATATCCGTCGACACGATTCTTGTTCAAAATAATTTGAAAGCGCAGAGCTTGATAAGGCCCGGCGAACATTTGTCCATCTTGCCGATAAGCGGAGTCGCTTACGAAGTGCGAAGCGGTGACACTCTTTCCGGAATCGCTTCGGAATTCAATGTCTCGGCGGATAAAATAAGCGAAGCCAACGATATTTCATCCGACGGTTATCTTAAAATCGGCCAAACGCTTATCATCCCGGGAGCGACCGGACAAATTCATTCGGCTTTGGCGCAAGGAAACGTTTCCGCAAGAACGGAATCGTCGACGTACAGACCGAAAACGGCATCATATTATCAAGGATCGGGTTCGGTTGTTTGGACATCGGGAGCGTTAAGCGAACTTTACAGAGTGCCGTCATTCGTTCGTCCGACGGTAAGGGCGAAAGTAACATCTTACGCGGCCAGTCATGGCATACGAGTGATAACCACAGAGGTGTACAACAGTATTCATGTCTAATTTTAAAAAATTCTGAAAATAAAACCGACAAAAAAGTCGGTTTTATTTTTGCCCTCATTGCGGGGACGAAGCGAAATATTTTTAACGTTTTAAATTATGGCCTTTCCTGTTTTGGCCAATGCGTATTTTGTTTTTAGTTGCTTCCTTGACTGCCATTATCGGCAATAACGACTACCAAGTCCGCTTCCGCCCTCATATTGGAAGGCAACGGCTCCGCGGTTACGTTTAAAAGTTTTTCCAAAAACGCTTGCGTATTCGGTTTGCTGTCGACGGTATAGATAACGCTTTGGTTCAAGGGTTGGTAATGGTAAGGCGTTTCGTAAACGACGATGCCGGCGTCTTTTATTTCCTTTTTTATTTGTTGGTATTCCGTATAGGACGCGTTGTAGTTTTCTAAAATAATTCCGGCTCGCTCGTTTCTGACAGGGGCGGTCTCGAAGCCGTTCTGGAAAAACTGCGCTATTTGGCTGTCGCTGATTCCGCCGCAGGGCTGTACTATGTCCGCGCCGTCGGTCGGCAGTTTCCCGTTGCAAACCAAACCGGTATCCGGGTCCAAACTCTGGCTGATTACTTGCATGCCCGGTTGCCTGAAAATTTGAAATAAATGATTGGCCTGCGCCAAGGTCAGATTGGTATGCAAGTGATTGGCAAGAATGTTGATCAAGTCATTAATATCCGAAGCGTTGCTAAATAAATTGAGTTGTTCCATCTTATTTTTAAAAGCTTCTAAAACCAGTTGTTGACGCTTCCCCCGCGCGAAATCCGTGCCTTCGACGCCTTGGGCGTGGCGGGAACGGACAAATTGCAAGGCGGTCAGGCCGTTCATGGTTTGCGGACCGGCGTCAAAATGCACTTCGATATATCGGCAAGCGCTGGTCGTATCGCCCGGAGGAGCCATGCACCAAGGACCCGAAGCATTATTATCCCCGTTGGGAAACGCATAATCGGTAAAAGAATTTTGCACATCAACCCGAATGCCGCCGACTCGGTTAACGGCATCCTCAAAACCCTGAAAGTCCATGGAAACAAAATAGGGTATATTCATGCCGCTTAATTTTTCCACCGCCGCCTCGGCCGCCGCGCCTCCGTTCTCTAAATCTCGGCCGGTTATTTTATACTGGTTGCCGAATCCGGAAGGGAAGGCGGCATTGATTTTTTCGCCGAGTCCGGACGGATAATAATAATCCCTGGGAATCGAAGTCAGTATAATTTTTTTATCAGCCGGCCTGACGCTTGCCAAAAGCATGCTGTCAGTCAGATAGGGACCGTCATGACCTTCGCCGCCGTAGCCTAAAAGCAAAATATTAATTTGGTCTTGGTTTTCGCCATCCATGGCCCCGGCTCGATTGCCCGTGATAAAATCAGCGGCTTGTTGAAAAAAAGAAAATCGGGAATTAAAAATTTTGCCGCCAATGGCATTAAGCTTCCAAATCGCTCCACCCGTAAAAATTAACAAAAGTACAAAAAAAATTAAGAAAATTTTTCTTAATGTTTTTGTTCGTAATGGTTTTCGCCGGACTATTGACTCTTGTTCCTCTTGGATCGGATGCCGGTTAAATGCCGGTTTTTGCTTTTCGTTTAATACTGGTATTGGCATACATAATGGAAGTATAGCACATGGAGTGAAAGATTATCAAGCTGACCTTTTTAAATTAAAAAGAGTTTTTTAACTTTATTACAGCATGATTACAGACGGACAATCCGCGAAATGATTTATTTTTTAGAAACAATTTTCATTATAAATTAATTCTGTATTTTTTCAACGAGAAAATATATACTCGGCCCAAAGAACCAACGAGCGAGTATCGGTTGGGTGGCGCGCTCTAAAAATAACAACAACGATAGCGGTAACAATTTTTTAAAAAGAGAAGATCGAAAATTTGATACTGACCGGATCGCGACTATTTTAAAACCGGCGTTTGTAAATGCTCGCTTAACACTGCGCGGACTGTGATTCACAAACGTTATATGTTTATTGTTGATGTTTACGCAAAGAGGTTTTTCTGAAAAAATATCTTTTTGCGTCCCCGGCCTGCATATTGATTTACAATACGCCTTGAAATGAAGTTTATTCGCGATTTCTAGAATAAAATATCCTCCAGGAACAAGTACTCGTCTGCTTTCGTCGATGACGGCTTCAATATTTTTTATATGGTGAGAAACACGCATGCATACAATACAATCAGCATAAGCGTCGGCGAATGGAAGTTGTTGACCGATGCCTTTCACGAAAGAAATACCGTTATATGCGCTTCCTACGTTCTCCTTAGCTTTTTTAAGTTGATCGGACGATGGATCGACAATAGTCGCCTTACTGTAAAGATCGGCATAATATCTTGTCAGCCTCCCCATCCCTCCTCCCACATCAATTATATGTCGTCGAGCATTTTGAGCGCGTCGCAACAATCCAAGCAAAGCCATAACATCAGCCTTGTGTTCGTAGTCCCTGCCTGTCCAAAATTGGGAATAATCATATGAATCGTAAGGCGAATAGACTCCCGATTTGTTTTTTGGGGTTAATTCCGTTTTGTTGGTATTTATATTGGTATTCATAATTGTTTGGGTCTCTGATTGGGTAACTAGAACTTATCTCAAAAATATTCTTTGGCTCTTTTTCAGTTTTTTTCGGCTACAAAATTCAAAAATCTCGTCGAAATATCTTGCTATTCCTCCTCAATTTTTGGATTTTTCGCTCGAAAAATCCTTGGAAAAGACTAAAAGCTATTTTTGAGACAGGTTCTAATTTATTTTATAATATTTTAAGCATATCATACAAATTATGAATATCAGATGAATTCACAATAAATTAAATTTATGGATAATGCGTCTCGCCAAATCGTAACAATTAAAACACTCGGATCGGATCGCGTTTTTTAACGTTTGCGCAAACACCTTCCTTTGATAATTATCGATTTTGGTTCCAATTAAAATGAATTTGGGTTTTGAATTGTTATCCCGCCTGTTTTTTGGTACAGTATTTAGTATATGGGAATTTTACCAAAAGGCAAACGTTTAATAATAAGAATTACAACGGGAATCGCCTTCGCCGGATTGATATTATCGACTCTTTTTACTTCTGTTTCCGTTTTTAGCGCTTCCAACGACGCGAATGATTGGCAAAGCCAAATCGATGCGGCCACGCAGCAGATGATAATACTGAATAAAAAAATAGACGATTATCAAACACAATTAAAACAGGCGGGCAAGGATAAAAAAACGCTGCAATCGGCGATAAGAATTTTAGATTTGCGACAAGGTCGGGTAACGACACAGATCGAGGAGACTCATATCCAACAGTCCGTATCCGAACTGCGGCTCGAGGCGTTGGGAAGCCAGATTGAGGAGGCGCAGAAAAATATCGATAACTACAAAAATCAAATAGCCGTTTCGCTGAATGCTTTATATAAATTGGACAATGAAACGATGCTGATGAAATTCTTGTCGGCGAACAATTTTTCCGATGCCTGGCTAGACCTCAACGATATTCTTGATATTACGAACGCTTTCCGAAAGAAGGTCGATAACTTAAAAACGGAAAAGGCGACGCTGTCCGATCGCCAAGCCGCCGAAAAACAACAGCAGCAGGCGCTGGCGGATCAGAATGCGCAATTGGCTTCGCAACAACAGACGCTTGATTCGACGGCGAAGTTGAAAGGTCGGCTTTTGGCAGTCACACAAAACAAAGAATCGAACTATCAAAAGTTGCTCGCCAAAGCGGAAGCCGAACTGAACAGTTACGCCACCTTTATTAAAAATGCCGGGGGCGCGAAAATTCTCGGCAATGAGACGGTTTGCGATACCTGGGGGTGCTATTATAATCAGCGGGATGAAGCCTGGGGCGGAAAGGCGCTGGACGGCACCGGCTACACTCTCGCCAGCGACGGCTGTCTTGTAACATCGATGGCAATGGTGATGACCCACTACGGGTATCGCAATGTTACTCCGTTGACAATTAACGCCAACCCGGATAACTTCGCTCCCTACGCTCCCGCCTATTTGTTAAAAACCATATCGGTCGATGGCGTTTCGGCTACGCGTATTTCTTCCCTCCTCGACCAAACTCTGGCGCATGGTACGCCGGTAATCGTCGAATTAAGGGTTTATGGAGGTACGCATTTTGTCGTTTTGGTGAGCGGCGATAATGGCCATTACACGATGCGCGACCCGTATCTCGCCAACGGGAAAGACATAAGCTTCGCCTCCCATTACAACATCGGGGAAATAGCGGCGATGGAAAAAGTGGTTATCAATTATTAAAACTTATCTATCTTCAAAGAAACATGGGTTTTGACAATTAGTTATAAACGAAATAGGATGTGTAATATTTGTTATCAATCATAAATTTATGAAGAAAGAATATATAATCGCGGGAATCGCGGGAATTGTTGCGATTGGCGCTTTGGTCGCGGCCGGAATGTTCCATGGATACGGACGACAGTATTACCTGAACAACAATCCGCAAGCATTAAGAATAAACAACGGCGGCTCTTCGTCCGGCAACGACCAAGCGACGGCAAATCGAGGGCAACACGGGCCGACACCCGGCGGAATTACGGGTGGCACGGCAAACGGAATGATGGAAAATTACGGCCGACAAGACGTTCGCCAATCAAGCTTTTCCGACGCAATGCGGCTCCTTAAACAAACGACCGATTCCGCTCGTATAAACAAAGCTAAGAATCAGGTAACTTTCACGGGCGATCGAATAGAAATCGCCATGGCCGCCGTGCAACCGAATTTTCCCGATACCACTTTCGAAGTGGCCGGTCTTGTCAATCCGACTATCGTTGTTCCGGCCGGATCCGCCGTCACTCTCGATTTTTTTAATATGGACTACGGCGGCGGCATGAATCACGGGGTGGTGATAACGCCGGATGCTCCGCCTTATCCCGTCCTCTCAATGATGGGGATGCCCGGTTCGCTTGTCGGCATACCCGTTCTTCCGCCTCGGCAGCTGGAGGACGCGCAGGAGTCGTCTTATTATGAAGGTTCGATTACTTTCCGGGTTCCCGCTTCCGGCACTTATTATTATCTCTGCCAGTATTATGATCACGCGAGTAAGGGGATGTATGGTCGCTTTATCGTAGCGCAATAAATCATATAATTGACAAAACCCAAATATTACATAAAACAAGGGCATAGTTTGCTCTTTGGCAAATAAGCAAATTCAAACAAAGATTACGTAATAGGAGGACAAAATGGACGAATGTTTTCTTAAAGAAGGCGCTTCAAATAAAGAGGAATGCCCGGAAGAGATTGAATTGGCTTCAAGAGACGAAGCCGATTCAATTATATATGAACCCGGCGAATTTGACCCAAGCGAATTAGACATGATCAAGCGGTACATGTTAGACATGGGCGTGGTAACGGGCGAATTAATGAGCAGGAAAGAAGAAGTTGAATTGGCCCAGGCGATTGAAGGAGCCGAATCAATTCTAAACGAACTGCTAGGGGCGTTTTGTTTATCCGCCTGTAAAAACGGCGGATCTAGCGGTTTGTTAAAAGCGATACAAATGGTCGAAGAAGAAATAAACGCGCTCAGACATGAGCTTGTTCACAGAAACCTTCGGCTGGTAATAAATATCGCAAAGTTTTACCTCGGTCGAGGTTTACCCTTGCTTGATCTTATTCAGGAAGGCAATATCGGACTCATGAGGGCGGCGGACAAATTCAAATACGAAAAAGGTTTCAAATTTTCCACTTACGCAACCTGGTGGATACGGCAGGCAATAACAAGATCAATTATGGATGATTCCCGTACCATCAGGTTGCCTGTGCATATCCAAGAACTTCTTGGAAAAATCGATGGAGCACGAGAGAAACTATTCTCGCAGAACAACCGGGAGCCGACTGACAAAGAAACTGCCGACTTGATTGAAGTTAAAGAAAAAGAGGTCAGGGACGCTCTCGAAGCAAGGAAAAAATTTTTGCGCCTCGATGGTTTCATGGGAGAGGATGATGAGGCTTGTCTTCACGAAAAGATTGCCTGCGGGAATGCTGGTGAAGCTTTTAAAGCGTTGGAGGACAAAAATCTTTCAGGTCCTTTTTGGGAAACGGTCAAAAGGGCGATAGAGGAAGCGCTTCCGACCCGAAGTAAAAAAAGGGCGGAATTGCTCTTTAAGATTATGCGATTGAAATCCGAAGGTAAAAGATGGGATGAAATTGGAAAAATCTTAAGGATTGCTCCGACATCGGCAAAAAACAAATATGAAGGGATCGCGAGAGTTCTAAAAACTCCGGCCACCATTGCCGCCCTTAAGGTAATCTCTTCGAGAAAATAAGGGAACGTTTAAACGAACCCTTTTTATTTGCGTTTGCTTTATTTTTTTCAGGGAGATATGATAAGTTATATGATTACATATTTTCAAGCAATAATTATCGGCTTGCTCCAGGGTATTTCGGAATTGTTTCCGATTTCCAGCCTTGGGCATACTGTCATTTTTCCAACATTGGTCGGTTGGAACATTCAGCGAAATGATCCGCTTTTTCTAAATTTTTTGGTGGCTACGCACTTCGCCACCGCCTTGGTTTTATTTTTTTTCTTTTGGAAAGATTGGGTAAACATTGCAAAAGGTATGGGACGATCGTTGTACGCACGCACTATTGCCGCCGATGATTATTATGCAAAACTAGGATGGCTTCTCGTGGTAGGGACCATTCCGGCGGGCATGCTCGGCTTGATATTTAAAGAAAAATTGCAAATTTTATTTTCTTCGCCATCAATCGCCGCGATTTTTCTTATTGGTAACGGATTGCTGTTATATGGCGCCGAAATATTAAGGGGAAAAGCGCCGGAAAATAATGATGAGAATACTTCCGACCAAAGAGTCGCCCGGCTCACTTGGAGCCAGGCTCTAAAAGTCGGTGTGGCGCAAATTATCGCTCTTATTCCCGGCTTCTCGCGTTCGGGCGCAACCATGGCCGGCGGCTTGCTTACCGGGTTATCCCACGAGGATTCCCTTCGATTCAGTTTCCTTTTGGCCACCCCGATTATTGGAGCGGCGGCGGCTTTGGAATTGCCGGCATTTTTCATGGCCGGAAATCATAATTTAATGGGTCCCGCCATTTTAGGCGCTGTTTGCGCCGGTCTTACCGCTTATCTGGCAATCAAATTTTTGGTCAAATATTTTCACACAAACAAATTGACCCCCTTCGCCATTTATTGCGCGGCGGCAGGGGTCATCTCTCTTTTAATTTTGTATTTTAGATAATTATCTATTTCTGTTTGGGTCCGCTTTGAAACCATGCGTAAATAAAACATGCGATCCCCACAATAAAAGACGCGATGGCGTGCTTGGCATGGACATGCTCATAACCTTCTTTATAACCCGGGAAAAAATGCGGCAGATTGCCGGCCGTATGCGAGAGGTAAATATAGCCGATGACAAAAAAGGCTACTCCCAAAATTACTCCTAAAATAACTTGTGTTTTGTTTTTCATAATTTTTTAAGTTTTAAGTTATATATTTAAGTATAACATAATTTTCCGTTTTAAAATATAGGAATTTTAATCATCAATACACCCTGCGTTCCCTGGGGCAGGGTATATTAATGATTAAAAACTTTGTTTTTAAGACAAAAAAACACTTTATAAAAAAGTGTTTTTTTGCGGCGTTTTTGACGCAGTTCGGTCTCTCGAACGATTCCGTTGTTTGCTCGGGGATAGGGATTCGAACCCCAATTGACGGGACCAAAACCCGCTGTCCTACCATTAGACGATCCCCGAATGAATCAAAATATTTTGTTTTTCTTCTCTGCCGATGCCCGATTTCAAAAATAGTTCACTATTACGCGCTTCGATTTTACTAGAAAATTTTTCCTAATAAATAATCTTGTCTGAAATAAAAAACTACCTCGCGGCAGCACTTCAACAATGTAATCTTACTAAAAAATAATTTTTATGTCAAAACAAAAAGAATAGCATTAACAACTATTCTTTTTGTGAGTTTATCAGAAAAAGACTATTTCTTCTTTTTCTTTGCTTTTTTTGCTTTTTTTGCAGCCATCTTTTTGCATTATATTCCTACTTAAAGGTGAGGAATTTTTACCTGTGGATAACTTTATCTAATTTAATTATACCAAATTTTTGCAAGGCGGTAAAGAAAAATGCGCGAATTTCTTTCTAATTTTAGTCTTTCGAAATTTGTTCGGTTTACAATTTTGGAAAATTATTTTATGGCATTGACTAAGAAAAAAAATTATGGTAGTTTTAAATATCAAATTGATCATTTCACAAGAAAGGAAAAACGCATGCAACAAATAGGTGGGGCTCTTATAAAAATAATGCGGGAACTTTGGGATGGCGCCAAGAGTAAATACACTTATCGCGAACTGGTAGAGGAAAGCAAATGCGTCGATCCCCCTTTTAGGGATTGGGTTCTTGAAGAACTGGAAAAGCGGCGGCACGGATTAAAATTGATAAAATAGGGGGATGTTTTGGAAGAATATAAATTAAACGCAAAATATGAAGTAAAAAATCCGGTTGGCCAAATCCTCACGGGAGATAAATTTAGATTCATACAGATCTCAGTAAGTGGAGCAACGCCTGTGATCGAGGCGGCGAAGATAGCCAAGGCTAAAGAACTTATGAGAGCGAGACTTGACCAGCATTTCGGAAAGGGCTACGGCGAAAGATGCGAGATTAGAATCCTGCCCGGTTCTGTCCATTGTAATCAACTCATGCATCCGGGAAAAACAAAAAAGGCGATTGCCAGAAGGAAAAGGGAAAGAGAAAAAAATCATACTAATCAGCAAAATCTATTTTGAAGGAGGAACAAATGTCGGACAAGCTGAAGATTATTATCAAGAGTTCGGACGCAGAGAAGTTACTGGCGGGAGAGACAATAATTTGTAGGGCTTACGAAGGAAAGGTCCCGAAAGGGTGGGTTATCTATAACGCCGACCTGGACAAAATCAATATCCTCGGCGGCCACGCCGGCGATGTGAAAATCCGCCGGATTGCCCAGCAGGCAGTTAAAGAGACAAAAACCTGCTGCGACGGCGGCAACAAGGCTGGGGTGGAGATCACTTTCAAAGAAATCGGGATTAAAGTGAACGATCCTAACGCCTACATATCCGTCGACCAGGATATGGGGGTGGTAATAAAGACCGGCTCCGCCATTCCCGAAAAAAAATAAACGCAAAGCAAAACTTAAAGAGCGAATAAAATCGCTCTCTTTTTTAAAAAATAAAAAGGCTCGCGAAGAGCTTATTTCAAAATCGATTTCGGCCACTTAAGAAAAATATCATACGGCCCTTCAGGATAAACCAGAGTTGCCTTTAATCCCAAGTAACCTTTTGTTTTCCATGGCGAAGAAATCATCACTCTTTCGGATTTAAATTCCTTAAGTTTCTTTCGTTGTATTCTGTTCTTGCTCTTGTCGAGCCAAAATACATAAATTAAAAAAGTTCCTTTGCCCTTGTCCTTAAGAAGGATAAAGCTCTTATTGTGCCCCGCAGACTGGATACCGCCCCTAAGATCCCCCAGCGTGCAATTTCCTTTTGTCCTTAAAAGAATGGAAAAATCTTACCGAGAAAATCGATTTTTTTCAAAAAAACACCACCTCCTTTTTTCTTAATTTTAGGAAATTAAAAAAGGAAAGTCAATTAATTTGACTTTCGTTTTTTGTTCGGTTATACTAATTATATAAGTGTGGATAACTAAAACTCATCTTAAAGAGCGGAAGGAAAATCACCCTACCCTCTTTAATAAAGAGGGTACAAAATGTATGGGGGACAATTTAACAAAACGCCAAAGACAGATTTTGGACTTCGTAACTGAGTTCTCGAAAAGGCACGGTTACGCCCCGAGCTATCGCGAAATCGGAGAGCATTTTAGGCTTTCCAGTCCGGCCACGATTCATGACCATGTGCGAAATCTGCAGCGGAAAGGATTTTTAAAATTGGCGCATAACGAAGCGCGCTCGATTGAAATCGTTACCGCCGCTGTAAATTGGGCGCGAGCGATCGAACTGCCCATGGCCGGTCTGATCACCGCCGGGAAGCCTATCGAGGCGGTCGAAGACAATGAAACGATAGCCGTTCCCGCCGATTTCGTAACCGATCCGGCAAACAGCTATGTTTTAAAAGTGAAAGGCGAATCCATGATCGAGGAAGGAATTTTAAGCGGGGATTATGTCATTGTCGAGCGCAATCCCTCTCCGCAAAACGGCGATATCGTCGTGGCTTTACTCGACAATGCCTACGCGACATTAAAAAAGTTTTATCGCGAAAGTAAAAGAATCCGCCTTCAGCCCGCAAACTCGGCCATGTCTCCGATTTACGCGACCGATCCATTGATTCAAGGTGTGGTTAAAGGTGTAATAAGAAGATTTGCGTAATTACCCCCCTTCATCCCCCTTTCGAAGGGGGACAAACTTATGATTATTTCCAATGGACAATTCGATAAATTTGTGGAAGAATCTTTTGCAGTACTTCCGGAAGAAATTAAGAGCAAGATGAACAATGTCGCCATTCTTGTCGATGACGAACCCACTCCTGAACAAATAAAAAAAGTGAAGCTCAAACCGGGCGTTTTGCTTTTCGGGCTTTTTGAAGGCGTTGGACAATCAAGGCGCATTAATTACGGTCCCATTCTTCCCGATCGGATTACGCTATTTCGAAAAGCGATTTTAAGCCGCTGCCAAACGGAAGAAGAAGTAAAGAATCAAATAACGAGCACTCTAAAACATGAAATCGCGCATCATTTCGGATCGGATGAGGTCGGAGCAAGGAAGGCGAGTGGGAAGAAATAAAAAATAAATTATGAAAATTTTAATAATAAACAACGGCACTAAATATTTTTCACAACTTAAAAAACTGTTGGTCAACATTCCTTTTGAGACGATAAAATACTCTAAGATTAACTCGGTAGATCCTAACAAATTTGATGCCATAATTCTTTCAGGCGGTCACAAATTTTCGGTACAAGGAAATGAAAATCGTCTTCAAAATGAAATAAATTTTATCAGAAATGCAAAAACGAAAATTTTCGGGATCTGTTTCGGCTTTGAGATCATAGCCAATGCATTCGGAGCTAAACTCGAACGTATGCGCAGCAAAGAGAAAGGTATTCTTGAAATTAAAGTGCTCAAGCAAGAAAAAATATTTTCCAATTTACCTAATTTTCAAGTTTTTGAAAGTCATCGTTGGGTGGTTAAAGAGGCCGCGGAGAACCTTTTGGCGCTTGCTCGTTCTAAAGATGGAATCGAAGCCATAAAACATAAGACAAGGCCTATTTATGCCGTACAATTTCATCCCGAAATGTTTGTGGATAAAACTTGCGGGGATGAAATTTTTTATAATTTTTTAAAATTTGCCGAGTGATTTTCATTTTTGTAATGTAACAAGAGACTTCCCGAATTATTTAACTTTTTCACGGAAAGTAATTGAAAGCGGTTTGGTTTTTCATCCGCGCAATCAAAAATACTCAGTCCTTTCCCGAAGATTAAAGGCTCAATAGTTATAAATAATTCGTCAATGAGATTATTTTTTAAAAAATAGGTATAGGTTTGTGTTCCTCCCAAAAGCGCCACTATTTCATAATCTCTTATTAAATCCGATAATTTTATATTTTGCGGGTTGCAGTAAACCAGATTATCGGATTTTTTTAAAATAGTATCAACCGAATTAGTAAAAACTATACATTTTCTTTTTGATAGCGGCTTAATCGCATTTTTATAAGTATTGTTGCCCACGATAACAACATTGCTATTGTCTAGCAAGTTATGCAAAAAAATTTTATCTTCCGGGCTGGTCCAGTCCGAAGAATGATGGGAATTTATCGCTATTTTGCCATCAATGCTGATTGCGACGATTGCTATGATTTTCATTTTTCTTATTAAATATTTTAAGCAAGGGACTATAAATATCTTGATTCGCCGGAATTACCAATCTTTTGTAAGTACTTTTTCTTCTAAAATTAATAAATTTTGCATTCCTTAAAATCACTATGGGCGTTTGTTCTTTGCCTTCGCCCATTAATAAAACCGCCATGGCCGCCAGAGCGTCGACAATATTGGTTTTAGTGGATTTTAATTTTCTGCCGAATATGTCTTCTTTTCCTATATAATTATATACGGGATCCAATCCAAAAAATCCTATGGAAATGCCGGTCACTCCATATCTGAGAGGCGTGGTATGGCTATCGGTTATAATTACGGCCAGTTTTTTTACGCCAGATTTCTTTTGTAAATATTCGCATACTTCTCTTGCCAAAAGAGAAGGTTTTTGGGGCCAAAGAATATAATAGCCATTGCCATTGCTCTCATCTATTCCGGAAGTGGGAATCAACGTGTGTTCTTTTATGGAAAGTATAAATTTTCCGGCCGGTTTTCTGCCAATAATATATTTCTCGGCTTCTTGTTTTATCAATTTTCGTTTATTTATTCTCGGCTCTATTTTAAGGCATCTGCCTTGGTGTATGGCTAATATTTTTGAAGTGATAAATATTACATCGCCGTCTTTGAGTTTTGATAAATATTCATCAAACAGGGGATAGATATTCGTCTTTGGCGGCAAAATCGGACGTATTTTTATTTTTATGAATTTCATAACTAGGAGTGTTGTTCTGAAAATTTCCAAACGTAGCGATGATCCACGGGAAATTTCCAAGTAACCAATTTTTTATTGTTTATGTAATTTAAGATATTATTAAAAATAAAATAAGAAACAGCGATACCCAATGCAAAAGTAAATCTTTCAATTGCGACAATGGGGATCAAAGCTATCCAAGCCGATCTCGATAGATGGAAAAAATATATCCATAGCGCTCCGCCGACAGAATGAGCCGCAAAAGTTGACCCCAAACTTCTTGCGAATAGAAAGCGCTCCTGAAAAAAATAACAAACGACGGGAATTAGCCAATATAAAGAAAAATACCATACTGAGCGCCCGATTGGATTAAGATTAAAAGCGGCAATGGCCAGGATGGGTAAAATTAAATTTAATTTATTTCGTTTTCCGAAATAAACGGCGGCGGCCATCATGGGAAAAAATCTTATTATAATTCCCACATCCAAAATTTTCGATCCGTGAATCAAAAAATTAAAAAATTGCATTAAAAAAACGGATACAACTCCGGGGAAGCTTCCTAAAAAACCGCCGGCGATAGGTGCGAAACTGTCAAACAGAGTAAATTGCGCTTTGGAACCCGCCAAATGTGTTAAGGGAAATTGCAGAGCCGCAAAACCCAAAAAAGTAAAGATGCCTATAAATATTAATTGTTTTTTAGAATTCATATTTTTAAATTTAATTATTTTAAAATACAAAAAACCCGCCTAAGAAGACGGGCTAATTTAAAACGAATTTAAAAAACCGGCCTTCTTAGGTAGGAGAGATTAAGTTCTTAACAAATCCGGACCAAGTTTTAAAATTAAATTTAATCAACATATTTTATTATAACTACAATATACAACTGATAATTTGATAAGTCAAATTATTTCGTATCACCACCAGAATCAAAAGGGTCGGAGCAAGGAAGGCGAGTAAAAATAAAAGCATTGACATTTAAATTTTTTCCTGCTATATTTTAATTTCTAAACAAACTTGGGCATTTAGACCAGGTTTTAAATGGACTCGAAAATATTTTTGTCATTTCCGGTGGCTCATATTACTCGGGTCACCAATTTATGATTAATACAAAACAGGAATCATTGGATTTCTATGGTCTTGGTATTGCGCCAAAACTACTTGCAATTCTTGACCAATTAAAATTTACTAATCCAACCCCGATCCAAAGCAAATCAATCCCGGTTACTATCGAGGGAAAGGACATTGTCGGAATTGCGCAAACAGGAACCGGCAAAACATTGGCATTCGGCATCCCCATGCTTCAGCGTTTAGCCAAACATAAAGGCAGAGGTTTGGTAATCTTGCCTACTCGTGAATTAGCTATTCAAGTTGATGAAAATTTAAAAAGCATCGGCCATAAGCTGGGGCTGCGAACAGCGGTTTTAATCGGGGGAGAGCCGATCGGCAAGCAGCTTTACGCTTTGCGAAGAAACCCCCATATTATAATCGCCACGCCGGGCAGATTGAATGACCATCTTAAGCAAAAGTTCGTTAAACTGGATGATATAAAAATTTTAGTGCTTGATGAAGCTGATATGATGTTTGATATGGGTTTTGCGCCTCAAATAGAAATTATTTTAAAATCGGTTCCGAAAGAAAGGCAGACTATGCTTTTTTCGGCGACAATGCCTCCGGCGATTATGAAAATAATTTCTAAACATATGGCCTTGCCGGTTCAAATAGAAGTCGCTCCCCAGGGTACGACGGCCGAAAAAGTTAATCAGGAAATGGTTATCGTAAAAAATGAGGAAAAATTTTTTCAACTCGAAAAGATATTAAAAGAATATTCCGGTTCCGTTTTAATTTTTTCCCGGACGAAGCATAATGCGAAAAGGTTGTCTCAAAAAATTAGAGAATTGGGATACAAAGCGGAAGAAATCCATTCGAACAGATCTCTCGCCCAAAGGCGTGAAGCCTTAAGCGGCTTTAAGGGCGGCCGCTATCGAATTCTTGTCGCGACCGATATCGCCGCGCGCGGAATCGACGTTAACGGTATCGAACTTGTTGTAAACTATGATTTGCCTGATAATTCGGAAGATTACGTTCATCGCATCGGACGAACGGGACGTGCCGGCAAGTCGGGTCATGCCATTTCTTTTGCTCTGCCAAATCAATTCAGGGAAATAAGAAATATCGAGAGATTGATAAATAGAAAAATCCAAATTAGCAAGGTAGATCCCGTGACGAATCTTAATAAAACAAAAGCACTAAAAGACAAAATATTTTCCAGTCACCATTTATCTAAAAAAGAATCTGGCGGGTATGGCAAACGAAATTCATTTAAGCAGAAAAATAGAAGAAATTTTAAGCACCAAAATTCAAAAGCAAATAAAACAATGACTGACAGGGAAAGATTCAGAAGATCGATGCAAAGTTAAAAACAATAAAAAAACCGGGCCTTCCGGTTTTTTTAATCTTGATATTTAGGCCTCGAAATGAAGAGGGTCAAATAGGCAATCCGTATCACTTCCGAAAATTTTCTAGGTTATTTTAAAATGCCTCTTTAAATAAGGAGAAAAATATTGTCCATACCTTTCTTGAATATCCTTATTTTTCCAATCATCCGGTTTAATTATCTTCCGACAATTATCTTTGCCGCACCGGCATTGAAAGGGTGTAAATGTAGTTTGACTAAAAGCGTAATCCCAAGCTATCTCCTCTCCCGGAGCGATGTCTTTGATTGCGATAATAGTTATCGTGTCAAGAAAACCGGCGTTCGGATCGCAGGAATGATTTATGGTCGCGGTCAGTTTTAAATCGTCTTGTGTCGGAGCCATCAAGAAATCATCGCCGATATCAAGATAAATATTATCCACCTCGTAATTTATAATCTTGTTATATTTTTCGGCATCGGTTTTTGGAATTATGAGACCTCCCGTTACTCTAATAATCTCACCTTTCTTAATATGGTCCTTTGCAAAAACTCCAACCGCACAAATCGGAGATCGTTTTATCTCCGTTTTAGGTGACAGCCACCTATGCGACCAGAGATCATAAATATTAGTCATATATTTTGTTCACTTAGTTTACCTTCTCTCTAAGTCTAAAGACAAAAACCGTGTCTTTTGTTTTTATTTTATTTTTGTTTTTAAATCTTCCTTGACAATATCTTTATTTATTAAAACTGCAGTAAACTTTTCTTTTTCCTCGGAATCTTTACTGTTTGGGCGAGTAAATTCGTGTTTTAATCCGAACTTATGTTTTATCATGTATTCGAGAATAATTTCGTCCTTAACCGATATTAGCAAATCATAAATCATCCAGAGCATACTTTCCCAAAAGCCGATTTTTTGAGGAATACTCGGAGTCAATTTTCCTTCCCTAAGAGTATTTAAAATTTTTTCAATAGAAGAATTTTCTTCCATTTCCATTTCAATAAATCCAGTGTTTCCCGGTAGAAGGTGCGGGGCGTGAGTATCCATTCCATAAAAACGAACATAATTTTCGAGACCGGAAAGTTCAAAATTTTTCTTGGTTAGGTCGTAAAAATTTTTAAAACTCTTGATCTTTTTGAGAAATGGCAGTCGTGCAAATATGGATTCGAGCGCATAATACCAGGGATAAATCCAGCCATTATTTTCAATTAACGGATGATAATTTTTGATTATTTCATTCGTTTTTGTTGTTCCTAAAAAGTAAGTCATGCCACAACCAAATCTCCAGGGATGGGCTAAGACAATCAATGAACCTTGAGGCGCCTCATGAAAAAAATTTTCAAAAGGGAAATAGCGCTTATACATCAATTCGCTTCCGTAAAGCAAATTTTCATCTTCATGCATAACCAAAATGTGTGCTTCTTTCCCCCCCTTTTCCGTTTTAATAAGACAGGTAACTTCCAGTGTCGGTATTACTATTATGTCAAAGTTTTTTGCCTCTTTCTTTATTATTTTAAAAATTTCCAGCGGCGATAAGTTTAATTTGAAATAAGATATTTCGCTTTCTTTTAATTTTGGATTTAAACAAAAAAGATGGCTATGCCAGGTGAAATCAACAATGCGAATATTTTTTTCTTTTAAAAAATTAAAATACTTTTTAATATTTTTTTTCAACTTTTTGTTATTTTTGTCAAAAATAGGAATTATATGGTGATGGACATGAAAAAGTCCTCGATACATCATATGTTTATTTTGTTTTCATAAGTAAGGTCGTTTAATTTGTACCGCCACGGGGAATCGAACCCCGATTACCAGGATGAGAACCTGGCGTCCTAACCGTTAGACGATGGCGGCGAAATAACAGTTAACAATTAATCGTTAACATTTAACTTTTTTTATCAGGGGCAAGGGGAAAATGATCAAATATTTTTGCTCTAATTTAAGTCTAAATTCAAATTTCCACAAATTTTCCCCGAGTTTAAACTTGACTTCGAACTTTACGGGGTGTATAATTGCGCCACAATACATAACCAACGAGTTATGTATTCCGACAAAAATAGATCATAATTTATATTAGTCTATAAATTGTCGGGGCATGGGGATTAAAGCGCCCGCATATCCAACAAGATAGGCGGGTGCTTTTTGCGATTCCTCGGAATTATAAAATTATTTTAGGATGAAAGTCAAATTATTTCAATAGAATCCCGACGTAATCGCGATGACCGATTAAAAATTTGTCCGTTTCCATTTCATTCCTGCCTTCGATTTGCATTTTTTTTATTTCCAAAGCTCCTTTGCCGCATTGCACTGCGAGTCCGTTATTGCGAGCGAAAAGCTGACCGACCGTATGTTCATTAATGTTCAAAATTTTATGCCCGACCCGCGTAATTTTTAAGAGTTTATTTTCCGATCTGGTTTTTGTCCACGCGCCCGGCCAGGGATGCATGGCGCGAACAAATTTTTCGAGATAACCGGCGTCTTTTTCCCAGTCGATCCGACCCTGATCTTTTTTTAAAATCGGCGCGTAGCTCGATTGCGAATCATCCTGCGGTTCCGGAACGATTCCTCCTTCGATATAGCCTTCGATGGCGGGAGCGATAATTTTACCGCCCAATTTTGAGAGTTTGCCGTAAAGACTGCCGGCGGTATCGTGTTCTTCGATTTCGATCGACTCCTTATGAATTATCGGCCCGGTATCGAGTCCCGCGTCCATTTTCATTATCGTTATGCCGGTTTCTTTGTCTCCGTTTAAAATCGACGCCTGAATACACGAAGCGCCTCTGTATTTCGGCAAAAGAGAACCATGCACGTTGATACAGCCATGTTTCGGAATTTCCAGCATGTCTTTCGGAACAATTTGCGCGTAAGCGGCGACAACAATCACGTCGGGGTCCATTTTTTTTATTTCCTCAAGAAACAAAAAAATTTTTTCAGGTTGAAAAACGGGTATGTTATTTTTTTCCGCTTCAACCTTTACCGGCGGGGGAGTGAGAATTCGTTTTCTGCCGGCTTTCTTATCCGGTTGGGTTATGGCTGCTATAATTTCAAAATCAGAATCCGCAATCAATGCCCTTAAAGAGGGAATCGCGAATTCCGGCGTGCCGATAAAAATTGTTCTATATTTTTTAGCCATTCTTTTTTTCGGTTACGATATCGGTGGCCTTGTCGATAAATAAAATTCCGTCCAAATGATCGAGTTCGTGCTGGATTACTCTTGCCAAAAGTCCTTCGGATTTCAGTCTTATTTCTTTGCCGCTCAAATCGAAATATTTGCAGTTGATATTTTTATGCCTTTTTACCTTGCCGAAAACATCGGGTACGGAAAGGCAGCCCTCTTCGCCGATTTCTTTTAAAATCGATTTTCGCGTAATTTTGGGATTGATCATGAAAATCGTGCCGCTTTTCACGTTGATAACGACGATGCGGATATTTTTTCCGATTTGCGGCGCCGCCAGCCCGACTCCGTCATTTTTTTTCATGGTCATTTCCATGTCTTTTAACAATTTTTCCAATTCATTTTTTTTGATTCTTTTAAAATCAATCATGTCCGATTTTTTTCTTAGAATCAGATTGGGCGCGGTTAATATTTTTAAAACTCTGGCCATATGTTTGGAGAATTGTTAATTTAGATTAGTATTTATTTTTAACAAATATTACATTTACCAGTTTTATTTCCCACGAATCTACAGATCCTTTCACAAATTTACAAATATGTTTTTATGATTTGTATATTCGTGTTAAGATTTGTAGGTTTGCGGGAGTCGGGTGTATATATGGCTTCTTTCGTGCGTTTCGCCATATCTGAATATTCAACATAATTTTATTTTTAATGTATAATGTAATTATAAATTATAATATAAAAATTGAAAATATGCAAATCGACAAAGGATTCGAAAATGTGGGGTTTCTGCTTAAATCGCGGCAACAAAAAAAACCGCCGGCGTATCCCTGGCAGGAGTTGGCTCTGCGCGTTATCGATGAATTAAAAATACCCGATTTTAAGAGAAATTCCGTATTTAAAGCGTGCAAAGAAAATACGAAAGAATTTATCGAGGTTTGTTTGAACGACACGAAAGAATTATGCCAAGACGGAGCGAAGTGGAAATACTTTTTTAAAATCGTGTCAAAAAATTATCCTCCTTTACAAGGAGAGGTTGGGGGAGGTATTCCGAAAAAATAATACCCCTCCTACGCTTCCCCTTACAAAGAGGAGGAATATCTCTACAGTTTAAAATTCATAACAAGATAACCGATACCGAAAGGATATTCATAGGAAAGCATTTCCGGTTCATATTTCATTCCGCCCATAATTCCCATTAAAATAACGATTGATTTTAAACCGCATTCGCTTACTTCCGAAATCAAATTTTGATCGAACGAAAGTATTTCTTTCGTTTTTGAATTAAGCAAGTATTCAATCAATCTTTGATCGAATTTTTTTCCTTTCGGCGAATATCCGGCCGGAGAGGATTTTGACAAGCGATGCGACAATTCTCCGGATGCGATAACGGCCACTCTTTCTTTGTTATAGATCAATTCACGTTTCAGGAGTTGACCGAATTTAAAATGCGCTTCCAAATCAAGTCCCGAGTAATAAAGCGGGATTATTTTAATTTTGGGCAAATCGGCGGAAAGAAAAAATAAAGGGATCGATGAGCCGTGATCAAGATTGGATTCGCTCGAAAGTTGAAGCGGCGCGCGCGTTTCCATTCTTTCCCGAATTTTGTGAGCGAGTCCGATATCGCCGTTTGTCTTAAATTTAGTGACAAAATCGCCGAACTCTTCGAAGTTGCTTAAATATTCGGGGCTTAAATTTATGTTAAAGGCCGTTTCTTTCAATTTTCCATGTGGCGAAATTATCAGGATCGTGTCCGGATTGGACGCATAAAGTTCATCCGCGAGTTTTTTTAAAGCCGCTTCCGTTTTTTTAAGACGCTTTAAATTTTCTTTTCCAATGGCCGGAATCAAAAGAGGGGAATGAGGCGTTATTGCCGAAAAGACAATGGGCATAATTTAAAAAATTTCTAATTTTTAATTTCTAATTTCTAAACAAACCAAAAATTTTCAAATTCAAAATTTAAAACAATTTTTGGGTTTTGAAATTTTGATTTGGCATTCGTTTTAGAATTTAGAGATTAGGATTTAGAATTTTAATTTGATGTTGTCGTTGCAACAGTTGAGGAGGCGGTTGAGGACGATATGGTATTCAGACTCGTATCGGATGAATCTGTCGAAGAAGAATTATTATTTCCCTGAATGCTTGTAATCGGATCCCCCTCGGGGATGGCATTAAACAATTTTTCGTTAACCGGAATAATGTTCTGCCATTTATAACCCAATCCTTCAAAAACGTCTCCGCTCATGAACGCCCGTTTTTGTCCATCAGAGATTACATAAACGGCGGACGAATCGGGAGATTTGATCAAATCGCCGTCGTCCAAAGTGACTGGGTCGACGGTCGTATAGTTTTGCAATTCTTTCGGTGAAACGGGAATGATTTTTCTAAATTGGAATTTTATGCCGAAAAGGACTTTGTCCCAAACCGGAGCCTTTGTTCCGTTTATGACCCAATAAACACCTCCGGTTTTGTCGTCCTGCAATAAAGCTCCCGTGGGATAAGTCGAGGTGGCCGTAATCGGAGCGCCTTCTTGGTATGAATTTACATCATCCCAACTCGCGTCGACAACTTCTTCGGGATTAAATCCGATTTCTTTAAATACGTTGTCGCTTGTTATGCCGTGGCGGTAATTGTCGACAAGAAGAAAAATAGTCCCGCGAGGAGAACGGATTAAAGAGTATTGCGGAAATTTAATCGGCGTTCCCTTTTCGTATTTGTCCAAATCGGATTTGTCGACCGTAATGATTTTATTCGGATCGAACCGAGAAAGCAAAGCCGCTTTGCTTAAGAAAGGCCTTTTCATGCCATCCTGAATCAACCAAACACCGGGTTCGTCCTTGGCCTGCAACAGCGAACCGTCCAAATAATTTTTCGTAAAATATTTCTGCCAGAGAATATAAAAATTATAATTGCCGTTGTAAACATGGGGGGTGTAGTTGTAAAGCGCGGCGGTCGCTTGATCGGCCGGCGTTACGGTCATGGGATCTTTGTTGGTATTTGAAACCGTGTAAGTTTGGCCGACCTGATAAGTATAATATTGCGGATTGATCATATAGTCGTAAAACTGAAGCGCCGCCGAATTTAACTGCTTGCCAAATCCTTTCCAATGCAAACTGCAAGGTTCGCCGTCAAAGCACCCGTAACCGGTCGCCCAATCAAGCTGAGTTTGTTTCGGACTCGGATCTTCGACCAACCCCTCTTCTTTCTGAAGCAAAACCAAAAGTAATTTCGGATTGATGGAAATTTTTTTGCATTTCTGCTGTTTTTCCGCCAAAGTCGGATTGTCGCTCAATTGAACTCCGTCGCAATCGTAATTATTTTCAGCGGCGTCATAAATTATTTCCGACGCTTTTTTTACTATTCCGTCCGCGTTGAGGCAGGAATAGTTGGCGAGATAACTGCCTTTATTTTCGAGAAACTGTTGAATATCGTCAAGATTCATTGCCGTCGAATCGAGCATTTCCGCGTCGCCGATTATGTAATTCGGGTTGAAGTTCGCGTCATCGACGCTTTGCGCTTTCGCGAACAAGGGAGAAAATAGAAAAAGAAAAATAATTAAGGGGATTGAATTCTTTATTTTGTACATCCCGTTAGAAGCAGATCGCGATCAAATAAAAATTTTTTAATCTGCATAATTTATTTTTTAAAAATTTTTATATATTTATTTCAACATCCGCCGAAGCGATTGCGGCTTCTAACGGGATGCATATCTTAAATTATAATATAATCATTGACATGAAGCAAATCGCGTGATAGATTAGCGAAAAGAATTCGATCTTTAAAACCGCCTTTGGCGGAATAACCGTTGAACCTATCGGATGATAGGGGAGACAAATATTTTTTTGAAGGAGGGAAATCATGGAAAATGAGGACCCGCGTGGATTGGGAGTAAACCAGATTCATCCGATTTTGAGCACATTTAAAAAGGGGGGAATAAGAGCTACGGATTTGCTCTATTTTAATTCAAATCCGGAGGCTGCCAAGGTTTTGGCTGGGATTATAAAAGCGATTCGGCTAAGGCACAACGACTCAGGTATAGCCAAGGCCCTAAGACACGTTACTGAAATGGCTAATGCGGCAAGAATGGATGTTCGAACTATTGAAAAGACTTTGTGCCAGGAAAAATGGGAACGTCGCGATGATGATTACAGTTGCGTTTGTAATATTGATGGTTATCAATTTACAATTCGCGCCGAGAAAAAGATCGCAGACAAACTTTATAAAATCGAGATTTTAGCCGGGCATGGCGATGATTCCCAGCCCAGAAAGGCCGACGCTTACCGCGTGGTGAGAGTAAAAATAAGTTGCGAAGAGGGTGACGGAGGGATTAAGTGGGAATACCACGTAGACTTTGAAAGTTTAATTGATATTTTGAGGAGGCCCAGAAAAGCTCTTTTTAGAGAATTATAAAAGCGGAGACTATGAGTCCCGCTTCTTTTTTTTAAAAAAGTAGGAACAGAGTATGCTCTGTTCCTACGTGAGAATTTTATTTAACTGTCATCAAAATTTTATCTTTTACTCCGAGTTCGATCGTAACCTTGTCACCCTCTTTAACCGTGCCTTCGATTATTTTTAACGCCAGTTCGTCTAAAATCATGTTTTGAATGATGCGTTTTAGCGGACGAGCTCCGAAAGTCGTGTCATAACCTTTTTCCGCGAGCATGGCCTTGACCTTGTTTCCGATTTTTATGGTGATGTCTTTATTTTTTAATCTTTTCTCCACTTTGGCGATTTCATAATCGACGATTTTCGCCAGCGCGTCTTTATTCAAACTCTTGAAGATGACAATCTCGTCGATGCGGTTCAAGAATTCGAGTTTGAAATGCTCCCTTAAAATATGATCGATTTTTTCTTTCATTTCGTCTTCGCGGATTTTTACTTCTTCTTTTTCCGTTGAACCGTGATCGGCGAATCCGATCGAATATTCTTTAATTACCTCGTTACCGAGATTTGAAGTCATGATCACGATTGTGTTCTTAAAATTGACGACGCGTCCTTTTGAATCGGTCAACCTGCCATCATCCAGAATCTGTAGCAAAATATTGAAGACTTCCGGATGCGCTTTTTCCACTTCGTCGAAAAGAATGACACTGTACGGTCTTCGCCTGACGCGTTCCGTTAATTGACCGCCTTCGTCATAGCCGACATAGCCGGGAGGGGAGCCGATGATTTTCGCCACGCTGTGCTTCTCCATGAATTCGCTCATATCCAATCGGATCAAAGCGTTTTCATCATTAAACATGAATTCGGTAAGCGCTTTTGCCAATTCCGTTTTTCCGACTCCGGTCGGTCCGACAAACAGAAATGAACCGATCGGCTTTTTTTCTTCGCCGATTCCGGCTCTCGATCTTCTTAAAGCGTTGGCCACCCTTTCGATGGCTTCGTCTTGGCCGATTACGCGTTTTTTCAATTCTTCTTCGGTCTTCGCCAGTTTCTTCACTTCGCTCTCCATCATTTTCGCGACCGGAATGCCCGTCCATCTCGAGACGACCTTGGCGATATCTTCTTCATCGACTTCTTCTTTCAAAAGATGATGGCCGCCGGTTTGAATTTTTATGAGCTCAGCTTCTTTTTTCTTTACTTCTTTTTCAAGATCGGGAATTTGCGCGTAACGAATTTCGGCGACGCGAGTCAAGTCGTCGCCTTTGCGTTCGATTATTTCCGCTTCTACCTTTAAAGCGTCGATTTTCTTTTTTGACTCTCGCATTTTTTCAATAATCTCTTTTTCGTTTTTCCAATGCAGTTCGAGTTGATTGGCTTTTTCTTTGAGTTCGCTCAATTCTTTATTAATTTCTCTTAATTTTTTTCCGCCTTTTTCGTTTTTATCTTGGAGCAAACCGACCTTCGCTATTTCGAGGCGTTTTATTTCGCGTTTCAAATTGTCCAAATCCGCCGGGCTTGATTCGATTTCCATTCTTAAAGCCGAGGTCGCTTCATCGACCAAATCGACAGCCTTGTCGGGAAGAAATCTGTCCGAAATGTATCGCGCGGACAATTTCGCCGCCGCCACGACCGCGTCGTCGGTGATACGGACTCCGTGATGGACTTCATATTTTTCTTTGACGCCTCTTAAAATCGCGATCGTATCTTCGATCGAAGGTTCGGCTACGTAGATCGGCTGAAATCGTCTTTCTAAAGCCTGGTCTTTTTCGATGTATCTTTGGTATTCTTTTGTTGTCGTCGCGCCGATTGTTCTCAATTCGCCGCGCGCTAACGCCGGCTTTAACATGTTCGAAGCGTCCATTGAACCTTCGGAAGCGCCGGCGCCGACGAGAGTATGGAGTTCGTCAATGAATAAAATGATATTTCCGTCATTGGATTTTATCTCTTTCAAGACCGCCTTCAATCTGTCTTCGAATTCGCCGCGAAATTTCGCGCCGGCGAGCATGGATCCCAAATCCAAACTGACGATTTCTTTATTTCTTAAAGTTTCGGGAACGTCACCAGAGACAATTCTTTGCGCCAGACCTTCGACAATCGCCGTTTTTCCCGTGCCCGCTTCGCCGATCAAGACCGGATTGTTTTTCGTGCGCCTGGTCAAGACTTGCATAATCCTTCTAATCTCTTCATCGCGGCCGATGACGGGATCGATTTTTTTCTTTCTCGCCAATTCGGTCAGGTTAAGCGTGTATTTTTCAAGACTGCGGAATTTCGATTCCGGATCCGGATCGGTAATGTGTTGCGAGCCTCTTAATTCCGCCAAAATTTTTAAAACTTCGTCGTACTCGATTCCAAGTTCGGATAAAATTTCCTGGGCTTTTGAGCGGACGTTGATTAAAGAGAGAAATAAATGTTCGGTTGAAATGAATTCATCACCGATTTTATCCGCTTCTTTTTTCGCTTTTTCCAAAATCAAAGCGACTTCGGCCGTGCCCTGCACCATGCCGATTTGCGCGTTGGGCGCGGTTGTCACTTTGGGCAATTTATCAATCTGGTCCCAGACTTTTTCATCAAGCATTGCCGGAGCAATTTTTAATTTTTCTAAAATGGGCTTGATTAGGCTGTCAGGCTGCTCAAGCAATGCCGCAAGAACATGAACGGCTTCGATATGTTGTTGACCGTTATCTTGGGCGATTACTTGCGCGTTTATGATCGCTTCTTGCGATTTATGAGTAAATTTATCAAACATTTTATTAAAATGTCATCCTGGAAGGAATCCCGAGTATTCGGGACGACTGATTAGGGTCTCGTGATTTACATTATTGGCGAATTACACGAGATGCTATCGCTTCGCTCCAGCATGACATTGTTACTTTAGCACTCTAAAGTTGAGAGTGCTAATTTAAGTGTATATAAAAAACATTTCGATGTCAAGTATTATAGCATAATTATGGAAATAAAAAAAGGTGCACATTATGCACCTATTTGATCTTGTGAAACGGCGACGCCGGTTATCTTCCCAATCTGGGCAATTTTTTCGCCCCTGTTATTGGTTATCTCGGCGGAAAAAGTGAATATCAGGCCGTTTTTTTCCTGAAGCAATTTTACTTTGGCCACAAGGGTATCGCCGGGTTTCGCTGTCCCTCGTAATTTTATACCGTCCAGCCCTCTGAGTATGGGCAGCGCAAAACCTTCTTTGAGTTTGGGCTTGGCCAAGCATGCGGCGGTAAGATTGGCTATCTCGATCACGTCGACACCGCGAAAGACGGGATTACCGGGAAAATGACCCTGAAGAATAGGGTTGTTTTCCGCTATTATGCAGTAGTATCCGGTTGCAGTTAATCCGTCTTCGTTAAGCTCGACTTTGTCGACTAAAAGCGCATACCCTCTGTGCGGAAGCGTATTCTTTAATAAGACGCCAGAAAGCATTGTGCACCTCCTTTAAAAGGATTTTACCCCGACTTTACCAAACAATTTTGGCAAAGTCAAATTTTGTCAAAGTCAAACAAATGTGTTAAAATTAGAACATGTCAGACAGTCTAAAACGAGTATTTTTTGCCTTAGATTTGCCTAAAAATATTCAAGACCGGATTTCAGATATAATTCTGGACTTGAATAAAAATGATAATAGTGTAAAATGGGTGGATTCGGCCAATTTACATGTAACTTTACACTTTATTTCCGATTTAGATTCTTTGATTTTGGGGGTTTTAAAAAAGAGCATGGCCGATTGGAAGTCAAAAGGCACGGCACGGATGAAATTCGGCGGATTAAACGCTTTTCCGGGTCCGGAAAGGCCGAAGATAATATTTTTGAAATGTGAGCAGATTAACGGAACTTCCATTCATGATCTGTATGCAAAAATAGAAAAAGATTTGAAAGAAGTGGGAATAAAAATTGATGACCGCGCATGGACTCCGCATATCACTTTGGGCCGGGTGAAAAATTTTTATAAATTGAAAAGCGATGAATATGAACTTGCGGATGAAACTTTTGAAATTAAAACTTTCAGTTTAATCGAATCGAAATTGAACGCTAACGGACCGGAATACACCATTG
Organism: bacterium; assembly: GCA_021788015.1. Lineage (GTDB taxonomy): Bacteria > Patescibacteriota > Patescibacteriia > Patescibacteriales > JAKAJF01 > JAJYLD01. The sequence goes on along the minus strand of JAJYLD010000001.1, from coordinate 307,333 downwards.
TTGAAACAAAAAATTTATAAATCTCGTTAGAAGTCGCGATCGCTTCGACGGGAATAATGAAATATAAAGCGATGAGCGTAATTAATATACTTGGAATCAATATCTCCGCCTTGAACAAGGTCGATATTTTGAAAAAAATAGAATTATTTTTAAAAGACGGGAGACAACATCAAATCGTGACTCCCAATCCGGAATTCTTGATCGAGGCCGAAAAGGATGAAGAATTTTTTTACATCCTGAACGCCGCCGACTTAGCCGTCCCCGACGGCATCGGTTTGAAATTCGCGGCTCGGCTTATGGGCAAAAGATTGGATCGGATTGCCGGGGCCGATTTGGTTTATGATATTTGCGCTATAGCCGAAAGGAAGGGAAAATCGATTTACCTTATCGGCGGAGAGAAAGGAATCGCGCAAAAAGCGGCGGAAAATTTAAAAAAGAAATTTCCCGATTTGAAAATTGTCGGAGCGGAAGAAGGTTTGAAACACGGCGAATGGAAAATTAAAGCGGGGGAATGGATAAAAGGAGAAGACAAGGATGAAGAATTGATAAAACGAATCGATTCCGCGCGCCCCGATATTATTTTTTCCGCTTTCGGGCATCCGCGTCAGGATAAATGGATTTTCCACGATTTAAGAAAAACGCCGTCGGTAAAAATAGGGATGGGAGTCGGAGGAACTTTCGATTTTATCGCCGGGAAAGTGAAACGCGCTCCGAAAATTTTTCGTTTTTTCGGCATGGAATGGGCATGGAGACTGATTTTAGAGCCATGGCGATGGAAAAGAATTTTGGACGCAACCGTAATTTTTCCGTATCGTTTTATCATGTGGCGTTTTGTTTATCCGTTGTTCTACCGCCCGAACGTGGCCTGTGTCTTGTACAAAAAAGAAAATGGCAAATTTAAGATTTTATTGGTGAAACGCGCGGGGTATGAGGAACATTGGCAGGTTCCTCAAGGCGGAACGGATCATGAAAATATAGAAAAGGCCGGCTTAAGAGAATTGCGCGAAGAATTATGCACGACAAAATTCAAACCCGTTCGCGCCATAAAAAATGTTTATAAATACAAATTCAGAGATAAAAAAGAAATGGGGAAGTATGAAAGCCGGGCGATGAGAATTTTGGGTTACAAAGGGCAGAAGCAGGGTCTCTTTATCGCCGAATTCGCCGGAACAGATTCGGATATAAAAATAAATTATTGGGATCATTCCGGATGGAAATGGATTGACAGCGAAAAATTAGTCGAGGAAGTACATCCGGTCAGGCGGCACTCGGCCAAAATATTTTTGGAAAAATTCAGGGAATCGGTAGAAAAAAATGGTTAAAAATGGTATCATTAATATGGAATTTGAATTTAAAAATAAAAGCCAAAATTTACTTTTTATAAAGCTACCAAAAACAGGAAGGGTAAGAAGAAAAATAAGAATAAAATAATCTTTTCTTGTATTTCTTGTTATTATTTTTCTTCTTGTTTTTAAAAATTCATATGAGAACAAGATTCGCGCCATCTCCAACCGGATATTTGCACATCGGCAGTCTAAGAACCGCCTTATTTGAGTATTTGGCCGCTAAAAGTTTAAACGGCACTTTTGTTTTGCGCATCGAAGATACTGATCAAAAACGTGAAGTGCCGGGAGCGATCGAGAATCTTGTCGAAATCCTAAAATGGATCGGCATTGAATTTGACGAGGGTCCGCACGCGGGCGGAAATTACGGACCGTACATTCAGAGCCAAAGAAAGAAAATTTACAAAAAATACGCGGATGAACTCTTGGGGAGAGGCGAGGTTTATCATTGTTTTTGCGCGCCGGAAAGGCTGGAAAAAATGCGCGCCGAACGTACTGCGAAGAAATTGCCGCCGCGTTATGACCGAACTTGCCGGAGTTTGAGTAAAACGGAAGTCGAGGAAAAAATAAAAAGAGGGGAGAGATACGTAATCAGGCAAAAAATGCCGCTTGAAGGCGAAACGACCGTGCGCGATCTTTTGCGCGGCGATATTGTTTTTAAAAACGAAGAGCTTGAAGATCATGTTTTGATCAAATCGGACGGCATGCCCACTTACCAATTCGCGAACGTAATCGACGACCATACGATGGAAATTACGCATGTCTTTCGAGGCGAAGAATGGATTTCCTCTTTTCCAAAAAACATCTTACTTTACCGGTCATTCGGCTGGACTCCGCCGGTGTTCGCTCACATTCCCTTGATTTTAAACAAAGAAGGCGGAAAATTAAGCAAGCGGCAAGGGGACGTCGCGGTCGAAGATTATAAAGAAAAAGGTTATTTGCCGGAAGCGTTGTTAAATTTTTGCATCCTTTTGGGTTGGCACCCGAAAGAAGAAAATGAAATCTTGTCCTTCGAGGATATGAAAGCCAAATTTAAAATCGAAGACATCAGAATAAGTCCGGCCGTATTCGATTCAGAAAAACTTGATTATTTTAACGGCTATTACATCAGACAGAAATCGTTGGATGAACTGGTCGAATTGTGTTGGCCGTATTTGAAGGAAAATCTGAAGATGACGGAAAACAGAAAGAAGAAAACAGAATTTTTGAGAGAGGTCGTGGCGCTTGAGCAAGAAAGGCTTAAAAAATTGTCCGAAATAGGGGAGTTGACAAAATTTTTCTTTGAAGATGATCTGCAATACGATCAAAATCTGCTTGTTTGGAAAAAATTGACAGTTGATGACGTAAAAGAAAATTTAAAAAAACTTTTATCAATATTGGAAAACATTTCCGAAAAAGACTGGAAAAAAGAAATTTTGGAGAAAACCATAATGGAATTTTTGAATGTGAGCGGATTGAAAGTGGGGGACTATCTCTGGCCGATGCGCGTGGCGTTAACCGGGCAAAAGGCGAGTCCTGGCCCGTTCGAGGTGGCGGAAGTCTTAGGGAAAGAAGAAAGTTTAAAGAGGATTGAAAAAGCGACCGATTGAAATTATGAAAAAAGAAATAGAAAAAACGAAAAAATTTTTTTACAAAACCGTTCACAATTTCGGTTCCGATCCTTACGGCTTATTAACCCATGTTCCCGAAATGGAGAAATGGGTAAAGTTTTTGGCGGAGAAATATACCAAAGCCGACAAGAACATCTTAATGTTATCCGTCTGGCTCCATGACATAGGCCATTATCCCGTTACAAGAGGAGACCACGCGATCAAGAGCCGAAGAATCGCGAAGAGATTTCTCAATGATTTAAAAATCAGCGAAGAATTAATCAATGGAGTTTTGCATTGCGTAAGATCGCATAGAGTAAAAGACGTTAAACCGAAAAGCTTGGAGGCGAGGATAATAGCGGCCGCCGATTCGGCAAGTCACATAACCGATTCTATGTATTTCAAGATGGCAAAACAAGATTTAAAAGAAAAAACGAACTTTCGAGCTTACGCGAAAATAAAACGAGACGCCAGAGACATTAAAGCTTTCCCCGAGTTGCATAAAAAATTGGACAAACTCGTCAAAAAATGGACCGAGTTGTTAAAAATTTACGAAAAAACGGAATACTAAAGCCGCTTCAGGAAAGAATAAAGATGTATTATAATAAAAATAAGGATAAAAATAATAAAAGAACATGAAAATAAAAAAAATCCCGATTTATTTTTTAATATTGGTGGGCGTAAGCGCATCCTGTTTTTTTATTTTCCGCGGTCCGGTTTTCGGTCAATACAATCAGAACGGTCCGGAGATCGACCAGCTAAATCAGCAAATCCAATCAAAAAAGGATCAGATTAACACTTACAAAGAAAAACAGCAGAGATATTCCCAGGCCATTCAGGAAGCTCAAAACCAAAAACTGACTTTAAGCAACGAATTGGCCGTTTTGGGCAACCGTTTGGCACAATCGCAATTGGATATAAGCGGTACGCAAACGGAAATCGATCAAACAAATCTTGAAATTAAAAAAACCAACATTGAAATCGGCGAAAAAAACGATGAAATCGCGAAAGAAAAAGGCCAGATAGCCGTGGCCCTGGAGTTGGTTTATAAGCAAGATCAAACCGGCGATTTGGAAATAATGCTCATGAATAATTCTTTGTCCGAATTTTTAAATCAGGAAAAATATTTGGAAGATATCAATAGCCAACTTGCGAAAAACTTGGGTTCCTTGAAACAATCCGAGGCTGATTTGGAATCGGAAAAAACCGATTTGAATAATAAACACGGCGAATTGACGCAATTGCAGGCTAATTTGGAACAAGAGCAGCAAAACATGCAAAACGATCAGTCGAATAAAACATACCTGCTCGAGCAAACGAATTATTCCGAAGCAAGATTCCAAAGTCTTTTAAACGAAGCGGCTCAGCAAGAATTGCAAGCGGAAAACGACGTTTCCGGCCTTGAAAAAACGGTTAGGGACAAATTATCAACCACCCAAAGAGAAAAATTGGAGATGAACCCTGGCGGTTTGATTTGGCCGGTGCCGAAAAACACGATTACGACTTATTTTCACGATCCAAATTATCCCTTTCGATATTTGTTTGAACATCCCGCAATCGACATCAGGGCTGCGCAGGGGACTCCGATTAGGGCGGCGGCTTCCGGATATGTGGCCAGAGCGCATGACGGCGGCATGAATTACAGTTATATAATGTTGATACACGCGAACGGAATTTCAACCGTGTACGGACATGTTTCGAAAATTTTGGTTACCGAAGACGAATATGTAGTACAAGGTCAAATCATCGGCTTAAGCGGGGGATTGCCGGGTTCGCCGGGAGCGGGGCCGTACACGACCGGACCGCATTTGCATTTCGAAGTGCGTTTGGACGGCATACCGGTCAATCCGTTGGACGGCTATTTGCAGTACTAAGTATTTAAGTAAAATAGTATTGATCATTGACACTAATCAAGGTAAGAAACTCGGTAAAGAAGCCAGTGGAAAACTATGAAATTTCTATAGGAGGAGGAATTCATGGCAGAGGGAAAAGTCGTGCGCGAACAGGGTAAATATCCGGGACAGAAGATTTATAAAACGGATTTGTTTTACAGCCCCCAGGATCAAATTCCAAAATTTTTTAAAAAGCACCGCAGGAAATTGGGCAAGATCGTAAGAATCGAATGCAGATGCGATGTCCGAGATCGCAATAAGGAAGGGGAAGAAGACATATACCCGTTTCGCATAAGAGATTATAAAGGCAATGAGATGTGGATTCACGGGGCTACATGCGGCTATGTCGGCGGGGGACCGCTAACGACACTCGCAATAATCGCTAGATTAGAAAGAGAACTGCTCAAGCCACAGAGTATTACAATGGAGATGATGAAGACCGTCGTGCATAACTGCACGGTTTTCGTTATCGAGGAAAAATATTTTCATGAGCAAGAAGAGCTTAAAAGACTTCGAAGAGAAGCTACGGAAAAGCTTCAGGCACGCAAAATGCGCAAAAAGGGGAAATAAAGACCCCTTTCTTTTTTAATTATAATAGCGTCGCACAATGTAACTTATACGACGCCATATCTCTGAATCCCGGAGATGCGGTGATTTTAGCCTCCGCTAAAGACTACCCCCATAAAGTTTATTTGCGGATAAAAAATAAGAAGAATTTTTATGATCACCAAAAAAATTCCCACCACCGCGAAGCAAAAAGTTAAAACCGCCAAAAAAAATACAAATTTGAATCCATTTTCCATATTTTTTATTTATAAAATTTTTATTTATAATAAACTCTGTCTCCAAATCTTAAATCCAAGTAAGATTGCTTATTGAAATTATCCCTTAATTCTCCTTTGTATAGAGTCAAAAGTTTGTTCATCTGGTTGTTTATATCGCCTTGGACGTTAAAATAAATGGCCGGACCCCGGACGAGAAAAACTTTTACAGTATTGATATCGGAATCAACGACAAATTTACTTAGAGGGAAATCGGAATTATTTTTAAAAATGTCGAATAGCTTGAGAATGTAATTGATTTCGTTACCATTGATATCGACTTTTTTATAATTTACCATGGGAGCGCCCTGATTTTCAATAAGGGGCGTTTCTTTTTGATTTATATCCAAGGAGCCTGCGTTCGCGACTATATTACCTTCGGCGTCAATCAGATAATAACTATTCCCCTCTTTCCATGCGGCCACAGGCTGTTTTTCCTTGATTGATACTATTATCGTGTTAAAAAGTTTTTTCTTTATCGCGATACCGTCAAAAGAATAATTTTCATTCATTAAATTCTTTAATTGCGCATCGCTGAATAAAAAAATATTACTTTGCCTTCCGATTATAAATCTTTTATTTTGCGTCATCCGCCAGACGAGATTTTCGATTTCGCCAACCGGTGTGCGGTTCGCTCCTTCGACTATGACATTTTTAATGCGAAAAACGCCGGAGAAAAAGATAAACCATACCAACGCGGCAACAAAAATAATCGAAGACGGGAAAACAATTCTAAATTTCCAATTTATAATCTTTCCGGAATTGTGTTTTTTTCCGTAAAAAAAAGGATTGGAATAATTTTTTGGTTTGTAGTAGGTAAATTTATTTCTTTTCACAGACATATTTTTCAATTATAAGTCCGATCAATAAGGCGTAAGCGTGGTGATCGCCATGTCTTAAAATTTTATATTCCTCGCCGTGGACAAAAATTTTTTGGTAAATATCGGTTTTTTCGGTTATTTTTCCTTGCCACGGAGAAACGTTGTGCAGACTGAACATTATGACTCGAGCTTTGGATTCTTTGGAAATTTCCGCGATTTTATCGTTATCGGAATTTAAAATGACCAAATCCCCTTTTTCCGCCGTTTTTAAAAATAAAGCGTATTCCCCGGTCAATTCATCCATATCATCGAAGGATTCGCGGTATCTTTGCGTTATATCCGTAATGACGCGCACGTTCGGTCTTATAATCGAAAGCAAAAATTTCATATCTCCGGGTTCGGCGATACCAAGCTCCAAGACTAAAATTTTCGGATAATTTGCCGAAAAAATCGAAAACGGCGCTTTGAAGACGGCCGGAATCCAGTCCAAATAAAAATTATATCCGCTTTTTAAATTTAAGACGGCCAAAGGCAAACCTATTTCCGTGTTAAAATTTCTCGGGTTTAAACGAAAACTCAAATTATGTTTTTCCAGAACTTTTCCGATTTCTTCTTTGACAAATGTTTTATTCGTGCTTCCGGCGATAGCTATTATTTTCGGTCTATGGATAAGTAAGTTCAACTTCGCTAAAAATTTAAGATAATGTTTCAAAAAAAATTTTAAAAAAGATTTCATCCCGTTAGAAGCAGGTCGCGATCATTTCGATCCGCATATTAAATATTAAAAATTACTAAAATCTTAATCCTATTTGTATTTTTTATTTGCTAAAGCGATCGCGGCTTCTAACGGGGTTCATACATTTTTTCCATGCGATCGAAGGCTTTGTTTATGTCGTCCTCGCTTCTGCCGAAACTCATGCGAATATGGCCTTCTCCGTTCGGTCCGAAAGCGATACCGGGGACAACGGCCACTCGCGCTTTTTCCAAGAGCGCCAAAGAAAAATCCCAAGACTTAACGTTTTCCCTTAAAATTTTCGGAAAAACGTAGTAGGCGCTGTTCGGTTTTACATAGCTGAAAATATTTTTTAAACTGTCAAGCCGTTCACAGATCAAATTTCTTCTTTTTTTAAATTCACCCACAAAAAATTTTACGTCTTTTTCACCCATTTCCAAAGCGCCCATGGCTCCGTATTGAGATACGACCGGAGCGCAAGTGACGAGACAATCGTGAACTTTTAAAATTTCTTTTACAACGGATTCGTCGCCGTGCAAATAACCAATGCGCCAGCCCGTCATGGCGAAAGCTTTTGAAAAAGAAAAAATTCTTATCACTCGTTTGCGCGATTTCGGAATTTCGGCCAAACTGAAGAATTTTTCGCCGTTAAAAATAAAATCTTTATAAACTTCGTCGGAAATCAGATATAAATCGCTTTCTTCCGCGATTTTAGCCAAACCCAAAAGGTTCTCTTTCGAATAAATCGTTCCAGTCGGATTATTAGGGTTGCAATAAAAAATCGCTTTTGTTTTCGGAGTAATCGCTTTTTTAAACTTGTCCAAATCGAATGACCAGCCGTTATTTTCATCAAGGGGAACAAAAACCGGTTTGCATCCTGCCAAAATAATAACTTCGCGATAGCTCGTATAAGTGGGTTCCGGAATTATGACCTCGTCGCCCGGATCGGTAACGGCCAAAATCGCGGCAGTTATGGCCTCAATCGAACCGGCGGTAACTATAATTTCTTTTTGCCAATCATAAAACATGTTTTCCCGAGCCAGAGAAATTTCAATCAATTCTCTAAGTTCCGGCAATCCCGGGCTTAAAGAGTATTTTGCCACCACTCCCCTTTTTAAGGCGTTTTCCACCCGTCTTTTTATGCTCTCCGGGGTGTCAAAACTCGGGATTCCTTGCGCCAAAGAAACGACATCCGGATATCTCGAAGCCCTAAGTTCGATTTGTTTGATAACGGACAATTGTAAATCTTTAGTTCGATTGGCCATCCTTTTCTTCTTTAAGGGATAATTTTATTGATTTAGAATATTTTAACATTCCGGATTCGAATGTATATTGGATTTCATTTTTCATTTTGTATTTTTCTTCCGCGTAACCGATTAATTTTGCAATGAGTTCGTCAAGTTCAACCCCGCTCGCTTTCCAGAGATGATGATAGAGAGTTCCCGGCAAAGTGTTGACCTCGTTGGCATAGAAAATATTCATTGACTCGTCAAAAAGAAAATCCACCCGCGCGATGCCGCTGCATCCGAAAAGTTTATAAATTTCTTTCGCTTTTTCGCGAATTGCGCGAGTGATTCTTTCGTCAAGTCGCGCCGGAATAACGACCCCTCTTTTCGATTCCCCGAATTGCGTTCCACCTTCTTTCAAATATTTTTCTTCGAAATCCAGCAAATCGCTTTGAAAAACAGATTCTTGGAGCAAGGAAGCGGTCAACTCGTCGTTTCCCATGACGGAACATGTCACGTCCATTAAACTTTCGACGCCTTCCTCAACTAAAACTCTTTCTCCGTAATGCAAAGCGACTTCGATGCCAAAAATCAATCCTTCTTCATTCTTCGCTTTCGTAATTCCGATTGAGGAACCCAGTTTAGGCGGTTTAACGAACAACGGCCATCGCAATGTTTTTATTTTTTTGAGCGTTTCGTCTCTGTTTCCGTTCCAATCTTTTTTTGTAAAATAAACAAACTTGGTCGTAGCGATATTTTGGCTTTGGTAATACAGCTTGGTCAGAATTTTATCGATTGTTATCGCGGATGACGCGACATCGCAACCGACGTAGGGAATATTCAAAATTTCAAAAAGGCCCTGGACGGTTCCGTCCTCTCCGTTCATGCCGTGGAAAGCGGGAAATGCCAAATCGATTTCGATTTTTTTTGAACCCAACCCTTTCTTTTTAAAAATGATTTTTCCGTTTGAATTTTCCAAATCCAAGTAGTATTTCCGAAAATTTTTAAGCATAACTTCCCTGTCGTCCTCATGAAAAAATTTTAACCGGCCCAATTTTTCATCGATATGCCACTCCCCTCCTTTGCTTAAATAAACGGGCGTAACGACATATCCCATTTTCTTGAGCTCGGAAATGATAAGCTGGGCCGTAATTATGGAAACGTCATGTTCCGGGCTTTTGCCTCCAAAAAAAACACCGATATTTTTATGCATATATTTAAATATAATCGTTTAATAATTCTTTCAATTTTTCTTGCGTTTTTTTATGCCCACGTGCGTTTCTGTTTTGAGTCCATAACCGTCCCCTTTGCAAAAACATGGCGAAAACTCCCATGGGTCTTATTTCTTCCCCCGTTTAACAAATATTGTTTAATATCCAAACAATCTGGCTGTGCTCGGTTATAAAAAGTTTGAGCCAGTTCTAGTAATTGTTTTGTTTCACCGCCAAAAACATACAAATCATCGCCTCTTTTTTCCGATTACATCGGCATTTTAAATTGTTCATTAAGTTTTTCCATATATTTAAAAATAATTATCCGGCCAATCGTTTTGAAAAATAATCGTATCGCCATTCATTAAAATATTGCCAAGATCCGCATGCGCCTCTTTTGTTGAATTATAAATTTTATATCTTTTAAAATTGTTTTTTTCCATGCCGTAAACAATATAATCGCTAACTTTATTTTTGATCAAAAGTACGAGATCCAATTTTTTCTTAGCGTACAGTTCGCCTATCTTCTTGTGAATCTCCTCGGTCTTTTCTCCCAATTCGACCAATCCCGGGGTAAGAACTATTTTTCTCCCGCGAGCATTGCTTAAAACTTCAAGGCCGCTTATAAAACCGTTTAAATTTCCATTGTAACTGTCATCGATAACCCGGATGTTTGTCCTGGCATTGTAGATCGGCTCAAGCCTGTGCGGAATTATTTTTATTTTTTCGACTCCCCTTTTGATTTCTTCCAAATTCATGTTTAATTTTTTGGCGATTTCAAGACAAAGCAGAATCAAGACGACATTATGCAAAGCCAGAAGTTTCGTTTCAAATCGCACATTTTCGACTTCGAACGAAATCCCGGAAAAATCATTTTTAAATTCCAATCTTTGCGCGTCGCCGGAAGAAACCCCGATCGACTCTTTTATTTTAAACCTTGAATAATTTCCCCTGATATTTTTATCGTTGAAATTAAGAACGGTCGTTTCTTTTGCCGCTTCCGGAAGTTCAAACTTTGTTTTGATGATATTCTCCATATTGCCGAATTTGGTCAGGTGCGATTCGTTTATGCCGGTCAAAATCGCGTAATCGGGACGAACGATATCGCAGATTTTTTTAATCTCGCCCTTTTTAAACGCTCCCATCTCGACGATAAAAATATCGGCATCTTTAAGATTGTTTTTGTTTTTTATTATAAAATCGGAAATGCCCAAATCGGTGTTTATATTATCCGGCAATTTTAAAACTCTGAATTTTTCCCCCAAAACGCTCGCTAAAATTTCCCGCGTGCTCGTTTTTCCGTAACTTCCGGTTATGCCAATCACGGTTAAATTTCTTTTGTTTTCTTCAATTATTTTTTTTGCCAATTTTGTATTTTTTTTCTTGAGCGCATAATCCAGCGGTGAAAGAACACATAACGCAAGAAGAATAAAAAATGGTAAAAATAAAATTATAAAAATTAAAGAAAAAAATCCTTTGTAACCGAATGAAAATAAACTTCCTATAAAAAATAAAAAAATCAGAACGAGCGAAACGGTATGTATTGCCTTGGCCTTGGTTGTCCAAACAAGCTTCCCTCTTTTTTCCAGATTCCACCAGTTGAAATGTGTGTAGGCATATCTCAAAAAGAACTTGGGACTATAATTTTCGATTTGTAAAATATATAAAAGATTTTTTTCTAACATCGCACTTCTTTAAAAAATATTTTATTAAATTCATCCGGCTTGTCCAAGAAGGAAAAATGGCCGGCGTTTTTTATTATAAATAATTTCGAATTTTTGATTAAATTATGTATGAGGCGCGCCTGATCCAATGTTGTCAATCTGTCATCTTCGCCCCAAATCAAAACCGTTTCAGTTTCTATTTTGTTCAATTCGCTTCTTAGATCCGTGGCAACTATTTTTTTAAAACTTTCGACCAAAGGCCCGGCGTTGTAATAATCGGAACCTATTTTTTCGTAAAAATCTTTTTTAAATTTTTCTTTTTTACCTTTAAGCCCCGGAAACAGGAAAAATGCCCTTGCCAATTTGGCGAAATATTTGTAAATCGTTTTCTTGAAAGTTTTTATTCTTATCCCCGCGCTTGCTATCAAAATCATTTTCTTAGCCTCGCCCCCATCAGCGATATACTTTATGATTACGCTTCCGCCGAATGAATGACCGATTAAAATTGGGTTTTTAATCCCCAGTTTCTTTAAAAATGAATCAAGAAAAACGGCATATTCGTTCACTCCGTAAATTTCCTTCGGCAATTCGCTTTTGCCAAAACCGGGCAGATCAATCGCTATATAATCATTGCATTTCTCAAAAATACTTTTCAAATGCAGAGACTCGCTCCCCCAGCCATGCAAAAAAACAAGAGCATTTTCTTTATTTAAGGTATCGCTCTCGTAAAAATTGATTTTTAAATTATCAATAATAAAATTTCTTTCGCGCATCGAGGTTCGAAAAAAAATAATGAATTTGTTTTCTTTTTTTATTATTCTTTCGGCATCCCTGTCTTTTCTTTGCCCATTTTGCTGAAAATAAAAATATACAGGATTTCGAGAATCGCCAATGTGTTCACAATCAAGAGAACGATGAACCAAACTTTATGGCTTTTTCTCGCGGAAAGCCAGAGGGCGTAACCCTTCCATGGCAGCGTCCAAAGGGCGATGACGGCGATCAGCCAGGGATAGTTTTGGAAAAAGTGTTGCATAATTTAGTTTTTGCTTTATTTAAAATTTTTAATTAATTTTTTTCCTCCCAGGTAATTTTGCAAAACTTTCGGAATAACAATCGAACCGTCTTTTTGTTGATAGTTTTCCAGAATCGCTATTATGCCGCGGCTATTTGCTATGGCCGTTCCGTTTAACATGTGGACATATTTCTTTTTTCCGTCTTTGGTTTTGTATTTGATATTCAAGCCGCGCGCCTGAAAATCGGTCGTATTGGAAGTCGACGTGATTTCCGCCCAGTCGCCTTGCGCGCCCTCTTTATTCGGCTTGCCCGGCATCCACGCCTCGAGATCGTATGTTCGGTAAGACGGCGAACCCAAATCGGCCGTAGAATGATCGATGACGCGGAACGGAATTTTTAATCCTTTAAAAATTTCTTTTTCAATTTCAAGCATTCCGAAGTGCGCTTTTTCCGATTCTTCCGGCAAAGTATATTGAAACATTTCCACCTTTGTAAATTGATGGACGCGGAATGTGCCTTTGGAAAACTTCGAATAAGATCCCGCTTCTGTCCTGAAACAATGCGATACGGCAACATATTTTTTTGGCAATTCGCTTTCATCCAAAATTTCGTTCATGTGGTATCCGCCCATGGTTATTTCGGCCGTGCCTATCAGGCTTAAATCGGCATTTTCCACATTGTAAATATTGGTTGACTCCCCTCTCGGATTAAAGCCTAGGCCGTCCAAAACTTCTCTTTTCGCCAGATCGGGAGTGACAAACGGAATGAAGCCGTGCTTCATGACGACGCTCAAAGCGTATTGGACAAGCGCGAATTCCATCAACGCCAGTTCATTTTTTAAATAATAAAATTTCGCGCCGGTCACTTTTGTCGCCCGGTCAAAATCGATTAAGTCGTTTTTTTCCGCAAGTTGGACGTGATCAAGTGGTTCGAAATCGAATTTCGTCGGTTTACCGAATGTGTCCAGCACCGGGTTATCATCTTCGTTTTGACTGACCACAACGTCGGGATGCGTTAAATTGGGAACGGCAAGCCAAAGTTCGCGGAATGCGGCTTCGATCGGAATAATTTCCCGCTCCAATTTTTTAATTTCTTCCCCGGTTTTTTTCATTTCTTCGATTATTTCCGGAGTCGGCTTAACTTGCGAAACGGAATTTCGTTTCGCCCTCAATTCATCAATCTTTATACTTACCTCTCGCCGTTTTTGATCCAAATCCAAAAGCTTATCAATATCAACATCGACCAATCTGTTTTTGGCGTTTTTCTTTACCAACTCCGGATTTTCTCGTATGAATTTTATATCCAGCATATATTGTATTGCCATCCCGGTCCGCAGCCTGTCCTGAATTTGATTCAGGAATGTGGGATCCCCCGTACCGTGATTTTATCAAATTACAAAAATTTATTTTTGATTCTGAATTCCCGCTTTCGTAGGGGAATGACTTTTACTTAATTTGCATATCGTACTCCGGTTTCCATTCAAAATCGCCTTTTTTGAATTCTTCCTTCAATTTTTCCTTTATAATTTTTAGAACCGGCGTCAATTCGGGAAAATTCTCGACGGCTTTGTTTGGATAGTTCGCAATAAGTTCCGGCGAATCGTAGACTTTGTAACCTTCCTCGATTATTTTCAGTTGCGTTTCGAGCTTATCCAAAGCTTTTATATATTTTCCCTCCGAAGACGATCCGTTTTCGTATTCTTTCCATAGCTCATAAACTTCTTTTCCCAGATCGTACGGCAACGATTTTCGCAGATTTTCAAAAGCCTCCATTTCCATCTTTTCTTTTTGCTCTTTTGTCATTTTTTTCGCGGCGATAATCCTGATGTCGATATCTCCCGTAATCGCTTCCGCCAGATCGTGTATTAAAGCTATTTTCATGGCGCGCAAAACATCGATTTCAAGATTCAATTCTTCCGCCATGACGAACGTCATCAACGCCAACCGCCAGGAATGGTCGGCGCTCGAATCGCCCTTAATCAAGTCATTCGCGCCAAACCGCATGGTCTTTTTCAAATTTCCGATTTCATGCAAAAATTCAATTATTTTTTCCAAGTTTTCCATGTGCCGTCGTTTAAAAATTTTTTAATACCCAATCCTCGATGACTGATCTTATCTCGTTCCGAATCAATTAATTCCGCGTAATGCTTTCCGTTCGGCAATTTAAAAATCGGATCATAGCCAAATCCAAACCCTCCCCTGAACTCATCCGAAATTACCGCCTCAAGATCATTCGTATATGTCCAAAATTCTTTAGTTTGCGGATTGTAGATAGTTAAAACACCTCCGTATCTGCATGTTCTTTCTTTTTCCGGAATACCTTTTAATTTTTCCAATAATTTATTACACCTGTCAATTTCGGTTCCTTCATGCCATCTTTTCGCATGAATTCCCGGCTCTCCATCCAACGCGTCGACAAATAATCCCGTATCGTCGCTCAAGGCAATCATTCTCGATTTTTCCCCGTAAAATTTCGCTTTCTTCTTGGCATTATCCAAGAGATTGTCCGCATCTTCTTCAACGTCATCGATTATTCCGGCTTCGTTTAAGGAAACTAATTCAACATCCGAATTTAAACTTTTAAAAATTCTTTTGAACTGTTCGATCTTATTTTTATTGTTTGTGCCAAGTAGAATTTTCATACACACTTATTCCACCAAATTCAAATCACCATTTAAAATTATCGGGTCCATCGCTTCTATTTCGTCTTTATATTTCAGGGTATCCGGAATGGGGTTGATTAAGAAAATTTTTTTTCCGACGACATAAGCGAACCCCATTTCCATAAGCGTATTGCCGCCGATATAATTTTCAATTCCGTTTTTTTCAAAATTTAAAACCAAGATCGCGTCGCTTGAATTTATCTCGTTATGATACCATCTGATATAACCGTTTTCTTTTTTTAATTTCGCGTGTTCCTTCTCGACTCTTTCCATCAATTCCGGCATTTCTCCGTTAACCGATTTTATATAATGCTCATGCACAATAGCTTTGTGCCCCATGTTTTCCAATTTCTTTTTGTAATCCACCATCTCAAATCTAAATTTTGAACTGCCGCAAATTGTTATCCTCATATTTTTAATATTCCACTGTATATCTTTTCCCAATCCTGTCCGTCGCTTCAAAATGGATTTCCTTGTCTTTAAAAATTTCGACAATTTTATATTTTCCTTTTGTGCAAGTTTCGCTGTTATCGTTATCAAAATGCGTCGCTTCGAGAATTATTACGCTCGCGATCGGCCGGGAATAATTTCCGTTTCCTTTCGTTTCGATCAAAGGAATCTCGCCTTTAAGCCAAAAATTTCTTTGTTCCCGTTTTAAAAAATCGTAAATTTTTCCTTCTTCCAAATTTTCCGGAATGCATTCTTCGATTTTTTTCTCTCCCGATTTGAACTCGAGAATATTTCGTAAAGCCAATTCGGGATTGAATTCGATTTTAATACCCATAATATGTCAAAAACCAAGTTTATCTGATATCTCTTGGAGCGCCTCAAGACCCATCTTTAAGAAATCATCGATATTTATTCCGATTACTTCGCACTCCCTTATGAGCTCCCTGTCGCAACGGGCGGCGAATTTTAAATTTTTGAATTTCTTTTTTAAGGATTGGTGGGTAACTGATGCCAATTTTTTATCGGGAGTCATTAAAGTAGTTGCAATTATAAGGCCTGTCAAAGTCTCGGACGCGACCAAGGCATGCTGAATTTTAGTGCTCCGTTTTTTGTCTTGCAGTTCGGGAATCATCTCATTCCCATAACCGTGTGAAACTATGGTTTTGATCAAAAAATCCGATCCACCTGCCTGTTTCAAGATTTCTTGGCTTTTAATGCAATGATTTTTTTGATCCTTTTTAGTCAAATCCCAGTCAACATCGTGGAGCAAGCCGACAATTCCCCATCTTTCTTCATTCTCTCCGAAATGTTTCGCTAATTTCTTCATGATCGCTTCCGATTCAAAGCAATGAAGTTTTGTGACCGGATCGGTTATGTATTCGTTAATTAATCCATCGGCTTTTTTCTTGTCTATGCCCAAATTTTCAGAAAATTTTATATCGGATTCCTTGGAAGATGTCCTTTCTTCGCGGGAATTTTCAATATTTTTCGGCCGCATCAACGGGAAAATTTGGCATTCTCTTACGGGCTTGTTCATAAAAAAACTGAACAACCTTTCCGATAATCCGAATCCGCAAGTCGGCGGCATGCCGTATTCCAAAGCTTCGACGAATTCATGGTCAAACATCTGCGCTTCTTCGTCTCCGGCTTCGCGCAGAGCCTGTTGCTTGCCGAATCTTTCCGCCTGGTCGATCGGATCATTCAACTCCGAATAACCCTTACCCATTTCCGATCCGGCTAAAACTATCTGAAAGCGCTGCACCAATTCCGGATTATCGTCCATTCGTTTGGCAAGCGGCTCCATGGTAACGGGAACGTTAACGAGAAAACCCGGACCGCCGATATTTTTGCGGCAATATTTCCAAAGATTATCGATTGCGCGCGTGATATTAAATCCTTTCTTGTCGTATTCGACTTTTAATTCTTTTAATTTTTTTTCGATTTCGGCGATATCGGCGTTTAAAACGTCGATGCCGGTATATTTTTCAATTACTTCTCTGTAATCATATCTCTCCCATGTCTTGCCCAGATCGATATCGAAATTTTTAATTTTGAACTTCAGAGTGCCGAAAGTTTTTTCGGCGATATGTTTATACATTTCTTCAACCAGCTTCATGCCGTCCTCGTAATCGGCGTAAGCCCAATAAAATTCCATTTGCGTGTAATCCTGCAAATGTTCTTGGCTCATGCCTTCGTTTCGAAAAACTCTTCCGATCTCGAAAGTTTTATCGAAACCGGCCACCATCAATTTTTTTTGCCAAAGTTCTCCGCAAGAAATTCTTAAATAAACATCCATATCCAAAGCGTTATGATGGGTTATGAACGGCCGAGCGTCCGCTCCGCCGGTTGTCGTTTCAAAAACCGGAGTTTCGACTTCAAGAAATCCGCGCTTATTTAAAAATTCACGAACAGCCGCCCAAAATTTCGCCCGCTTTTCAATCATGTCCCTGACTTCGTCATTAAATAAAATATCCAAATATCTTTTACGAAGCCTTTCTTCTTCGTCTTGAAGACCATGCCATTTGTCCGGAAGCGGACGCAAAGATTTGGTTAAAAGTTTCCAACTTTTTACCATGACGCTTTTTTCACCCTTGTGGGTCAAAAAACATGTCCCTTCCACTTCGATAAAATCGCCGGTATCGATTAGCTTTATGAATTTTTTATAGTTTTCATCACCGACTTCTTTTTTTGAAATCGCCAATTGAATTTTTCCGGTACCGTCTTGAAAATGGGCAAAAGTTAAATTTCCGTGCGAACGAATGCTTCTTAATCTGCCGACAATAAAAAATTCGGCTTGCTCTTTTTGTAAATTTTCAAAATCAGCCAAAATCTGGCCGATTGTTTTTGATCTATGCGCTTTTGCCGAATACGGATTTACTCCTGTTTTTTTCAGTTCCTCGAGTTTGTGAAGACGCTCTGCGCGTTCGCTAACTTTAGTATTTTCCATAATAAATTGTGAACAAAAATATGTTTTTATTTTACGCTATTTTTAAAAGAAAGTCAAAGAAAAAAGAGGCGTTTATTCGCCTCTTTTGGATTTTAGCCAAACCCGCACTTCTTGCACCAATTTTTCAAAGATCCCTTTTTCCTCCGCGGTCATATTATAGGCAACCGTTTTTCCTTTCTTTCCGCCTTTATCCGCAGCAAGTACCCCAAAATTCATATCTTTTAACGACTTTCTGGTTTCCTATGGGAGTATGTCTTCTTTCGCCCATTTGAAAAAAATCTCCTTTTTGTAAAGATTTTTAGCATGCTTTAATTTTTTTAGGCAAGAAAAAATCATGATCTTTACGACATGATTTTTATCGGAATTATTGAATTTTCATTATTTCATACTCGATTTCTCCCCTCATCGTTGTCACTTTTATCCTGTCACCTTTCTTTTTCCCCAAAAAAGCGAGCCCCAACGGCGATTCATTTGAAATTTTACCCGCCAACGGATCAACCTCGTTAAAACTGACAATCGTAAATTTTTTCTCCGTTCCGTCTTTTGTTTTTACAGCCACGGTCGAGCCCATACTTACCTTTTCTTTGCCGCCGCCGTTTTCGACAACGGTTACATTTTTCAACAAGTTTGCCAGTTCCGCAATCTGGCCTTCATTAAAAGCTTGGGCGTCCTTCGCTTCCGCGTATTCCGCGTTTTCGCTCAAATCTCCCATGTCTTTCGCTTTTTGGATTCTGTCCGCGATTTCCCGTCGTTTGACATTGATTAAAAAATCAAGCTCCTTTTTTAATTTTTCATAACCTTCTTTTGAAATAATTTGGTCAGACATAATTTTAGCGTATGGGATTTGGCATGTAGAATTTACAGTCTAAACGCTATACCCCTATACCCTTTTTAATTTTTGTATCTTGTATGAATGTAAATTAGAAATTAATTTACCTATAAAATTGATTAACTAAAAATATACACTATCCCCCAAATTTAAGCAAGAGCGGGCGTTTCTTCCTCTTTCAGGCCTTCAAGAAACGCTCCGGTCAATATGATATAGCCTATACCCAAGGGATGGTTGGTGTACGGACTAAAAGTGCTGACGACAAAAACCGCGACCAGGCCCAGAAGCAATCCTATTTTAAGGGCGCTTGATTCATTCGTCGAGTCGGAATTTTTTAATCCGAATTTGATCATCTTATAAAATAAAGCAAAATAAGCCAGTAATCCCAAAAATCCCAACTTCAGCCAAATGTCGAGCCAGCCCCATTCAAACGCATAGGTTGTATATTCGCCGTTCGGATACGAGGCTATGACGCGCGGATCGCTTGATTTATAAGTAACCGTAGCTCCGTAACCTCTGCCCAAAATCGGAGATTTTTCGATTTGCGCCATGAGTTTCGGCAGAAGCGACCAACGCGAAGAAACAGCGGCTTCTCCGGTAACTTCGCTCGCTCTTTCGGAAATCAAATCCGTTGTGTCAAAACCGCCGATAGGTTTCGGATAAGGGAATTTTACGATAACCGTTAACAAACCGACGCTTAAAAGTCCGATCGCCGCCAAAATAAAAGTCGCGGTCAGAATTTTTTTAACCGGGAATTTTTTCCGGAACAAGTACGCGTAAAATAAAATCAAATCGCCGGCCAATCCGACCCAAAAACTTCGCGAAAAACTGATTAGCACGGCGGAAAACGAAATAAGAATCATCAGTAAGCAAACAATAATTTTTTTGTTAAATTGCAAAGTTTTTTCAAGGAGCTTGTATTCGTAAGCAAAGAGCAGAAGAAAGATAAAAACGCCAATAAGGTCGTAAATATGGGATTGGAAAAAAATTCGATAAAACCCCCCTGAGAAATGCGTAATTTCTCCCACTCCCGTATCTCTGACCCAGTGATATATTTCCGAGCTTTTGATACCGTGAGAAAAAATAAAAAGCAAAATAAAGGTTTTTACTCCGAGCCAAAGAATCGCGGCCGCAAACACTTGAACCAAATTGGAGACTTTTTCTCGGATCTTTCCGCGGTCATGAAAGATGACATAATAGACGGGAAAGGCCAGTCCGTAATAAATCCAACGCTTGAAATCGGGAAACAAATTATGAAAAGCGTTGCCGACAAGAATGCCGCGAACAAAACCCCAGGCGATAAAAACAAAGAGAATTAAATAATAAGGAAAAAATTTCGATTTGAAAAAATCTATCTTTAATCTTCTTTCTTTTAAGTCTGTCGTGATTGAATCGGAATTTAATCGGTCTTCCGCGGAATTTGTTTCCCCGTGGAAATTTCTAACGGAGCGAGCCCATTCCAGGATCACTTTTCCCAACCAGGCTGTCATGACAATAATCCATAAAGCGATACGAATGGAAATCGATACGCTTCCGAAACGGAAAGAAAAGAGGTAGCCCATAGAGCCGATAAACAACTCCGCAAGCAAAATTAAAAGCCCGTGTTCCAAGTTATACAAAGACAGGATTATGGCCAATACCGCGATCATTATAAAGCCAATTAAATTTACGGACGAATAAAAATAACCGATCAATGAAAATATTTCGGCGATAACAATAAACAAAAGACTGTATTTGAAAGTTTTACTAAACGGGTTGATTGGCATGAGTGTTCCTAAAAATTTTTCTGATAACCTCGTCGATGTCGACTTCATCGATTAAAATATCGTCAACCGGAAGATTGGAAGATAAAATTCGCGTGGCGGCTTCTTTCACCTTTTCCCGATCGACTTCAAGAGCGACGGCGTATGAATTGTATTTTTGGACATTACCGAATTTCTCAATTTCTTCCCGCTTGACTCCGTTGTCATTGAAGGTAATATTCAAAACTTTGTAAGGAGCGTATTTCTTAATCAGATCGTCTAGCTGGCCGTCGTAAAGAATCTGTCCGCGGTCGATTATGATCACACGTTTGCATAATTCTTTTATATCTTCCATGTAATGTGAAGTCAAAATGATCGTTGTTTTTTTCTCTTTGTTGTAATGTTTGATAAAATCGCGGATATTTTTTTGGGCGATGACATCGAGCCCGATTGTCGGCTCGTCCAAAAATAAAACTTTCGGCTTGTGCAAAAGAGCGGCCACTAATTCGCATTTCATTCTCTGGCCGAGGGAGAGTTTTCTGACCTGGATATCCAAAATATCCTTAATTTCCAAAAGTTCGACCAGCTCATCCAAGTTTTCTTTAAACTCGGCATCGGGAATCTCATAAATCTCTTTGTTTAAAATAAAGCTTTCCATGGCCGGCAAGTCCCACCAAAGCTGGTTTTTCTGGCCCATGACCAATGCAAATTGTTTTTGATATTCTTTTTCTCGTTTGTAAGGGACATGCCCCAAGACGAGGGCTTCTCCGCCCGAAGAATAAAGAATCCCGGAAAGCATCTTCAAAGTAGTCGTTTTTCCGGCGCCGTTCGGGCCCAAAAATCCGACCAATTCCCCTTCTCCTATGGTAAAATTGATATTTTTCACCGCGTCGGTAAAAAGTTTCTCGCGTTTGAACAAACCCTTGATCGAAGCCAAAAGCCCGGGTTGCTTTTTGTAATACTCGTATGTTTTTGACAAATTTTTTACTTCAATGATAGACATAATGAATTAAATCCCCACGCCTTCGTAAATTTTTATACCCTTTTTCCAAACAAACTTAATTATACCATAAAGTCCGATCAACCATAACACCTCAACCCCTATTCCTATCAGTCCCTGGTTAGTCGATATTTTTCCAAGGTAAAGTTGCGTCGGAAAAAAGATGATATAAGCGAACGGAAAAAATGAGCTTAAACTAACCAATGAATTCGGCAATAAATTCAAAGGAAAAAAACCGCCGGATAAGAATTTTATCAATGTACTTGCAAAGGAAAATAAACCGTCCGTTTCCGTTGTCCAAAACGCAATCGCGCCTATTGCGATGGAAAGGAATAATCTTATGAAATAGCCCAAAAATACCATAACTAAAATCAAAAAAATATTTAAGACAGACGACGGCGGCAGAACATGCTTATAAAAAATCAAGATAAAAAATCCTTGTATCACTACCCCTGAAAAAGTGGCAAGACTGACCCGCCCCAAAGAATAAAGCACCGAATATCTTAAATAACTCAACGGTTTTAAAAGATAGGCGGAAAGCGTGCCCTGTCTAATGTCTCTTCCGATCACGTCGTCCATTCCGTAATTTTGCGTTACCGAGATGAACAGCCAGCCGATAATGACATAAGTCATCATATCATTATAGGTATAGCCGTTCACCATGGCCGTACTTTTATAAATCGCCGTCCAAATTACAACCTGAAATAAAATTTCAACAATATTGCCCAACCTAAAACCGTAAACGGTGGCTTTATATTCAAAAGCCCTGATCCAGGCCATTTTCATGATTGCAAAATATTTTTTCATACGTTTTGTCCCCCCCCCTCAAAAGGGGGATGTAGGGGGTTGAACCATTCTTGCTGTTAATTTTACCTCCCCAACCCTCCTTTGGAAGGAGGGCAATTTTTAACTCGATGCGCTTGAGTAATGTCTCAATCCCCTTCTCCATATTAAAACGGAAAAACCGAGAAATAATGAAGCATACAGGAATGAAATTAAGATCCAGACCGGATTCAGCATATTTAAGAAAGCTTTGGCCGGAATGCTGATAATTATAATAATCGGCATAAAATAAGTAAACAAGAATTTAATCTTCGGCGAAAAAATCTCCGGCGGGAATCTGCCGATCGTCATTGATTCGCGGTAAAGCCAGATCGCATTTTCCGCTTCGGTTTTCCAGACGATCAAAGCCGCCGAAATAATATGGATTCCCAAAATTACAAATAAACCGAAGAATAAGAGAATGATATATGCGAATATATTATAAATTGTCGCATGTCCGATCTGAAAACCGACGTAAATTGCGATAAGAACAATCGGAATTAAAAAAATAAAATCAATTAAATCTACGGCTCTCGATAGCGAAAAAAACAATGCATTAACCGGTTTGGAAATCGTGTAATCAAAATTGCCCAACCGCACCTCGTTGCGGAAATCGTAAATGCCTCGAAAAAATAATTGACCCAGAGTATCGACAATATTAAAGGTCAAAAAGAAAAAAATCACCTCGTATTTTCCGTAGCCGGCCAGGCTATTCGAGTGAGCGAAAATAGCAAGAATAAACGCAAAGAAAAATCCGAATCTTATAAATTTTCCAAATAAATAACTCACAAAATCGATCCTGTTTGACAGTATGGATCCGGCTGATAAAATTGCAAGAAGTTTCCAAAGTTTTAAATATTTTTTTATCATATTCCTTCCCCGGTAAATCTTTTCAAGCCCTTAGACCAAATATATTTTGTGATAAATGCGATGACAAAAATCCAGATTAATTCCAAGGCAAAAAAATTAATCAATTCGGAATTATGCATTTTCTCCAAATAAATTGAAAGCGGGAAATAAAGCAAATAAGCGAAAGGCAAAGACATTAAGGTAAAAAATAAAAATTCGGAAAAAACGCTCAACGGGAAATAAGCTCCGCTTGAAAATTCTAAAAGCCATTCAAAAAGAAATCGCGGTCCCATGGCTTCCCTCGACCAGAAAGCAACAAGACTTACTAGATAGCTCAAGAGGTAATACAGGAACAGGGCCAGAATAATCGAGAAGAAAAAGAATGTTAGCGAAGAAAAATTTTTTTCCAAAATGAAATTCGGCTTGGCTATTAAAATAAATATCCCAACTTCAAAAATTGAAGAAATAAAATTTAAGGTCCTTTGCGCAAGTTCGCGGAAAAATTCGAACCAAAAATGATTGATAGGCATGAGTAGGTACCTGGAAAACCAGCCATTGTTGATTTCTTCGGCAATATTTCTAGTCTGACTTCCGAAAATTATCGATCTTAAAATATTTGCGCCAAAAACATAAGTGAATAATTCCGCCTCGGTAAAACCGGCAAATTTGCCTTTCAAAGTCAAACTAAACCAGACAAAGTAAAGCAGGGTCATGCCGATAAAACTGCGCAATCTCCAAAGAAAAAAATTAAAACGATATTCCAATTCCCTTGCCCAGCTCATTTTAAAAACTGTCCAGTATTTTTTCATAAAAAACTAAACGAATATGAACGCGAAACTTAACAAATTAAAAATCAAGTTCTCAATTTTTCATCAACACAAAATTAAAAAATAAAAGTTGTTATTCCAGTTCGTTTCTATTCGTATGTCTATTCGTTTAAAATTTTGTGTTTATTTTTGATTATATCCATTGCAACATTATATTTTTTTACTCGCGGCAGAAATGGCATCAATTTATAAATGAAAGCGGGCAGCCAAGAACTTATTGTCCCCCCTGTTTTTACTTTGTACAAAATTCTATCGATCCAGACTCCGGTATGACCCTTTTCAAGCATGGTAAGCCAAAGATCCCAATCCTGGAAACGTTTGATTTTTTCATCGAAACCGGGAAAGTGTTCCCGTCTGATCAAGGCTGTCGTGTGGATATAAGGCATTTTTTTAAGCCGTTCCGAATCGTATGGCCAAAGTTTAAAAAGTTTTTTTCCCCAAAAAAATGAAGAATACGCGAAACTGGCTTCCGGTTTTTCTTCCAGAGTTTTTAACATAATCTCAAGCGCAGTCGGTTCGAGAATAATATCCGCATCGCAAAAAATAAGATAATCCCCTCGCGCTTCTTTCGCTCCGCGGTTGCGAGCCGGATTCGATCCCCCGTTTTCCTGATTGACCGATTTGATTTTATCTTTGTATTTATCTAGCACCTCAAAAATATTGTCTTTCGACCCGTCATTAACAACAATAATTTCAAAATTTTTATAACTTTGATTTAAAATACCGTCTAGACATTCGGAAATTTTGTCTGCTTGATTGTAAACAGGAATAATTATGGAAATCATAAAATATTATGCTAATCCGCGAACAAATGTCAATTTACGAATTGCGAATTATGTTTTGAACAACGCTATTTATTAGCGATTCGCGGATTGGCATTTATTAGTAAATTAGCGTCATCTCATTTTTACTTCATCGCCTACTTTTATGTTATTGCGATCTGTCCAGCCGGCGTTAACTTCAATAACGTAATTGACCGGTCGGTCGGAACTGTAAATTTTTTTCGGTTGATCGCCTTCGCGCGGCAAATTTTTGCTTATTTTTATAATTCGATTGTCCCTTATCCAAATTATATCGAGATTAAAATTCATGTCTTTCATCCAAAACTTTCTAACGGCGGTGCCGGGGAAAATAAAAAGCATACCTTCATTCTCGCCCAAGCCGGGCTTGCCCGAAAGGCCCCGCTCCCATTCCGCTTCATTCTTTGCTAAAACGACTTTTATTTCTTTGTTATCAATCCGCACCACATTTTGCGCGACATTTTTTTGAGTGCAGCCGGAAAGCAACAACGCGGGAAACAAAAGCAATAAAATTTTATTTTTCATGAGGAAATTATATTAAATATTTTTTTTACTTGGCCTTCCCAGCTAAAATTATTTATAGCGCGGTCATAACCATTTTTACCTAGTTTTAGCCTATATTCTTTATCATTGGCAAGTCTTAAAATTGCCTTTGCGATTTCTCCCGTTTCGTCAGGATTTACCAAAATTCCATTCACTCCGTCCATGACCGCGTCGCGAACACCGCCGGAATCGCCGGCGATGACCGGCTTTTCGGCGAGATTCGCTTCAAGATAAACTATGCCGAAACCTTCATAGTCTCCTTTGATTTCGCGCGAGGGCATGATAAAAATATCGCAAGCGTCGTACCATGCCCATTTCCGTTGATCGCTCGCGTCGGTGATTATATTAACGTGCTTTTCAAGTCCGAAATTTGCAACTCGTAATTTATAATTTTCTATTTCCGGGCCATTGCCCAAAATAATGTATTTTAAATTCGGCACGGTTTTAATTACCGCCGGCAAACTTTCAAGAACTTTATCAACGCCTTTTCTTTTGACCAGTCTGCCCACAGTCAAAAGAACAAAATTATCTCCCAGATTATATTTTTTTCTTAACTCATGATTCATGATTCTTAATTCATGGTTCATGTCGATTCCCGGATTTACAACGAAAACTTTGTCACTTTCTTGCAAAATTTTTTTTACTTTATCGGCGACATAAGAATTTGCGCAAAAAATATGTTTCGCATTTTGTAAAATCATTTTTGCCAAAATTCTTTTTCGGAAATTTTTTAAAGCAAAATCGAAATCCATGCCATGGATAAAAACGGAATAAGGCGTTTTTGTGAATTTTGAAATCAAAAACATCGCCGTACCAAGAGGAAGAAGATGCCCGACCATGACATGGTCAATTTTATTTTTTTTAATTTCGTTGTTAATTTTTCGAATCGAAGGCAGCCATTTTAAGAAAGGCCGTTTTTTATTTATCAATTCTCCGCCGTTATTATTCAGAACAAAAATTCGGTCATTTTCCGGCCAGTACTTTATGAGATTGTCGTAATAATTAGCCACTCCGCCGAAAAATGGAGGATATTCGAGCGTCACCAGGAGAACTCTCGGTGAATTTTTTTCTTTGTTAGTCATTTGCCTAATTAATTTAATCGCCTTTGCGAAATTCGTGTTTTATTCGTCCATGTTCGCGACTGTTTTTCTGGAAAATGATTTAAATATGCTTGCGATATCTTCTTTTTTAAATCCGCCAAAAAGATAAAGGAGAAAGAAATACAAAACTCCGCCGAGAATGACGACTATAAAAATATTCATTTTTGTTTTAAAATACCAAGCGAAAACGCCCATAATAAAAACGGCCAAAAACGCCTTGGAAAATAAAATAATATTTTTTCCGGCATGATAAGTTATGATTTTCGGAACCAAGGCCATGGCCAAAACGAACATTAAAATATTTGTCGTTAAATTGGTAAGACTGGCGCCGACCGCCTTATAATGCGGAATCAAAATTATGTTCATGATCGTGCTCGTAACCATGACAATGCCCATAATAACCGTGTTCGCCTTTTGCCGGTCGCAAGCGTTTAAAAGCGCGCCCAGGGGGAATCCCAAAAATACGAACGGTACGGAAATGATGGTTATTTGCAAGGGCAAAACGGAGCCTCCGTATCCGCCCTTGAATACCAAAACGATTTTATCCGCCAGCGCGAATATGCCGATGGCTATAGGCAATGAAATGATAATCAAATAATTCATGGCGCGTTCGAAAGTAATCGCCAACTGTTCGCGGTTACGAACCCAATACGCGCTTAGGGCCGGATAAAGAGAAGCCGCGAAGGCCGCGGGCAAAAATTGCAAAGCGTTTATGATTTTAAAAGCGACCTGATAAAGGCCGACATACGTATCCCCGGCCAAAATTCCTAATAAAACCGAGTCGAGATACGTGAACAGTCTTGAGAAAATGCCGTATAAAGCGAACGGAATTGTAAGAGTAAAAACGTATTTTAAAAGTTCGCGATTGAAAATCAATTTCACTTTTATTTTCCATTTTTTGACAAGCAAGGTGAAAGAATAAGTAAAATTAAAAATACTGGCCAGGGCCAGCGCGAACATTTGCCATTTCAAACCCCATCCCGAATATAAAACATAAAGACCGAAAACAAGAACAATGAGCTGGAAAATAATCGAGGAAATGCTTTCGTAAAGCAGATTATGGAAACCGCGAGCGACGGCAAAAAAAGTCAGGGTGAACGAGTCCAAAACCATGGAAATGGACGAGATATAAACGAGATCGCGCGTCAGGCTCGGGTAGTGCAAAACGTTGATTAAAATAAAAACCGCAGCCAATGAAACAACGGACAAGGGAACTTTTAAGGCCAGGATGCTTCCGAGATAAGATTCGGTTTTTTCTTTGGTTTTTGCGACCTCGCGGGTTAAAACATTCGAGAAACCGATATCGATAAAAATCGAAAAAATCGTGGTAAAAGATATGGCGAAATAATATTTGCCAAGATCATCCGGTCCGAGCGCCCGCGCCAGCAAGGTAAAATATACAAATGAGATTATTTTTTGTAATATTAGGGCCAGGGTGAAGTAGGATGTGTTTTTGGCAATGTTGGTAATTTTTTCCGACATATAGGAAATTTTAACATAAAAAGGCAAAAAAAAGAAGACTAATTTCTAACCTTCTCAATTAGCTCCATGTCAAATCGGGCAAGGACTCCGCACTGCTCCGTCACCAATTTCCCCGTGATCGCATGCTTAAAGATGACACTATCATCTCCGAGCTTTTTGTTTATACAAAAAACGGCCACTTCCCGTACAGCATCTCTTGGTTGGTTTTGTATTTAGATGCCCAGGCGAAGAGATTGCAGTTTATTTGGCATCCATAGAGCTATTCCTCATTTTGATTTTAAAGTCCAGTTATTTTATTTAACATAAGTATCAAAAAATGTCAACCTTTTGGCTGACATTTTTTGATATTTGAACAGAATAGACGTTCTTCTGGATTCCCGCCTTCGCGGGAATGACGATTTTTCTTAACGTTTGCTCCATTGCGGGGCCCTTCTCGCTCGTTTCAAGCCCGGTTTCTTTCTTTCCTTCTTTCTTGAGTCCCGAGTTAAAAAATCTTTTGCTTTTAAAGTCGTTTTCAAATCTTTATCCGATTTTATCAAAACTCGAGAGATGCCCAACTTTACCGCGTCGGCCTGGCCGCTCTTTCCGCCGCCTCGAACCACAACCGAAAAATTAGCCTCTTTGGCGCCGATCAATTTAATCGGCTGAGTTGCGACCGCCGCCAATTCATTCGTAAAATATTGGTTAATTTTCATTCCGTTCACGATTATATTGCCGTTTCCGTTTTTATACAGTCTGACCGTGGCGGATGCGGTTTTTCTTTTTCCGACCGCTTCAGTATATTTACCTTTGAATTTTACTTCTTCTTTGATCTCCGGTTTTTTTAATTTCTCTTCAGTTGTCTTTTTTGCTGTTGGCATATAAATAGTCATCCTGGAGCGAAGCGATAGGATCTCGTGGTGCGAGATGCTATAGGTCGTCCCGAGTCCAGAACTCCCTCCGGTATGACACTTCTATTTAATGATTAATCTCTTGAGCATTCCATTTCGCAACCTGTTATCGGGAAGCATTTCGCGGACGGCTCGGAATAAAATTTCTTCCGGTTTTAAACTTTTTATCTTTTTTTCTTTCAACCCGCCCGGATAGCCGGAATAGCTAAAATATTTTTTCTGCTCAATTTTTTTCCCCGTAAATTTTACATCTTTAATATTTGCAACTTCGACAATGTCGCCATCGTCTTTATGCGGTTCGAATTCCGGCTTGTCTTTTCCGCGCAAAAGAACGGCGATTTGTGTCGCCAATCGACCCACTGATTTGTTTGTCGCGTCGATTTTATGTAATTTTCTTGTCATACAAAATAATTTATACTAATTCAATTTGAACAATCTCGGCGCCGTCTCCCGGTCTTACGCCCAACTTAACCATTCGCGTGTAGCCGCCATTTCTTTCTTCATAGCGCTTGCCCAAAACTTCCATGGCTTTTTTTACGGCCATTTTTTGCGGCAAAGTTGCGATTAATTTTCTACGCGCGTTCAGATCGCCTTTCTTTGAAGTCGTAATCGCCCGTTCAACCAAAGTTCTTACCGCTTTCGCTTTCGCTTCGGTCGTCTTTACTTTTTCGTATATCAAAACGCTTGATGCCAAATTTTTTAACATCATTTCTCTCGGTTCTTTTTTTCTGTCTAAAATTTTTCCTTTTACTCTGTGTCGCATATAGTTATGTCATCCTGGAGCGATTGCCTTTAGCCCCGGGCTTGATCCGGGGGATAGGATCTCGTGGTGCGAAATGCTATCGGTCGTCCCGAAGACTCGTGGTTCCCTCCAGCATGACCAGATTTAAACCTTTTTCGGTCGGCCTCTTTTTTTCTTTTCCCCGACTCCGATCTCTTCTTTTTCTTCCTCTTTCGCCTTCGTTTCTTCAACCGGTTCTTCAACTTCTTCTTTTTTTTCTTCAATCGCTTCGCCCTCCTCAATAGTTTTTAAAGAGGTGAATTGGTTGATTAAAATTTCAACGGCCTGATTAAACGCTTCTTTCGGGGCGATAGTGCCGTCCGTGGTTATATCCAAGATTAATTTATCCCAGTTGGTCATTTTTCCGACGCGAACATTTTCAATATTAACTCCGACGGAAAATACCGGAGAAAAAATTGAATCCATCTCGATATAGCCGATTTCGTGCTTTTTTGTCTCTCTTGCCTCTATGGTTTCGTAGCCTCGGCCCTGCGAGACGTAAACTTCCATGCTTAAACTGCCGGCCATATCGGTTATGTGAGCGATAACCAAATTTTTATTGATAATTTCAACTTCGCTGTTTTTTTCGATATCACTCGCTTTCACTTCTTTTTCGCCATGAACTTCCAAGTTTAATTTCACGATCTCTTCACTATAAACCTTTAAGCGCAGTTGCTTTAAATTTAAAATAATTTCCAAGACATCTTCTTTGATATGCGGGATGGCTGTAAATTCGTGGTCGGCTCCTTTTATTTTTACCCCGACTACGGCCGCTCCCGGCAAAGACGAAATCAAAACGCGTCGCAATGAATTACCCAAAGTGGTCCCGTAACCGGGATAGCAAGGCTCTATAATGATTGAACCGCGATTCGGCTCCTCGCCTTTTTTAAATTCGATTTTCTTAGGTAAAGCGATTGTTTGCATATTTTAAATATTATGAATCCCGATTAGATATTCCGTGTTAAATATGCCTAGAATTATCTAAATGCGGATTCCGTTTAAAAAGATATGATGCAAGAACAAAAAATATCTGATGGGACTCCTTGTCCACGCCCCGCCTACCGGACAGGCAGACGACAGCGGGCTCATTTTTATTTTACTTTGAATAATATTCAACGATCATCTGAACATTGATATTGGTTTTAATGTCGTCCATATTCGGTCGGTGCAAAATTTTAGCCGTAGATTCCTTAACGTCAAAATTCAACCAGCCCGGGATTTGCGTTTTTTTAAGTTTTGTCTCCAAATCCGAAAACAATTTCGATTTTTTGCTGGCCGGTTTTATTTTTATAACATCACCCGACTTAAGTTGAAATGAAGGAATGTTTACTTTTTTGTCATTGACCACGATGTGGCCGTGGCCGATAATCTGTCTGGCCTGATTGCGATTGGCGGCGATCCCCAAACGGTAAATGGCATTGTCCAATCTCGTTTCAAGCAACTTAAGCAGATTTTCACCGGCCTGACCCTGTTCCCTTTTCGCTTTTTCAAAAGTTAAACGGAACTGTTTTTCCAAAAGGCCGTATTCCTTTTTCGCGTTTTGCTTTTCCTGCAATTGCATGCCGTATTCGCTTTGTCTCTTTTTACCTTTTACGCCATGGATTCCGGGCGGATAATTTCTTTTTACTATTTCACATTTTTGCGAGTAACAGCGCTCGCCTTTGAGAAATAACTTTTGTCCCGCTCTTCGGCACTGTTTGCATTGTGGTATCAAATTTTTTGCCATAAATATTTAAAATTCCTAAATTCTAATATCTAAATTAAAAATATTTTTATTTTGTCCATTTGAATTTTAGAATTGTTTGGGATTTAGAATTTTATGCTTCTAATTTTTTTAATTATACTCTTCTCGGTTTTTTCGGACGACAACCATTATGAGGCATCGAGGTAACATCCTTAATTTGCGTGACTATCAAGCCGTTTGCGTTTAAAGCGCGAACTGCCGATTCTCGGCCGGTTCCGACTCCTTTAACAAAAACCATAACTTCTTTAAGCCCGTATTCTTTCGCTTTTTCAACGGCGATTCTCGTAACGATCGAAGCGGCGTAAGGAGTTGATTTCTTCGCGCCCTTGAAGCCGGCCATCCCTGCGCTCGCCCAAGAAACCGTATTTCCGTTCATATCCGCCAAAGAAACAATGGTATTATTATAAGTCGCTTTAATGTATGCCTTGCCACTTGAAACTTTCTTCTCTCCCCTTTTCTTCCTCTTGCCTTTGACCGGAGTTTTTTCCGTCTTCGCTTTTTCTAGTTTCTTCTTTACTTCTTCCGGCAATTCTTCTGGAGTACTTTCCGCTTCAGAATCAACAAATTTGGCGGGTTCTTCCGCTTTTATTACTTCATTGGTTTCTCTTTCAATATTTTTTTCTTCAGTCATAATAATTAAACACGAATTAAACGAATATGATCACGAAACTTAACGAATTAAAAACTAGCTTTAAATTTATTAAAAACACTGTCCAGAAATCGAAGTTCGCACTATCTTTCGTTTTTATTCGCGTGCCTATCCGTTTCTTTCGTGTTTTTTATGTTTTTTGCGCCGGCGGTTTCTTTCCCGACGTGGCCGTCTTTCTGACGTTTCCGCGCACTGTTCTATTATTGGTCTTTGTCCTTTGGCCTCTGACCGGCAAACCCTTCGCATGTCTCGAGCCCCGATAAGAACCGATTTCTTTCAAACGTTTTACATTGCTTAAAATTTCTCTTTTCAGATCACCCTCAACCATGTTATGTTTTTCGATAAGTTCTCTAAGCCTGTTCGATTCTTCTTCGGTTAAATCTTTAACGCGAGTGTCTGGATTGACTTTGGCTTGTTTTAAAACTTGGCTTGATTTTGCCATGCCAATTCCAAAAATATAAGTCAAAGCGATCTCGACCCTTTTTTCATTTGGAATTGTCACTCCCGCGATTCTTACTGCCATATATTTTTAAAATCCTAAATCCTAACTTCTAAATTCTAAACATCTCAATGACAAAAACTAAAATTCAAAACGTTTCGCCATTCGGATTTATAATTTTGGATTCTTGCCCCGCGCCTTTTCGTATTAAAAACAAAATTTTGGTTTTTTAAAACTCAAGGTTTGGAAATAACTTATTCGGGAATAAAATCTTGAAGGTGCCGGGGTGAATTTAGGATTTAGAGATTAGTGCTTAGAATTTTATTTTTACCCTTGTCTTTGTTTATGTTTTGGATTTTTACAAATAACATGAACTCGACCTTTGCGTCGAATCGTTTTGCAATCTTTACAAAGTTTTTTTACCGAAGCTCTTACTTTCATCCCATTAGAAGCAGATCGCGATCAAATTTTTTTTGATTCGCATCGACCTGCATAATTTTTTAAATTTGCGATCTCAATCTCATTCCCATTGAAGCGATCGCGGCTTCTAGACGGGATTCATAAATTAAATTACAGTCTGTAAGTTATCCTGCCCTTTGTTAAGTCATAAGGGCTCATCTCCACCCTTACCCTGTCGCCCGGCAATAATCTGATCTTGTTCATTCTCATCTTTCCGGACAAATGCGCCAAAATTTCATGACCGTTTATCAGGCGGACCTTAAAAGTGGCGGCTGGCATTAACTCGAGAACTTCGCCTTGTATTTCAATAAAGTCTTTCGAGTTAATTTCTTTCTGATCTTTTGACATTAATTAAACAACAAAAATTTTGGCATCCGATTGCTTCGGTAACCAAAATCTTGTAATAATTATCATTATTATTTTGGATTATATAGTTATTTTTAAATTGTGTCAAGTGCAAAAATAAATCAAAATTTTTAACAAATTTTTCTCTAACATTAGAACTATTCCAGAATGGCTTTTATTCTCCTTACCCCCGCCGAAGAGCTCTCTTCTTTAAGAATTTTAAACTTTCCGAGCTCGCCCGTACGCTCGACATGGGGACCGCCGCAAATCTCTCGGCTGGCAATTTTAGGCCCTTCGCCTATCGTGTAGACTTTTACCCGTTCCCCGTATTTTGATTCAAATACGCCCATGGCGTTTATTTTTTTCGCTTCTTCAAGACTCATCTCGTCGCACGCGACCAGCAAATCTTCGGAAATCGCTTCGTTAACGATTTTTTCCACTTTTTCGATTTGTTCTTTTGTCATCTTCTCCGGATGAGAAAAATCAAAACGCAATCTTTCTGCGGTGATATTACTTCCCTTTTGAACGACATGATCGCCCAAAACTTTTCGCAAAGCGGCCAACATAAGATGGGCCGCGGTATGCAATTTTTTCGATTCTTCGCTCGCGTCCGCCAGTCCGCCCTTAAACATTCCAGCCGAAGCGGTCCGCGAAAGCTCCTGGTGCTTTTCCAATTCTTTATTAAATTCTTCGACATCGACCCGCAAACCTTTTTCTTTCGCAAGCTCAACGGTCATTTCCAAAGGAAAGCCATAGGTTTGATATAAATCAAAAGCCGTTTTCCCGTTTATTCTGTCGTCCGTCGTTTGTCGTTTGTTTTCCAGTTCATTAAATTCTTTTAAGCCGTGTTCCAATGTTTTTTTAAATTTTGCCTCTTCTTCTTTTAAGCGTTCGATTACAAAATTAACGTTTTTTGGCAATTCGGGATAAACGTAAGCGTAGTCATGAACAACGATTTTGGCGACTTCTTTTGTCCATGATTCCTCTTCTATACCCATTTGCTTGCCGTAGCGGATCGCGCGTCTGATTAAGCGGCGAACGACGTATCCCTGATCCGTATTCGAAGGCGTTACTCCTTTATCGCCGCCCATGATAAAAGTCGCGGCCTTCAAATGATCGGCGATAATGCGCATGGCGCGGGTAATTTCAGAAGATTCTCCGTATTTTTTATTTGAAAGCCGTTCAATCTTATGGATTAAATTTATGAACAATTCCGTTTTATAATTATCATCAAGGCCGTTTAAAACCGCCAACGTTCTTTCCAGCCCCATTCCGGTGTCGACATTTTTTTGTGCCAGAAGTTCGTATTGGCCGTCTTCCCGCTTGTTGAATTGCATAAAAACATCATTCCATATTTCCACCCAAAGCGAATTGTCGTCATTAAATTCTGCCGGGATTTCGCTTGGGCTTCCCACCCAATAAAACATTTCCGTATCCGGGCCGCACGGCCCCGTTTCGCCGGCCGGCCCCCACCAATTACTTTTTTTTGGAAGTCTTGCAATTCTTTTTTCGCTTATGCCCAATCCCTTCCAGATATCGAACGCTTCTTCGTCAAAGGGAGCGTCTTCATCTCCGGCAAAAACCGAGACCGCCAGCCTATTCTTGTCCAAGCCAAGCCATTCCGGCGAAGTCAAGAATTCCCAGCTCCATTCGATCGCTTCTTTCTTAAAATAATCGCCCAAAGACCAATTTCCGAGCATCTCGAAAAAAGTATGATGAGTGGCGTCCCCAACTTCATCGATATCCGTCGTGCGGATGCATTTTTGCACATCGGCCAGACGCTTGCCCAAAGGATGCTTTTCGCCCATCAAATACGGAACCAAAGGATGCATGCCCGCCGTGGTAAATAAAACGGTCGGATCATTTTCCGGAATCAAAGAAGAGCTCGATATTATCGCGTGCCCTTTTGATTTAAAAAATTCCGAATATTTTTGACGCAATTCTTGAGCTTTCATATATTAAACACGAATTAAACGAATATGATCACGAAACTTAACGAATTAAAAACTAGCTTTAAATTTATTAAAAACACTGTCCAGAAATCGAAGTTCGCACTATCTTTCGTTTTTATTCGCGTGCCTATCCGTTCCACTTTGTGTTTTTTTAAGTATAAAGAAAAAAAAGTTTTTTGGCAATAAAAAAGGAATGGCTATACTGCCGCCATTCCGAATGAAAATGCGAGTTGACCGGGCGCGACCGAAACCCGGTTCTTTCCCCCCTCTTTAGAGAGCTTGACTTGCTGACTTAATTTTTTTATATAATAATGCGGGTCGCGAGCCAGCCCGTCTATTTCGTGCACTCCGACACTGATAGACGTTTCGATGCCCATTTCCCGGAGGATTACCTCCTGAGTGTCCCTGCGGATTCTTTCGGCGGTTTCATGCGCTTTATGGATATCCGTGTTCTTTAAAAGGACATTGAATTCATCGCCGCCGAATCGGCTGGCGACATCGCCCCTCCGGAGAACGCCTTTTAAAATTTCGGCGAATTTCAGGAGTACTTGGTCACCCACGTCATGACCATGGTCATCATTGATAATTTTGAAGTTGTCAAAATCCGCCATGATAATGCTTGACGGATATCCATACCTCTCGACGTTGCAGGCTTCCTGGGCGACGGTTTCAAGAAAACCCACTTTGTTAAGAAGTCCCGTCGAAAGGTCGGTACGGCATTTGGCGGAAAGCCGGACTTTATCCGTCGCGTCTTCGAATTTGGCCAAGACTCCCAATGTCTTGCCAAGGAATAAACGATAAGTCACGTCGAAAATTTTTTGCCCTCGTCTAATACGTTTTGTCTGGGTTTCCCCCGTTTCAAAAACGTACTCGATCGGGCAATCCCGGCAAACCGACGGATGTCCGAACAAAAATTCATGACATTTGAGCCCCGCCCGCCCAAACGCCATAAGACTGGCCTCATTCCTCCAAATTCCTTTCATGCCTTGAATAATCAAGAACACATGAGTCGGGTCAGACAATGCGTTAAGCACCGGAGCCGACGGAATATCGGGAAGAACTTTTAGGCATACCATGTTGCACCCCCTTATAGATTGGCCAGACAAAGCACATTAACATACCCTCCCGTTTTGTCAATAGTTTGATAAAATCTATAGCCACCACTACAGACGCCCTAAACTTTGTTTCCAAAATGGAAACAAACAACCGTACCACATCTTGATATAGAAAAAATAAAGAAACAATAAAAAAACACACAAAAACTTAATTTTGCGTGTCAAATTTATTTTTTTCTCTTATCTTACAATAATTCCTCCGCCTAAAACCTCTTCGCCTTTGTAAAAGACAATACTTTGACCCGGGGTTACGGCGCGTTGTGGTTCAATAAATTTTATGTAATATTGGTTATTTTCTTTTTTAATTTGGCATTTCACGGGTTTATGGCGATACCTTATGACGGCTGCGCACGAAAATGGCATTTTTGGCGTTTTGCCGGAAATCCAGTTTATATTTTTCGCCCAAAGGTGATCCCTGAAAAGAATCGGGTTATTCCCATCGGCAACCACATATAATGTATTTGTTTTGTGATCGGTTTTGGCGACATAAAATGGTCCGATGCCGCCTATTTCCACGCCTTTCCTTTGTCCGATTGTGTAAAGAGGCAAACCTCCGTGTTCACCTACAACCTCACCCTTATTCCCTGTCCTAATTAGGAGAGGACTAGAAAGAGAATTGGAAAGAAGTTTTATCGGACCCTTTTTTAATTTCAAATGTCTTTTTAAAAAATCATTATGAGATTTTCCCGAGACGAAGCAAATTTCTTGACTTTCCTTTTTTTCCGCCACACTAAATTTATATTTTTTTGCCAAAGCGCGAACTTGCGGTTTTGCGTAATCGCCGAGCGGGAAAAGTAAATGTTTTAATTCGTCTTGGGTAAATGTATACAAAAAATAAGACTGATCCTTGTCTTTATCTTTGGCGCGATACAATTTATAGATAATTTTTGTTTTCTTGCCTTTTTGATTTTTTGCCCGCCCGCCGGCGAGATCGGTTTTTTTGATTCTCGCGTAATGTCCGCTTGCGACATGGCCATAGCCCAATTTTTTCGCGCGCTCGATCAGCATCCCCAGTTTTACATATTTATTGCAACGAACACAAGGGTTGGGCGTATGTCCAATTTTATATTCATGCAAAAAATCATCGACAATTTTTTTCTTAAACGGTTGAGAAAAATTGAATGTATACAAAGGAATGCCCATGCGCTGGCAAACTCTTCGCGCGTCCATTAAAGAGCTAATCGAACAGCACTTATTTTCACTGCTCTCGCCTTCGATGTCTTCTTTCCAGAAATGCAAAAAAATACCAGTCGGTTCATACCCCTGGTTTTTCAAAAGTCCGGCCGCGACCGAAGAATCAACACCTCCGGACATGGCGACAATAATTTTTTTGTTTTTTCTGGGCATATCGGAAAAAGTCTAGCACCGAATGGGATTAAACACAAGTCGGTTTAATTTCTAATTTTATAATTTTTAATTTTTAAACAATTTTTAATGATTTTAATTTTAAATTAGAAAAGATCGGCTTCTGGTTACAAACATTAAAATTAAAAATTAGAAATTAAACCAAGTTCCAAAAGAATCTTGTATTTTTTTATTTTTTAAACTCGCGAATACTTCCCCACGGCTATTAAGCTGGCAATTCCGTTTATCGCTACCGCCCCCAAGAATTCAAGGCCGAAAATATAGAGAAAATGAGAATTAAAGAAAGAAATCAAATTAATTTGGTAATCTATAAAGAACGCCTCGAGATAAGGTTGAAGCAAGGACAAGAACGGATAAAAAATCAAAATTATGGCAAGAACGCCTATAAACGCGTAAATGACACTTGAAAAAAGGAAGGGCGCGCGAACGAACCAATTCGAAGCGCCGACAAGCCGCA
Source organism: bacterium (assembly GCA_021788015.1). Lineage (GTDB taxonomy): Bacteria > Patescibacteriota > Patescibacteriia > Patescibacteriales > JAKAJF01 > JAJYLD01. Next base: position 269,271 of record JAJYLD010000001.1, on the reverse strand, counting down.
TAATTCCAATTTCTTTACGATGAGTGTAAATGGCGACGCGAATAGCGTTATAAACGACCAACAAGGTTATTAAAATAAAAATACCGCTTATAATCAATCCGGCTTCGCTGACTTTATGGGAAATGTTATTCACTTTTTCCAATAAAGCTTTATGATCTTCGAAATTTCTCGACTGGATGATCGGGTTATCAATCGCATTTAAAGCGTTAATCAGAGAATCGTACTGATCTATGTTTTTCGGCTTGATTACCAAGGCCGGAGTCAAAGGATTTTCTCCCAATTCGCGCAAAGCTTCCAAAATTTCCGGATTGTTTTGGTGTCTTTGTTGAAAAATATTCATGGCCTCGTCTTTTGAAATGTAAGTCACGTCCTTGACTTGATTTATGTTGCTTATTTCCGCCTTTAAAGCCAAAATCGCGTTTTCATCGGCGCTCGGATTTATGTATAAATTAACGTCGATTTTGTTTCGAATCGACTCGATCGCCGCCTTACTCACCAAATCGACGGTTAAAAGCATATTCACCGAGAATAGGGCCAAAATAAGAATCATAATTGTGGCTATCGATAACCAAATATTTCGGGCTATGTCCTGTATGCTGAATTTTATTACGCGAAGAAATGAAACAATAAACATGTTAAAAAAATTAAAATATAAATCAAAAAAATATAAGAAAATGCCTAAATTATAATTTCTAATTTCCAATAAAATATCCAATGCTAAAAAAATCAAAATTAAAACTTGGAATTTTTATTGGGAATTACGATTTAGAAATTAGAAATTTTATATGTAATTCCGTTCTTTCTGTTTAAAGCACATACTTTCCAACCGCTTGATCGCTTACAATAATGCCATTTTCCACAGTGATAACGCGTTTGCGCAATTGATTGACCACTTCACGATTGTGAGTAACCAAAACAACCGTCGTTCCGAATTTGTTGATTTTCAAAAGCAAGTCGATAATTTCATTCGTATTTATCGAATCGAGATTTCCGGTCGGCTCGTCGGCCAAAAGGATTTTCGGACGATGAACGAGAGATCTTGCTATAACGGTCCTTTGTTGTTCCCCACCGGAAACTTCCTGGGGGTAACGATTCATTTTCCCTTCGAGTCCGACGATTTTCATCACTTGCGGGACGATACTCTTTATTTTTTTAACCGGGTAACCGCAAACCTGCAAAGCGAAAGAAACATTTTCGAATAAAGTTTTTTTGGGCAACAATTTAAAGTCTTGAAAAACCACTCCGATCTGCCGGCGCAAAACCGGAATTTCCGATTGGCCGATACGAGTTATGTCCCAACCGCCCACTATCACTTTTCCGCCCGAAACTTTTTCTTCGCCGATCAAAGTTTTGACCAAAGTCGTTTTACCGGTTCCCGATTGGCCGACAATGGAAACGAATTCTCCCGGTCGGATATGTAAATTGACTTTGTTCAGAGCTTTGATGTCGGGATGATAAATTTTTGTTACATTTTGTAATCGAATCATAAATTATTGTCGTTTATTTTGTTTATCCCGTAACGCATCAAATCATCCGTTTCTTTCAAACTGTCGTCTTTTGTTTTTTCTCCGAGCGTCACCACTATGATTTGGTCGCCATTTTTCGCTTGCGCACCGATCATCAGACAATGACCGGCTTCATCGAGGTAACCGGTTTTCGATCCCGTAATTTTAAAGTCGGGACTTAAAAGCAAATTATCGGTATTTCTCACTATGTGAAGTTTTTTCGTGTTCCGAGTCGTAAATCGGTACTCGGTCATGGTGCTCGTTTTTCGGATTATCGGATTGTTTAAAACCTCATCCGCTATTATAGCATAATCATGAGCCGAACTCACGTTTTTCGGAGAAAGGCCGGTCGGTTCTTCAAAATGCGTGGAAGTGGCTCCCCATGAAGCGACCGTTTGATTCATTTTATCTATAAATTCCGATCTTGATAAGCCGCTTACGCGAACCAAGCTTTCAACCGCGTTATTTTCCGAACCGATTAAGGCCGAGTCAAATAAATCTTGTATGCTTAAAGTATCGCCATCCTTTACTCTTAAACGTTCCACCTGCCATTTGTAATCGACATATTTATAATTATAATTTTCATCCCGCACGCTATATTTTACGATTTTATTCATATCCGGATGAGTATTTAGAAAAACATCGGCCGCGACCAACTTTGTCAAACTGGCCAATGGTCTGACTTCATTGGGATTTTTACTGTAAACAACTTCTCCGGTTTTAGAATCAAAAATTTCCGCCGATTTCGCTTTTATTTTTATGTCGGGAGATTCAATTGATTCGGTAATTCCAATCGGTTCCACCAAGACGTTAGCTATGCCGGCGCTGGGAGATGAGATTTTTTTGAAAGCCTGGATGTCCAAGTCGACGACTCTTGTCGGATACGCGTTTCTGTCCGGTCCGAAATCATTGACCGTAACTTCGACCGATTTGTTATTATCCAAATTGTAAACGCGCAATTTCGTTCCCATCGAATAATCGGGCGAAGCGGCGAAAAGTCCGTATTCGTATCTGTACCAACTCGCGTCTCCCACGGCCATAAAATCGGGGTCGGCGAATACGGCCAATCGCGCGAAAAGAAACGGCACCTGCGCAATTACATAATTTTGCTTCGGATAATCCCTTGTCGGCAATGATTTCCATGTGTCGGTAAATCTGTTAAAGTAGTAAACTTTTTTTAAATAATTTGATTTTTTGTCGTATCCGATTTGAATATAGATAGGCTTGTTCTTCGCGTACGCATTTTTATTTTCAAAATCGAATTGGTAAACATCGCTCAACTTTTCCAATTTCCAGGGAAAATTCATCGGTTCGTTTATGTCTATCAAGTTGAGCTCATTACTCGAAGAAAACGTTTTCGGGAGAAGAAGTACTTTAAAATTATTAAGCGCGTCCGCGATCGGCTCGGGATTGTTTGCCGTAATCTTATAAGTTTTTACCTCGTCTTTATTGAGGTCGGCATAAGCGAAACCGTTTATAACCAAAGCGCCGAGAACGATAAAGATTAAATTTTTTTTAAAATTTCGCATTGACTTTAGTTAAAAATTTGAATATAATAATAAATGTTTTCGCGAATGTGATTCGGCAGGATTAGTACAGTGGCAGTATGTCTGCTTCCCAAGCAGAGGGCGCGAGTTCGATTCTCGTATCCTGCTCATTCCGGCGATGCAGAAACCGATTCCCGCCCGCCTTGCCCGCCATGGCTTGAGCCCTCTTAGTTCAGTGGCAGAACAGTGGTATCGTAAACCACATACGTCAGTTCGATTCTGACAGAGGGCTTTGGCGATGGCAGGCGGGGCACCCATGTAACTTTCGGCAATAACGAAAATGGTTGCTTTATTTCTTAAAAAAATAACTTATCCATCTATCGACGTTATTCTTTCCGGCGGAAGCGGGTTGAATTTGATTTTTCGGCAAACTGAAAATCGCGTTATTATCGGAACTGCTTGATTGATTTTGCCCCGAATTTTCAACAACGACAACTTGCTCTCCCGGTTTTTCCAAACCGAAATTCAGCCTTGCTTTTTCTTCTAAATATTGTTTTGATCCCAAATAATCGATCAAATTTTTCAAATCGTTATTTTTGTTTTCAATTTTATTTATTTCGTTTTGTGTGTCTTTTATTTCTTTGCTTATTTCGTACCTCTGGGAAATATTGCGAAATAAGGGAAGCGCAATCAAAATAAGTACGGCTAAGCCTAAAATGGCCAAAGTTCTTTGATTGAATAAAAATGCTTTAAAATTTTTTCCTTCGCGCGCCATGTCAACATTATACCACAAAATAGACAACGGGTAACGGAACGACGGGAAATAAATTTTGTGTAAAATTGCTAAATTGTCGAATTGTCAAATCGCTTTTCATAAATTTATCAACAATTTGGCAATCTAAAACGTTTCGTTTAAGATTTAAATCGTGTCATCCGCCGTCTGTTTTTCCGTCTCTAACTTTTTCTCGCTTTCGGCGTAACAAAGAAACCCATATATTTGCCCAACATCAAGCGAGTCTGCGCCTCCAACCCGGGGATGGATCCGAAAATAATTATGCTCAATGGCAGAATCAACCATTGAAAAAACATGATAATATTTTTTATAAATCCGTATCTTTTCGGTCTTTCGGGCAAAAGCAATGTTGAAACGACGGCCGATAAAACCATGCCGCCCATAGCCAAGGTCATTAACGTTCGACTTATATAAGGTAAATTTCCGGAGAGCACGGTGGAATTAAACCGCCCCCCCCCAAGAAGAACGGGAAACCAACCGATAATACCGATAATAAGGGCGTTTGTCGCCCAGGAGTGAAATCCATAAAGTTGAACCGAAATGCGATTGATCATTTTTCCTTTTTTTGGCAAAATTTTCCATCTTTTTATCGTATTAAACATAAGATAGGGCAAATTTTCCACGCCCCAGCCCCATCTCCTTTGCTGTTTGTACAAATTGATCATGGTTTTTTTAAAGCTTTCATCCATGGTAACGTCCATCGATACCGGAAAATAAAGCGGTTCCACTCGATAATCGCCGTTATAATACAAAAAACAATGCCAAAAAATTCTTGAGTCCTCGCTAACCATACTTGTCGACCAAAATCCTATTTCAACCAAAGCTTTCCATGTCATAGAGTGAGATGAATACGTCGCCAATTTTTCTTCCCTGATCTGTTGCATCATTTGCCAAAAAGTGTTCGAGGATGCGGCCACGCGCGCGAAAAAAGGCGCTTCCCAAAGATTGTTGAAATAAACAGGAACCGGCTGATAACTGGCGCGATAAGGATTTTTTGAAGTTAAAAATTTTTGGGTCAGACGGAAAAAATAACCTTTATCCACAATCGTATCGATATCAAAAACGCTCACAAGTATACGATCGTAATCGATCCCCTCTTTGTCGATAATTTTTTCTTTGACCTCTCGGGCCGCCCATGCTTGGTTCGCGCCCTTTGCTTTAAGTTCTCCGACAATTCCATCGGGATGGGTGGTAATTAAAAAATGTCCGAATTTATTTCCGTATTCTCGCTCGATCGTTTTCGCGCGCTCCAAAGCTTCGGGACCGCCGCGTTCTTCAATCGCCAAAACCAGAATAATTTTATCCAAAGGATAGCCGTCGTTTAAAACGCTTTCTATGCTGGGGCGGATAATTTCCAGGCTCTCGTTATAGGTCGGGAAAATTATGAGATGATAAACGTCTCGCCAGGAATCGAAACTGAAACCGGAATCGGAAAGATCGATTTTTTCACATTCCTTTTCCCAATTCACTTTTTTGTTTTGCGTCAATTTGCGATAACTGACAATCAAATGAATTCCAAGAAAAGCGACCAATAAGAGCCAATAAACGTCAAAGGCGATAATAAAATAAGCCGCCCATACCGGCCAGAGATAAGATGCCAAAGTTAAAATGATTAAAGTCGCCCAGGAAAGCGAGCCGGGAAGAATTTCCAAAAACCGGTATAATTTTTTATCCCCGCCATCGAGATCCGTGGCTTTTCCAATTTTTAGATAATCCATCCCGTTAGAAGCAGACCCCGGTAGTACACCTCGTAAACTCGGTGACTACGGGGCGAGACGTAGTTAAAATAAGTTTTGTGCGATAGAACTTGTCCCGTAGCCAAATCCGACAGGATTTGTTGTATCGGGATCGCGATCAAAAAAAATTTTGATTCTATAATCTGCATATTATTATGAAATTTTTTCATGTTTTATTTTTTCCCCATTAAAGCGATCGCGGCTTCTAACGGGATTCGTATCTTTTTCTAAAATGTTCTTAATTTTTACGATCAAAAGCAATCCGTAATATTTAAAGATAAATTCTTTAAGATAATAAAAAATTATTTTCAAGAATTTTTTTCGTTTGGTCACATTTTCAAACTTTCTTTCTCTTAATTTTTTGAATACGGAATCGGCGTCCATTTTTTTTAAGTCAAGGGTTATGTAATCGGAATTGAAAAAATCAAGGGTATGACAATCGGCCGTGGCGATAAAGGGCTTTTTGAATTTTTTTGCGATTCTTCCCGCGCGTCTGTTAAAATTCAAGAATGTTGAAAAAAACCAAGAATGTTCGATCGCGTCAAAAAGTCCGATATATTTTTTCAAATTGCGCATGCCCATCGAATTGAAATAGTCGAAATTGGGATGAGGGGCGATGATAAAAATTTTCGGATTCTTTTTTTTGTATTTTTTCAGATCAGAAAATGTTTTTACTTTCTCGATGTCTTTTTCGCAATTTAAAACGAGAATATGGCATCGTTTTAAAAACGGCGCATGCATATCAAGTTCGATTCCGGGGATTAGTAAAATGCCTTTCTCTTCCGCGTACTTTCCGTACTCTTCCTTATAAACAAAAGTTTTATGGGTCGTCAAGGCCAAGACCCTGAAGCCTAACAATTTCGCATGATCAATTAAATCATAAATCGAGTAGCTTATAAAAAAACCCTCTTTTTTATCTTCTTTGGTATGAATATGTAAACTGGCTTTGATTTTCATAATAGGCGAGAGTAATGACAAAAATTTCTAATTTCTAAATTATAAGGTCTAATAAAATTCCCAATTCCTAAATTTAGAAATTGGAAATTATAATTTAGACATTTTTTATTCAAAATTAACCTCTTTACCATCTTCTAATTTTCCCTCGAATGCTTTTGGATCGGCAATTTTCGGAGCCGAACCATCTTTGTCCGATTTAAAACTTACAATATTGTCCTTTGAAAGTTGGGACAGAGACATCTCGGGCCGAGAATCGATTTCCGCCGGGGATATTTTTTCAAGTTCCCTCATTTTCATTTTTTTTCTTGTTTCGACTTCCGATTGTTTTTCTTTTTTCGCGATCGCGAGACAATCTTTACAAAATATCGGCCGAATACCGTCGGGCACGAAAGAAATTTTCGTTTCCTTTCCGCATCGTGAACAAACGGCCGCGTATTGAAAAGCGTCCTCCTTTTTATTCGTCTTGTCCCGATCGCTTCTTTCCGTCTTTCTTTCTTCCCGCCCGAATTCGGTCTTTGGCTTCAAATATTCGACTTTTTTGTTTTTTTCTTTCCAAGGTTCTTTTTCTTCTCTCCTTTTATCTTTTGTCGCGGCCGAATTTTTTACTTCCGTTTCTTCTATGCTCATATGCCAACGGGCGATTTTTTCTTCAACCTCGGATCGTTTTTTCGCATAACGCTCACGCGAAACTTTTATGATCTTTTCGATATTGCCGGTTTTTTCATCCTCTTCAAGAGGCGGCAAACCGCGCGCGGAAAACGGGTTTGAAGCGACCCCGTCAATCATCAGTTTTATATAAAATTCATATTTGGGCAAATTGACGATGTCTTCTTCCATAAAAGTCGGCGTAAATTCTTTTACCAATTCTTCGGCGTCGACCGCTCCGACCCTAAAAACAATCAGAGTGCCGACATTGCCGAAAACGGCCGGCTTGACTTTTTCGCCGAGCTGTTCGATGTATTGATGAGCCATGATCAAGTTCAAACGGTACTTTCTCGCTTCGGAAAGAATATTGGCAAAACTGTCCGTCGCGAAATTTTGAAATTCATCGACATAAAGATAAAAATCTTTTCTGTCCTTTTCCGGCAAATCGACCCGGCTCATGGCCGCGAGCTGGATTTTTGTGATCATCATAGAGCCCAAAAGCGCCGAGTTATCTTCTCCGATTCTTCCTTTGCTTAAATTCATGATCAAAATTTTTCCTTCGTCCATTATTTTTCTGACGTCGATCGAGGATTTTACTTGACCGACGATATTGCGAATCAAAGAACTCGACAAAAATTGTCCGACCTTGTTTTGGATAGGAGAAACCGCTTCGGAAGCGAACTTGTCGGCATAGCCGGCGAATTCATTGACCCAAAAAGCTTTAACGACCGGATCCTGAATTTTTTCAATAACCTTTTTTCTGAAGGCTTTATCGGAAAGCATTCTGGTAACGGCGAGAAGCGTGGAGCCAGGATAATCAAGAATCGCCAAAATGGCGTTGCGCAAAATATATTCCAAACGAGGACCCCATGAATCAGCCCATAATTTTTGAAAGACTCCCAAAAGCCCGGAAGCGACGAGATGTCTCAAGTGTGGCTCGACATGTTCGACAACGTTAAAAGCGATCGGGAATTCCATGTCCGCGGGGTTGAAATAAACGACGTCATTGACGCGGCCGGAGGGAATGAACTCGATAATTTTTTCCGCCAAATCGCCATGCGGATCGACTACGGCGACGCCTTTTCCGGCCCGGATGTCCTCGACAATCATATTTTCCAAAATGGTCGATTTGCCCATACCGGTTTTCCCGATCAAATACATATGTCGGCGACGATCGTCGATTTTTATTCCGAATTTTCGATGATGATTGCGGAAAGTCGTTTCCGCGAATACTGTTATTTCGTTATCCATAAAATGATTTTAAATTCTAAATTCGAAGCAATATTAAAATCTAAAACTCAAATTGAAATTCTAAAATTTATAATATCTAAACTCCAAACGATATCGGATGACAAAAAATAAAAATTCAAAACGTTTTGGTAATTTGGATCTATAAATTTAGGATTGAGAAATTAGAATTTAAAATTTTATTTTTGTCACTAAATAAACGGTAAATTGTCCGGCGGCGAACCTTTTTCTTCTTCTTTTATTTTTTCTTCCTGCATCTGCTTCGGTTTTTGACCGAGAACTTCTTCTCGGAATCGCGGCTCGAAGACGGCTTCGCTTGCCGGTTCGATATCGATGGGAAGGCTTGATGGCGGCTCCGCCTTTCTTCCCGGCGCTTTCTGGATCATCGGGGCTTTGACCACGCTTTCGACCGGGAAGTGCCAAACTGTCGCCAATTCGTCTGTCGTGAAAATACCCATTTTCCTTCCTTTGCCTCCGTCCCTGGCAATGTAGTTTCTTATTACTCTTTTTTTCCTTCCGTTTAAGCGATAGTTTTTAAAAAAATAATGAACGGATGTGGCGGTTTTTTTCATATCCGGTTTTAAATTGTTCAAATCCATGGCCGCGAATTGTTTCATGAAGCCCACGAAACCGTTTACGACTTTCGGTTTGTTCATAACGTCCTTTTTCGCGATATAGACAAACCTAAATTTGCAATGAAAGCCGATTTTCCCAATTTTGGCGTGAACGGCCTCGACCTGTTTCCTCTCCTTCGGTTTCAACTGCATCATCTTGAGAGATTCATCCTTTTTTTCTTCCTTTTGCTTTTCCGCCGGAGCATAGCCGAACATGGATCCCATCATATCGCTCAATACGGAAAAGAATCCAAAAAAACCCTTTTCGATGCCAGGCAGAATTCCTTTGGCTTCCGCCGGCTTCTCTTTTAATATTTTCGCCGCCTCCTTGTCCCCTATTTTTGTCCACTCGTTCATGTCGATGGGCTTGACGATAATCTGGAACCAAAGCTGTTCCCCCTTGCGCAAACTGCTGCACAAATCCATCAATGCCGCCATGGGATCGCGATAAAAAGTTTCCACCGGGCCCATCTGGTGCTCGAATTCCGTATATAATTTAATGGGGTAGGCCTCGTTTTTCGCCTGAATGAATTCCGTCCCCCACATGTCGTATTCTTCGTCCGGGAATTTCTTCGGCATGCCTTCGATATAGTCGTTCACTTCCGTGATTTCCGCGTCCGGATATTGCGAATAAATCGCGGTTTCGACAAGATGGCGAAAAACTTCGGGCGTGCGGATTATAAACTGAGTATATCCGTCTATGCTGACGATTTCAAAGCTGAAAGAAAGCTGGATTTTCCCTTCCCAATAATTTTCAACCAAATTGATGGTGCCATGAGCGCCGGCGAGGTAAGCGAACATATTCTCGACCGCTCGCGGAGATTGCGTATTGCCGCGCGGTATGTCTATGGCCAATAAAATCTTTTTCTGCGCTCCCGCCCAACGATTATGTATATACTCAACCCACATTTCCTTGAATCCCCAAAGCATGATAAAAACGGCGGGAATCCATCCTATCGTATAAAAAATTTGCCACATCAACGGGCCGAGCGGCTGGTTTAAGAAATTATTTATGGCGCTAAAATCAATGGTGATATTCATCCCGTTAGAAGCAGACCCCCGTAGTACACCTCGTGAACTCGGTGACTACGGGGCGAGACGTGGTTAAAAATAAGTTTTGTGCGATAGAACTTGTCCCGTAGCCAAATCCGACAGGATTTGTTGTATCGGGATCGCGATCAAATTTGATTTATATCTGCTAAGTTAAAAATTTTAATTTATTTCACATCAGACCTATTCTTCCCGTGAAAGCTACCGCGGCTTCTAAAACGGGATTCATGAATTTATTTTAACATAATTTGAGGCATTCTTGCAATCCGTCAAACAGAACCGGGACATAAAATCTGGCTGAGAAAAAAAATCTCAAAACTCAAATGGCAAATCTCAAAACTTTTTAGTTTTAAGTTACAGTTTTAATTTTTGCTTTTTGAGATTTGAGATTAATACCTCTACTTAAAACAAAAAAACCTTTTCAAGGTCTTTTTGTCTATATTTTTGAGTGCTTCTTTTAACTTTTTAATTTATATTTCCCGTTTTCCGTCCGTTCGAATTTATTTTTGTCCATCAAAGCCAAAATTACGGTCGCCTTTTTTACCATTCTCTGTTCGAATACTTTGTTAATAATTTCATCCCTTGTCAGGCCGTCGGGACTTTCTTTCAATAAATCGACGATTACGTCCGCGACCGTGCCGTTTTTATACCCCCATTCTTTAAGACTGTAGAGGCCGCGTCCCACAAGAATGTATTTTTTGTCGAGAATAAGTTCATTATGGACCGTTGCCGGATTCGCTTTTTTTTCGTCAAAACCGATTTCGTTGATCTTCGCGGCGATTTCGGCGAAATGCATGGGCTTACCGTTATTTTTAAGAATCAAATAAATTTTATCATTGATCGTCTTCGGTTTTATTTCGCGCCATTCTTCGATGCCCCAATATCCGAATTTATTTTGTTCAATCCGTTTCAAGGCTCGGAGCAAAGAATAAAGAGATTTGTTTTCATTAATAAGTTCGGAGTCTTCTTCAAACAATTCGCTTTTAAGAGCGCTGGAAATATCGATATTGTTCGGAGTTTTAAGTTTTTCCTCGTTATTTTTATAGCCATCAAGTTCTTTGGCCAAATTGATAAGATCGTGGGTATAGAAAATTTGTTTCATCTCACGGATTTTTTCAAGCAACTCTTTCGCCAGTGCTTCAAGGTGATCGAGAGTCTGATATTTCAATTTGAACGATTCCTTGAAATATTCGGAATCGAGAACTTCTTCGAATTCATTATGCAAAAGTTTGGCGATAAGAAAATCGAGATGATTTTTATGTATTTCTTCGACATTTTCCGATTTGGCTCCGTCAACGGAAAAATTCACCAAATTGTTCAATAAATAATTTTTTTCCATGACTCCGCCGTGTTCTTCCAAAAGCTGGGTGATGACATGGCGCAAGCCTTTTATGTAATCTTCCAATTCATCGAGCTGGCGCAGTTTTTTAATTCCGGAAATTTCAATTTGGCGGATGCGTTCGCGAGTTAGATTATGCGCCTTGCCGATATTTTCCAAAGTTTCTTTTCCGTTTCCGCGCAAGCCGAATCTCCGGCTGAGAACATCGCGTTCGCGCTCGTTTAAATTGCTGAAAATATTGCCGATAATCTCCACGGCGTTAAGTTTGGCGATTTCTTCGGCCTTTTGGTTTGAAATAATTTGGTCAAGAATTGAATTATTTTCCATATTAGTTCTGTAGAAGCATGGAACTAAATATTTAATGTTTTAAAAATTTATATTAATATAACATAAATTTTTTAATTAGTCAATGGTAATTATTTTATAATTAAATTTACGCCAATTTTAGAGAAAAATAAAAACACAAAATTTTAATTTAGCCACTTGCTCTAAATAAAATTTTGTGTTTTATTAAATCGAAACTAAATTCCAAAATATTGGATTTCCTCCGTCAGCTGTATCCCTAATTTGTCTCGAACTTGCTGTTTTATATAGCTTATGAGCATAATAACGTCTTCGGTTTTTCCATTCCCGGTATTAACGATAAAATTCGCGTGTTCCAAGCTTATTTTTACTCCGCCCATTATTTTGCCTTTCAAGCCCAGGTAATCGATAAGCCACCCCGCCGGAATTTTTTCATCAACGACCTTATTTTCCGTTAAGGCCAGCTCGGCAAGCTCGTTGTTGTTCGTTCGAACGGTTTTAAGCGGCACATTCTTAAAAACGCTGCCCGCGCTCGGAAGATTGGGCTGGCCCTTTCTCGCGCTTAAAAATTTTTCAACGGTTTTTTTGATTTCTTTCGCGTTCGCCTTGCCCAACTTAAAAACGGTTTTCCAAACGATAAGATTTTTCTTTTCCTTGAATACGCTTTCACGGTATGCGAATTCGCAATCTTTGCGGCTGAAATTTTCAAAGCGATCTTTTTTGGAATCATAAACCTCAACCGTTTCGATAATTTCTCCGATATTTCCCGCGTTGCCGCGAACGGCCCCGCCGACTGTTCCCGGGATGCCGACCGCCCATTCAAAACCGGAAAGTTCGCGGCCGTTGGCGGAAACCATGGCTTTCGCGAGCAAAACTCCGGCTCCCGCCTCGATACGATCCCCCTTGATGCCGAATTCTTCATTTTCTATTTTCAGGACCAGACCTTCGACGCCCGAGTCATTTATTAAAATATTGCTGCCTCCGCCCAAAATATAAGCAAGCTCTTTCCTTTCTTTCGCCCATTTTATCGCTTCTCGCAAATCTTCTTTGTTCTTCACTTCGACAAAAAATCTGGCCGTTCCTCCGATTTTAAAACTTGAGAGCGGGGATAAATTTACGTTTTCTTTTATTTTCTCTTCGATCATGATTATATTTTACCACTTCTTTTTTATTTTTTGAATCATTAATAATTTTTTTAAATAAATTTTCATATTCTCCGACCATGCGTTCCACCGAGAAACGTTTTTCAACACTTTCGCGACATGCCGAAAGATCAATTTTTTCTATTTTCTTCACCGCTTCCGCCATTTCATCAATTGTATTTACAATAAAGCCATTGACGCCATTTTTAATAATTTCCGGAACGGATCCGCGCCTGAATGCGACAACAGGAGTTCCGCAAGCGAGCGCTTCCACCATAACCAGGCCGAACGGTTCTTCCCAAAGAATAGGAAACAAAAGGCATTTGGCTCGCTTCAAAAGTTTAACTTTTTCGACAGAGTTTTTTTCTCCGACATAACGGATTAGTTTTCCGTCGATAAGCCGTTTTACTTTTTTTTCATAGAATTCGCGATCGGTCGGATCAATCTTGCCGGCGATTATAAGAGGTATCTGTGTTTTTTGGGCAATGACGATCGCCTCAATTATGCCTTTAACCGGTGCGATTCTTCCGAGAAACATAAGATAATCATCTTTCTTTCTCTCCACGGAAAATTGCTCAATTTTCACTGAATTATAAATCACTTTTGTTCTAGGAAAGAAAGATAATCGCTTGCGTTGGTTTTCGCTAACAAAAACAAAAGTGTGCTTATTTAACGAATGCGCATCTTGGTAATATTTTATATTTTTAGGGATTGCGGTTGTGTTATGAAAAGTTGATACTGCCGGAACGGTGAAGAAATCAAGCAGGTTTGTATTTATGCCATCCGCATTGAATCGGCATACGAGCGGTTCATAATTTAAATGAATGATATCGAATTCATTTTGTCGGCTTAGCACGGATAAAAGTTGATGCAATTCCCATAACCTGTTCTCTTCAAGGTGTCTTCCTGTTGGATAAGGAGAAGATTCGACTCTATGTAAATTTTTACCATCGATTTTGGAACCGCCGGCGCAAAATACCGAAACATCGTGGCCGCGCTTGGCCAAACCGCGCGCTAATTCATCTACTATAAGCTCGATTCCTCCATACTTTTTTGGAGGAACCGTTACCATTACCGGCGTGACAATTGCTATTTTCATTTTGTTTGGATTAATTTTTTATATACGTAATCATAATTTTCCGCCATCGCGGAAATATCGAAGCGCCGTTCCGCTTCGGAGCGGCAAACTTCTCTTGAAATTTTGCCGACTTTTTCCATCGCTTCCGTGAATTCCCGCTCGTTTTCGACGATAAAACCCGTTTTTCCGTTTCTAATAACTTCCGGAACCGCTCCGTTGTTTAGCGCAACAACGGGCGTGCCGCAAGCGAGCGCCTCCGCCATAACCAATCCGAAGGCTTCGTTCCAGCGTGATGGAAAAAGAACGCCGTCGGCCTCGGCAAACAAACGATTTTTTTCTTCATGATCGACTTCTCCGACAAGTTGTATGTTTTTCCCGTCAACATAGGGAAAAACTTCCTTTTCAAGAAAGGACCCGTCGCTTTCTCTTATTTCTCCCGCGATAGTCAATTTTACTCCGAGCGCGCGAGCGGCTTTGACCGCGATATCGATGCCTTTATTGCGAGACATGGTGCCCATAAAGACAAAACCGTTCCCGTCGCCATCAGGTCGCGGCCGAAAGGATTTCACGTCGATGCCGTGATATACCGTTCCGACATAATTCAAGTCTGGCGCCAATCTTCTTTGCGCCTCGCTGATTGAGACAAACGGATATTCGCGAAAAGCTTCGGCCAAAAACGGAAAATCCGGCGGCAAACTGCTATGGAGCGTCGTGACAAACGGAATATCCAGAAACGGAGCGAGAGCGATTGGATGAAAACCCATGTGGTTATGAACGATATCGAAATCTTTTATTCGCTTGCCCAATTCAAAAAAAGACAAAAATTCATATTGCTTGATTCCGCTCCAATCGAAACCGCCAACGAGATCATACATCGGCTTTTCAATAACAGGAATAAGTTTGCCGGATACTTCTGATCCGCCGCAGGCCAAGGTTGTCACATCATGCCCGAGTTCGGTTAATCCTTTTGCCAAATTGGCGACAACCAATTCCGATCCGCCGTATTTCTCGGGAGGAATTTTTTTCCAAAGCGGAGCAAGGAGAGCTATTTTCATCCCATTGGAAGCGAATCGCGATCAAAAAGTTTGAACTGCTTATCCGCTCGAGTTAATCTTTAATCCTTTATTTTTTATTTCTA
This sequence comes from bacterium, assembly GCA_021788015.1. GTDB lineage: Bacteria > Patescibacteriota > Patescibacteriia > Patescibacteriales > JAKAJF01 > JAJYLD01. The sequence goes on along the minus strand of JAJYLD010000001.1, from coordinate 254,236 downwards.
TTGTCTTTCCAACGAAGCAATCGCGCTCGTCCGTTTCCGGCTGAGCTTCTAATGGAATTCATAATCTTGCTTCGGTTAATTCGTAATTTACATTGTGAGTCGTTGACTTGATATAAGGAAGATATTTCTTTTCCGTGTTTTCAAATATTTTTTTCGAATATGATTTTGTCGGATAAATTTTCCAATACACGTAGTAAACGGAAAATAAAATTATCGACGAGACAAAATAAGCGACGACCGTTATTATTCTTGTACCCCAGAAGATAGCCTCAACCATCCCGATCAAAAACCATAATCCCAGGACAAGCTCTTTGTACGAATTTTTCAAAAGGCTCGGCATTTTCGCAAAAATAAATTTGTTTGTTCGTTCAAAAGTGAATTTCATGCGCAGAATATAGGTAAGCCATGCTTCGGAATACAAAAAAGTCATGCCGATATGGACTCCGAAAGCCCGCAAAGAACGCGATAAAGAATTCGGCTGGTTCCGCAAAGCCACTCGAATAAGAATCAATTTGGATATCAAGGTGACAAAAATCGACAAAGAAGCGATTTCAAGCAGAAGCCTATGCGTGGGCGTTACCGGAATGTTCGGCAGCAAAACGACGGAATAAGCGGCCAAAACGGCGAATGGTAAGAAATTCAAATGATCCCATGCCGTAAGATGGATAAGAAATCCTAGCCAGGACCTGAACGGAATTTTCCCAAACAGAGAAAAAAGAGTTTTTATCGATTGCGCGTTTCCGAACGCCCATCTCCATTTTTGCTTCCGGTAAGCTTCAAGGTCGTAAGGCATCAAACCGTAACCGATCGGTCGGTCGACAAATATCCCGCGATAACCCGCTCCGTAAATTCTAAGTCCGATATCGGCGTCTTCCGTAAGCGCCTCGCCCCGAAAACCGCCGATTTGGCGCAAAACGTTCGACTTATAAATACTTACGGTACCGGTCGAGGGAACGCAGTCGAGATGATTGGCCATATTCATGTAAATACCGAAAAAATGTCTGTATTCGTCGGCTATGGCCTGATTCTTTTTGATGCGATTGCGGTATTGCTGCGGAAATTGCACGAGAGCTATGTCTTTATTCGTGAAATATGACAAAGCGGTTGTCAAAAAATAGGAATGGACGAGATAATCGGCGTCGATTACGGCCACATATTCCGATTTCTTTTCCATGTATTTTATAAGGTAATTGAGCGCGCCGGCTTTAAAACCGGAAAGGCGATCGACATGAAAGAAACGAAACTTTTCTCCGAGCGTTTTTGTAAACGCTTCCACCGGTTTCCAAATATCCGGATCTTCGGTGTTATTGTCTATGACCAAAACTTCAAAATTGTCATATCTCAATTTTGAAAGGGTTTCCAGCGTTTGCATCAAAATCGCTGGAGGTTCGTTATAGGCGGGAACGAAAATCGAAACGAACGGTTGCGAATTCAATTGTTTATGAAGAGGCTTTGCGTGCGGCAGCAAAGCGATTATTATTTGGGAGAGAGACAGAAAAAGTCCGGCGAAAAGATTTAGAACCAATAAAAATAAAATATACTGGGGAGTGAAGACGGAAGCGACCAAAATAAGCAAAAAAATAAAGATTATCGCCATAGATATTAATTAAAAAAGGCTTTTGTTTCACCGATCTTTCGAATTAAAAAAACCGTTCTTTCGGTCGGAATTTGCCTTTATTTATCTTAAATCCTGCTTGCGTATTTATAATACCATGACTTGTTATTTTTTTCAACTCTCTGCATGCCGTCTCTTTGGAACTCTTTAATCTCATCCCGGGTTTATTTGATCAAATTTTCTCCCACTCTGAAAACGTCACCCGCGCCCATGAGAAGAATCACTTCCTCGCGGCCCGCGTTTTGGCGAAGATAATTTTCGCATTCGGATAAAGTTGAAATATATTTCGCGTCTTTTTTGCGCGTTCGGATTTTCTCAACGAGATCGCGGCTGTGCACTCCGCCTTGTTTTTCTCTCGCCGATCCGTAAATGTCCAAAATGATTATCTCATCGGCGCGATCGAAGCTGGCGGCAAAGTCATCAAGCAATACTTTTGTGCGCGTAAAAGTATGGGGGTGGAAGACAACGGTTAATTTATTATTCGGGTACATTTGGCGGATGCCGTTCAGGGTCGCTTTGATTTCTGTCGGGTGATGAGCGTAATCGTCGATAATCACGGCTTTGTTGAATTCACCCATTATCTCCATCCTTCGCTTTGTTCCGGAAAATTCCGCCAAACTTGTTCTAAGGGACAATAATGGAATTTCCAAATTTACGCAGGCGGCGATAACGGCAAGCGCATTGTAGACGTTATGAACTCCGGGCAGAGTTATGTTGAATTGACCCAGCTCTTCATAATTTTCATCATTTTGCATTTTTACTTTGAAGTATTGCCGGCCATGTTCTTCATTCAAGTCGTAAGCGATAAAATCATAATTTTTTAGAGAATCACCGCGGTGCGTTTCCACACCGTAACTTACAACCTCGCAAACACAATTTACTCCCGCGTATTTGCGAATAACGGGGTCATCAAAATTGGCGACTAAAAATCCTTTCTTCGGAATTTTTTGAATGAATTTCAAAAACACATCGACATAATCGAGAAAGCTTGAAAAAAAATCCGGATGATCGTAATCGATATTGTTCAAAAGCGCGATTTTCGGATTGAAATATTGAAGCTTGTTCTGATATTCGTCCGCTTCGACGACAAGATAATCGGAATTTCCCGTTATGCTCGGTCCTTCGAATTGCGGCACGGTCGAACCGACCATGGCATTAGGTTCGAGACCGGATTTTTGCATAACGAACGCGAGCCAGGCGGTTGTCGTCGTTTTTCCGTGCGAACCGGCCACCGCTATGCCGTATTTTTCATTAAAAATTTCACCCAAAGCCTGCGCATAGGTAAGCACTCTTATTTTATTTTGATTCAAAGCTTTCGCCACTTCGACATTCCGCTCGACGTTGTACGCGGTCGAATAAATAATCAAATCGGCATCGGCCGGAACATTGTTTTCATGAAAACGCTCTATCACTTTGACGCCGGCCCTTTTTAAAACTTCATCAGTCATAAATTTTTCTTCTGTGTCCGATCCGATAATTTCGATTTTTTGCGCGGCCAAAAACTGGGCGAGCATGGTCATACCCACTCCCTTAATTCCGATCATGTAAATTTTTTTGATTTTGGATAGGTCCATATTAAATTGTCATCCTGGAGGGAGCGAATTTATGAGCGACCGATAGGATCTCGAGAAATTCACGAGATTCTGTCGCTCCCCTGCTATGCCGCACTCCGGAATGACGGTTTTATTTCGGTTTGCTAACTTTAAACAAACCATGATAAACTGAAATCAACTTAAAGGATAAAAAAATTTTACTGAATTTTAGAGAAAAAAGCAAGTTTAAATTATGTTACCAGAAAATATATTATCGACATTAAAAACTTTTTATTATAATGAATTTATAACATTATGAATAAATACATAAAAAAGTTGCCCCAAAAAGCGACATTTACACAAATCGGCCTTAGCGGTTATCTATTCCCCGTTCAAAATAAAAATTTTGAGATTTACTTTATAAAAGTCAAAAGGGGCCATGATACATTTATAATCAGTAAAAAATGTTCACACATTTATTTTGTTCTCACCGGAAAAGGATATTTTATTATTGACAATAAAAAAATAAATGTTAAAGCCGGAATGTTGGTAGACGTACCTTCAAAAGTTGAATATACTTATGCGGGGACAATGGATTTACTTTTGATTATTACTCCTCCTTGGTTTAAAGAAAACGAAATAATTACAAGAAAAAATTCCTGGGCAGAATAATTTTTCTGGATCCCCGCTTTCGCGGGAATGACGTTATAGACAATAAACAAAAATAAAAAACTCCATGTAACACACATAGAGTTAGGTCGCGGAGGCGATGCGAATATCCCCGTTCCTTTTTGTAAGATTGTCTTTAAAATATTGCCAGAACAGCACGGCTTTGCAGGGAGCGTCCTCGGGAAATACCGCCCACAATTTGAAAGGTGGCTGTCCGGCGAATTTGGCCATTTCCTCGCGATTATTTACTAACAAGGCAAGTAGGGCTGTCCCCGCTTCATCCATTGAATCTTCGCCGCCGATTTGAGTGAGGACATAGAGCCGTTCTTTTTCCGCCCCGGGTAATTCAAGAAATTTCCGAATAACGAAGTTGAGCTCCAGCTTTGCGCCGGAATCCATTTTGTCCAGCTTCATGAAATCACCATCCTTTTTAGAATTTATTTAAATTAAAAACGTTCGATAAGTTTAATCCGATATTAGCATTTAAAAAATCTTTGTCAATAACATGCTTAACATTTGCAAAACATGCTTAAAAAATAAAAAAGGATGTTGCGCGGATTCGCCAAGAGTTCCTTTTACTGTTCGCGATATTAAAAATATTATAGCGAAAGGTTTTAATCTTTATGACTTTGCCATTTCAAGCGAATACAAAATTGATAAAAATGACGAAGATTGGTGGGGAAAAAGTTTTATAAAAATAAAGGATAAATTTTACAAACTGAATGTCAGAAAAATAAACGGAAAATGTTTTTTCCTGAAAGACGGAGAGGGCTGCGTTTTGGGCGACAATCGGCCGCTTGTCTGCAAAATTTTTCCGTTTTGGATAAGGAACGACGAAATCGTTTATGAATCCAAAAATGCCCGGGACAATTTCGGATGCATGATAAATGAAGATAATTTTTCGGTTGCAAATGGTTTAAAATTAATTAATGAAACAGAAAAAGACATTAAAAAATATTTTGCCGGAATCAAAAAAGACTGCTTGCGCAACAAAAATGAGCATAAAAAAATAGTTCGGGAACTGAAAAATCCAAAATTAATCTCAAGCCATAAACTCGCCGTCAAAAAACTGGAAATGATTCGCGATCGCGTCTTGAAAGAAGTGAAAAGAAAACTCGGGAAAATCACCGAGCATGATTTGAAGCGATTTATTTTGCGCGAATTTAAAAAAGAAGGTTTGATTCCTGACAAAGACAAGCCGATTGTCGCCGTCAATGAAAATTCGGCCATTCCGCATTATTTTCCCGAAAAGAAAACGGCGAAAATCATCGACGAGAATCAACTGCTCTTAATCGACATCTGGGCGCGACTTCAAGAAAAAGGTTCCATTTACGGCGATTTGAGCTGGATTTTTTACACGGGAAAAAATATTCCGAAAGGATATGAAAAAAACTTCGCGCTAATCGTAAAGGCGCGCGACTTATCCGTGGCTTACATAAAAAGAAAATTGAAGAAGAAAAAATCTATACAAAATAAAAAAGTCGATTGGGCGGCGCGCGGATATTTTAAAAAATTGAAGCTGGACAAATATTTTATTCACGCGACCGGTCATAGTTTAGGCACAAAATCCTGCCATGGCGAACATTTTGTTTTTTCGCCGAAGAATGAAAAAGCCTTGGAACCGGATATTCCTTTTGCGATCGAACCGGGTTTGTATTTCGAAAACAAATTCGGCATGCGATCGGAAATAAACGGGTATGTTTCAAAAAATAAATTAATTTTAACCTCGAAATTACAGAGGAAAATCACAAAAATATGAACGAACAATTTAAAAACGAACCGGACTTTGAAGGTGAAAAAAGACGCCATCTTGAAGAAATAGAAGAAACAATAATGTCTTTAGAAAGAGATCTTCAAGATATAATGGCATATATAACCGAAATTGAATTAAAAATTGAAGAATCGGAAAAAGAAAAAAAATACTTAGAAAAATTTTCTGAAGACGAAGATAAAGAATTTTCCACAAAAATAATTAAGGATACGGATGAATTTATAAAGGGATGTTTAAAAATGAAAGAGGACGCATTTAAATTAAAAGAATCAATAGAAGTTGCTATTGATAAAGCAAAAAAAATAAAAGCAGACTTTGAGAGCTTATAACTGTGCTGGTATTATAGCTTTTATTGTTTTTATAATTTCATCCGCGTCCGTGCGGATGATTTTTTTTATGTTTGCGCTTAATTCCGATTTTAAATTATCATTTGTGAGCAATTTTTTAATTTCCGAAATAAATTTATCCGAGCTCAACTTTCTCTGATTCAAAACAATCGCCGCGTTCGCATTTTTTAAAATCTCGGCGTTTTCTTCTTGATGCGAATCGGGCATGGGAATTATTATGGCCGGTTTGCCGAAATAAGAAAGTTCGGTCAAAGTTCCCATGCCGGCGCGGGAAACGACAAGGTCGGCTTCGGCGTATGCGGCAGCCATTTGGGGAGGATTGAGAAAATCGAAAGAAACGCAATTGATAATCGGCGATTTGCGATTTGCGATTTTATTTTTTCCTGTCTGATGAATTACGTTACAAAATTTTGTGATTTCCGACATGGATTCATAAACTAAATCATTTATAGCTTTCGCGCCCGTGCCCCCGCCTAAAATAAAAATTACAGGCAGTCCTTCGCTAAATTCATTTGGAATTTGGAATTTTGAATTTGGATTTTGGAGACTTTGCCTCGCCGGGCTTCCGGTCAAAACCGCTTTTTTGCCGTAATCTTTTAACGATTTTTCAAAAGTAACGGTTATGACTTTTGCGAACGGCGCCATCAGTTTATTGGCAAGTCCCGGCCTGATATCTTGCTGATGTACTAAAACCGGAATGCGCAAAAGCCGGGCCGCCCAAACGACCGGCACGCTGACAAAACTTCCGGCCGTAATTACCATGTCCGGTCTCAAATTAAGCAATAACCCCAAGGATTGAAAAAAACCGATTAAAACAAAAAACGGATCGATAAAATTACGGATGGAAAAATAACGTCTGAATTTTCCGCTCGAAACGGAATAATAAGGTATCTTTTCGGCCCCGACCATTTTCTTTTCGATGCCGTTTTTTGTGCCTACCCAAAAAAATTCGTATTCTTTTTTCAAACTTTCACAAATAGCCAAAAGTGGCGATACGGAACCGCCCGTGCCCCCGCCGGATAGAAGTATTTTTTTATTTATAATTTCCATTTATTTTTCTTATTATACCCTGAAAGGCATCAACCTCCACCAGGTCACCATCTTTGAAAATTTTGGTGGCACTGGTAGTGCCGACTATGCAAGGTATATTTAATTCTCTACTGATTATGGCGGCATGAGAAAGCATGCCGCCCTGGTTGGCGACGATAGCGCCGGCTTTAGTGCATAAACTGATTAAATCAGGATTCGTACTTTGTGCAACTAAAATATCACCTTTGTTCATTTTAATATGCGCCGCTTCTTTTGCGTCCATCATGGGAACGATTACGATTTTACCAACCGCCTTTCCCGGATTTGCGATATCTCCTTTTATTCCCATTTTTGTTTGATTTTTTAATTCCTTCTTTTCGTATTTGTAAAAAATACGCGCTACTTTTTTCGAATCAGTATAATTAAAATGCTTGATTTTTTTACCTCCCGATAAAGCATAAAATCTTTTTCTTTGCGCTATTATTTTTTTATCAATTTTAAAACCATTAAACAATTTTATAATTTCGTCATAATAGAGAAAATATCCGTCCCCCTCATTTTGAAAAAATTGCTTTGAAATAGAAGAAAGAATATTGTTTAATACTCCACCGTACGGCACAAAAAAATTAAAAATTTTTCTTCCTTCCAATTTAAGCGCGTCCAATTTCTTTAAATTTTTCTTTAAAATTTTATTTTTTGTCTTAAGCATTCTTTCATAAGGAGAATCATGAAAAATAAATTCGGTATAGCCGTAAAATTTCCAAAATTCAGACAATTTTTTAACCGCAATTTTAAATTCTTCTTTACTTATTCGTGAAAGTATTGAAGAATACTTTTTAATCAATTTCTTCTGTGCGAAATTTACGTACTTTTCAAAATCAGAACTGTACTTTTTAAATCTCTTCTCGTTCTTAAAAAAATTGAAACCAATCTTGTCGCAAATTTTCTGCTTTCTCTTGTCGATATAAAAAACCCAAGAATCCTGATTATTTATGATTAATGGATTGGCATTTTTAAGCGGACCATTCAACAAAAATTCATTCATCAGGCATTTTGCCTTGCCCCGGCCTTTAATTCTTATAAACGCACTATAATTTTGAGGATTGATCTTAAACATTCAATCTAATTAATTTTCGTGTGTTTGCTTATATTAACAAGCACTCCGATCGCGCTTAAGGCCGACATCATGGCTGTGCCGCCATAACTTATAAACGGCAACGGCACGCCGGTCATGGGCATGGCATCGATCATGCTTCCGATATTAATCAAGGCCTGGGCGACAATCCAGGTTACGATGCCGATAGCGAGATTTCTTCCGAAATGATCGGGCGCATTTTTAGAAATTTTATATCCCCGATAAAATAAAAGCAAAAAAAGCAAAATCAGGCCGACGCTAAAAATAAAGCCGGTTTCTTCGCCGATAATCGGAAAAATCGAATCGCCGCTCACTTCCGGCAAATACATGAATTTTTCCCGACTCGCGCCCAGTCCCCTGCCCCAAATTCCGCCCGATCCGACGGCGATAAGCGACTGATTAAGTTGATAACAGATATCGTCGGGACTGTAGTTCGGATCGGCGTAACAGCGAAAACGGTCCGCCTGGTAGGGTTTTATTCTTACCAAAATCATCATGGCGATTACGCCGGCGAGAATGATGTAAATTATATGTTTGGTTTTGCCGCCTCCGACGAAGTATACGGAAAGGGCGGTGATTACGATAATGGACAAAGTTCCCAAATCCGGCTGCATAAGCATTAAAATCGCAATCGCTCCGAGCGCCGTTAAAAACGGCTTTATGCCCGCATTGAATTCGTGCAGTTTTGACTTTCTCGATTCAAGCCAAGCGGCTAAATACAAAAGAAAAGAAATTTTTACAAATTCCGACGGTTGAAGAGAAAAACCTAAAACATTAATCCACCTCGGCGCCTTGCCATAATGCGCTCCGAGATGAGGAATAAAGACAAGAAGCAATAAAGCAATGGAAAAAAACAAAAAACCGGCCGCGTATTTTTTCCAAATATGATAATCGATTCGCGAGAGAAAATAAAAAAGGACCAAGCCTATGGCGATTCCGAATAATTGATGCTTAAAAAAATAATAACTGTCTCCGTGATTGGCGTAAGCGACCGCGCTTGTCGCGCTCGAAAGCATAATCAAGCCGTAAACTAAAATTATCGAAATAACCCCGATTAAAGTATAATCAGGGTTGTGCTGGAAAGATTGGCGGTGCAGGAGTTTGGTGAACCAATTTTTTATTTTTTTGAACATGATATTAATCTCAAATCTCAAAACGCAAATCTCAAAACCAAAATTTAAAGCTAAAATCTTTTATTTTTAAGCGTGAGCAGACTGGCACCGAGTATTTTTGATATTTCTTTCGTTTCTTGCAATAATTCATTGACTTTACCTTGTCTGTATTCGTGGCGTCTCTCAATAATCCGAACAATACTTACTTTCATTTGACGATTTTAAAGCGATTTCATAAAACTTAATAAAATCTTTTTTCGATGACGACGATTTCGCTTCGATAATATTTGCTCCGATCGAGGTTACCGATCTTAATAGTTGGCCTGCGATTATCCAAAAATTCTTTTATTCGGCAGAGAATCCATGAACTTTATAACACGGATCGAAAAATGATAGGCTCTCATCTTTACATCTGTTTTTTGGTTTTGAGTTGCAGTTTCGAGATTTGACATTTGAGTTTTGAGATTTTATTTATCTTTTCGTAGTTTGGTCCAAAAGAAAAATGATCAAACCTAAAACCGAAGTTACCCCGGCAATAACCCAGAATCGCATCACGATTTTCGGCTCCGGCCAACCTTTAGCTTCGAAATGATGGTGCAAAGGGCTTGAAAGAAAAACTTTTTTCCCGTGGCGCAATTTTTTGGAAATGATTTGAATGATAACCGACAGTGACTCAATAACAAAAACGAAGCCGATGATGGGCAAAATCAAAGCGCTGTTCGTGAGCATGGCAATTATGCCTAAAGTTATGCCAAGGCTCATGGATCCGGTATCGCCCATAAAGAATCTCGCCGGATTGATATTGAACCATAAAAAAGCGAGAAGGGCGCCGACAATAATTCCGCAAAAAGTGGCCAGATCATATTTGCCCAAAGCGTAGGCGATTACGGCATAGGCGCTGAATGAGGAAAGTAAAACGCCTCCGGAAAGACCGTCCAAGCCGTCGGTTTCATTGACCGAGAAGGCCGTAGCGACAAGCACAAAAATAAAAATGAGTATGTAGTACCAACCGATTTTAAAATTGCCGATAAAAGGGATATGAAAAAAATCCCAATCCAATTTAAAATAAAACCACCAAGCGCCCACTATCGCGATAAGAGTATAAATAAGAAGGCGATGCCTTACTTTTAATCCTCCGCCGCCCGCAACGCCATTGCCGGTAATGTCAAGCCAGTCGTCCAAAAGGCCGACCAAGGCGGTGGCTACGAGAACGCCCAACGGTAAAAGCGTTTCTTTTCTGGAAAGAAAATTCAAAGAGTTGAGGAAATCGGAATGAAATATTTTCGGCAAATAAAAAAAGACCAAGCTGAAAATTAATACGGTAACCCAGACCAAGAGACCGCCCATGACCGGCGTCCCTTGTTTATGAGCATGCATTTGCGTGAAAATCGGAGTTCCGCCATTGCTCCTGATCCTTTTCCCCATTTTATATTTATAAAGAAAATGCGCGAGAAGCGGCGTCCAGCCCATCGCGAACGCGAAAGACAATGTTGTCAAAAATAGAATCCGAATCAATTCGTTGTGCATAAATTATCGGAAATTAACTAAATAAATTAAATATAAAGCTATAACAAGAATGGCGTTAACCAAAACCGCGGCCGAAAGAAGAAGATGGCTTATAAATTTATTCTTCTTGTAAAAATTCAAAAATAAAAAGAAATTGAAAATAAACACGATCAGGCCAAGGTCCGACAAAGTGTAAAGTTGGCCGACATCGCCGACAAGATTCGCTCCGAAATCGACATTATAATGTAAAAAAATAATCGGATTTTGACCGGCTTTCGAATTTATAAAATACGCCAAAACCCAAGACAGAATGTTGAAAAAGAAAATAAAAATCAAATATACTCTAACATAAACGAAACTTAAAATTTCGGGGATGATTTCAAAAATCTTTTGGCGGGTGAGGTATAAGTAATTTAATATTTTGGTAAAATCCATAAAATGAATTCTAAATTTAAAAATTGAAAAATTGCAAATTGTTTGAAAATTGCGAGTTGAAAATTTTTATTTTCTTAATCCCATTTTATCACATCGCCATTGATATTGAAAGAAGAAAGCCCGTCTTTTCGCAAATGGCTTTTTTGTGTTATAATTAAATAGAAAAATACGACAAACTTATCCCCATGCTTGCAAATAACGATCAATTAAAAAAAATTCTCGTCAAAGCCAACATCTTATCCGAAAAAGATTTTAATAAAGTGGTTAAAGAGGCCGAAGAAAACGGCAAGGGGCTTGAAGAATTCTTAATTGAAAAAAAATTAACGAACCAGCTTACCTTGTATGAAGCGGCCGCCGGTTATTTTAACGTTCCTTTTATAAACTTAAAAGACCAGGTAATCCGCAAAGACGTTCTTCTTTCCGTTCCCGAACCCATAGCCGTAACCCATAGTCTAATCGCTTTTGACGCCGATTCAAAGAAAATAAAAATCGCCACTCTCGACAGCGAGGATTTGGAAATATTCGAATTTATCAAGAAAAAGACCGGGCTTGAACCCGAGATATACCTCACTACGCCGGAAAGTTTAAGCGATGGTCTCAAACAATATCACAAAACTCTAAAAGCGGAATTGAATTCTTTGTCTTTAAATAATGATCGGGCAAGCTCGACGGAAACGGAAGGAGATCAGGATTTGAAAAAAATGGCGGAAGATTTGCCCGTGGTCAGGATTGTCGACACACTGCTCGAATACGCCGTTTTCGAAGGAGCCAGCGACATTCATATCGAACCGGGGGAAAAGGAAATCAGCGTCCGTTACCGCATAGACGGCATTTTGCGCAATGTTATGACTTTGCCGAAAACGGCGCAGTCGGGAATTATCGCCCGCATAAAAATCTTGGCCAATTTAAAGGTGGACGAGCACAGGTTGCCCCAGGACGGTCGGTTCAAAATAAACAATCCCGAATATCAAGTTTCATTCCGCGTTTCCATAATTCCCACTTTTGACGGAGAAAAAATCGTTATGCGCCTTCTAAACGAAAAAGCGCAGGTTTTAACTCTGGAACAGCTTGGCCTTCAGCCTTACAGCTTGGAAACCATAAAAAGAAATATCGCCAAGCCCCACGGGATGATACTTGTCACCGGACCGACCGGTTCCGGCAAAACGACTTCTCTTTATACCATTTTGAACATCCTTAATACTCCTCGCGTTAACATTTCGACCGTCGAAGATCCGATCGAATACCGCATGCCTCATGTAAATCAGTCGCAAGTCAACGCCAAAATCGGATTCACTTTCGCTTCCGGCCTGCGCGCCCTTCTCCGCCAGGATCCCGATATTATCATGGTTGGAGAAATTCGCGACGAAGAAACGGCCGAAATCGCTGTTCATGCGGCCATGACCGGCCATTTGGTGCTTTCGACCTTACATACCAACGACGCCATTACCACCCTGCCTCGTTTGTCTAATATGGGAATCGCTTCTTTTTTAGTCGCCTCGACGACAAACGTCATTATCGCGCAAAGACTTGTCCGAAAAATATGCACGAATTGCATTCAAAGTTACAATTTAACCCGCAAGAATATAGAAGAATTGAAGGGACAATTCGATGTCGATAAAATTTTAAAAACGCTGGAAACGAACAAAGTGATTATGGACGCGGAAAAAGGCATCGATTCTTTGCTTTTCTATCGCGGCAAGGGATGCAAACAATGCGATAATACGGGATACAAAGGTCGCATCGGAATTTACGAAACTCTTGAAATCACCGAAGAAATGTCGGAGTTGATTTTAAAAAGAGCCTCCGACAAAGAACTGAAAGCCCAGGCCGAAAAACAGGGCATGGTTACCATGGCGGAAGACGGATTTATCAAGGCGAAAAACGGGATAACGAGTATCGAAGAAGTGATGCGCGTTTCCAAAGAATAAACTTCTACGAATTACAAATCAAATAACAAATATGCAAATTTTTTTAAATAAATTGGTGCGCCGAATTCGCATATTTGTAAATTCGCGTTAAATTTGCAGGTTCGCGTATGAAAAAACACGACGAAAAATTAAACAGAAAAAAAATAAATTTTATCAATTTCATTTCGATTTTAATCGGATTTTCACAAGCGGTTTTAATTTATGTGATCTCGTCTTATTTTAAAGCCGCCATCGGTACCGAAAACGTGGGTATTTTTTATTTTGGGACAAGTATCGTCGCGCTTGTTTTATTGCTCAATCTCCATAAAATCGTAAAATCGATCGGAAAATCAAATTCTCTTTTCTTAATTTTGGGAGTAAAGCTCATTGCCCTCTTTTTTCTGGTCATGTTGAAACCGGGAATTTCAAGCATAGTCTTTTTGCTTGTTTATATGATGTTCGTACCTCTGGACACTGTGGCTATTGATATTATTTTGGAATCATATTCAGTCGACAAACTTTCCGGACGAATTCGCGGATTGGAGATTATCGCCCTTGAAAGCGGCTACGTTTTAGGACCGTTTTTGTCGACGAACATCCTGAATAAATACGGTTTTCACTATGTTTTTTTCGCCGCGCTTATCATCGTAGTTTTCGTTTTCAGTCTCGCTCTTCTGAAGTTGGGCCAAGTTAATCATAAATTCAATAAAAAATTAAGCACAAAGGCCTTGCTGAAAAAAGTATTAAAAAGACCGAATATAATGCGAATTTATTCTGTTTCCATCGTTCTTGAATTATTTTTTGCCATAATGGTCATATTTTCCCCCATCTATCTTCGCGATATCGGATTTTCTTGGAGCCAAATCGGAATTATTTTTACTTTCATGCTCGTGCCTTTTCTCATTATGCCCTACCCAATCGGTTATCTCGCCGACAAAAAATTGGGCGAAAAAGAACTGCTGATTGCCGCGCTTTTTGTTATGGGAATCGCCACCTTGTCCGTTTTTTTTACGACCGTTCCGAGTTTGAAACTGTGGATTCTGATTCTGGTCTTTACGAGAATAGGCGCTTCCTCTCTGCAAACTCTCCGAGATTCTTATTTTTATAAACGTATAGACGGCCACGACGTCGATTTGAATAATTTTTTCAGGACGGCCAACCCGATAGCTTATTTGTTCGGTTCGGCGCTTTCTTTTTTCATTCTTCTGTTTTATCCGGTCAGAGTTCTATTTTTTGCGCTCGCTCTTATTATTTTCTTGAGTCTTTATCCGGCCTTCCGACTAATCGACAACAAATGCGAAGATGAATTGATCGCGGAAGGCAAGTTAATTGAATAGATTAAAAATTTTCAATTACGATTGCAATCGCAATGTCTAAAATTGAAGATCGCAAATTATTTTTATTTTTTCATTTTTAATTTTTAATTTCTCATATGCCGGTCAATCTCGTTTTGGAAAAAACAAACCAAGAAGAAGAAAAAGACAAGGAAAAGAAAAATTTTATCGAAAAAGTCAATTTTCTTCTTATAAAACTGTCCGGGGTTCCCATCAAGGAAAAGTTATTTTTTGTTCAGCATCTTGGCATCATGCTTAGGGCCGGCATTTCTCTGGCCATATCTTTAAAAACTCTGTCCGAGCAGACGGAAAATAAGTTCTTTAGACTTATTCTTGTCGATGTTTCAAAAAATGTCGAACGCGGCGTGAGTTTTACCGAGAGTTTGAGGCCGCACAGAAAAGTTTTCGGTGACCTTTTTATAAGCATGGTTGAGGCGGGCGAAATTTCCGGTAAGTTGGAGGAGGTTTTGCATCAGATTTTCATTCAGCTGAAAAAGCAGCACGAACTTATTTCAAAGGTTAAAGGAGCCCTTACATATCCGATTGTAGTCGTCACGGCCATGGGCGGTATCGGCATTTTTATGATGATTTATGTCGTTCCCAAGATTACGGACATGCTGAAAAGTTTTAACGCGGAGATGCCTTTGGCAACAAGAATTCTAATCGCCGTAAGCGACGCCCTGGTTCAACACGGTATTCTTGCTCTTGTTATTTTGATCGTAGTCTGCGCTGCAATTTACAAAATTCTTCACACATACAAAGGTAAATTCGTCTTCCATTCCATTCTCCTTAAATTGCCGATTTTTTCGGATATCATCAAAAAAATCAATTTGGCCAAATTCGCCAGAACCATAAGCTCGCTTTTAAAAACCGATATCGCCATAATTAAAAGTTTCCAGATTACGGCCAACGTCCTTGGAAATCTGCATTATCGCAAAGCCATGGACGAAATGGCAGAGAAAATTAAAAAAGGCGGACAAATAAACGAAGTTATAAGCGCGTATCCAAAACTTTTCCCGCCCACGGTCAGGCAAATGATCGCGGTCGGCGAACAAACCGGCGAGCTGGATACAATTCTCGAAGAATTGGCTTCTTTTTACGAAGAAGAAGTGGATCAAATTATGACCAATCTTCCGGCCATAATTGAACCGGTTTTGATTCTTCTTCTGGGTTGCGGCATCGGCGGCATGGCGATAGCCATTATCATGCCGATGTATTCATTGACTTCGGCGGTTTAGTTAATTTGGTATTTGATTTATAATTTGCAGAAGTCTCACACCCAAAACGCAAATATTATGACAAAAAAAGCAATAAAAATCAGTCGGTACCTGAATAACAGAGGGGCGATTTTACTTGATATTTTGATAAGCATCGGCATTATCGCGCTTTTAACGACAATCTCGACTCCGTATCTGCACGCGTTCCAATCCGATCTTCAACTTAACGGAGCCGCGAAGAATTTGACTTCCGATTTGCGTTATGCCCAACAATTGACGATTTCTGAACAAAATATTTACGAAGTCGAACTCGATCCGTCTCTGAACAATTATTCGATTGTTAAAACGGGTTCGGCGACAACGACTATAAAATCGGTTGCTCTGCCTCAGGGCGTCGAATTCAGCCAAATCGATGCTGTCCTGAACAACGAAGTCATCTTTAATTCGTTTGGCGGCGTAAATGAATCCGGAGCAATTGTTTTGTCAAACAATACCAAAACCGAGACTATTAATGTCAAACCGTCAGGATATATTCAATTGTCTCAATAAAAACTGTTTTGGGATTTGACATTTGAGTTTTAAAATTAATTGCGATCCTCGAGTTAAATTTATGTTTAAAAATAAAAACGGTTTCACTATAATCGAAATCATGGTGGCCTTTGCCATCACCGCTTTCGCGTTTACCGCGTTAATGGGGGCTTTCCCGATTTCTTTGGGCTTGAACAAAGGAGCTGAAAACGCGTCTATCGCTTCTTATCTCGCGCAAGGAGAAATTGAAAGCATAATTTCCGAAGGTTACAACAATATAGCCACGGGCACGGTTGAAACACTGCATCGGCTTTCCGACAATACGTCGAATTACATGTATTATTTCCAAAGAGAAACGGATATTTCATATGTCGACGGAAATTTAAACCCAAGCGCGACGGAAACGGGAATGAAAAAAATTTCAACCTCCGTGTATTATGCGGATGCGTTAAAAAATCAAAAAGTCTATACATTGAATCTTTTAATCAGCCAAAGATGAAGGGTAAAAAAAGAAAAAAAATAAATTCAGCCGGTTTTTCTCTTCTTGAGATAATAGTCAGTTTGGCCCTGTTTGTGATTATTATCATAATCATGGGCAATATGTTTTCTTTTGCCGAGAGATCATACGGCGCCGGCTCAAACGAGGACGAGCTGTCGCAAAACGGACGGGTTTCATTGGACAGAATGTCTCGGGAAATACGGCAGACACCGGAAATTATTTCGTCTCTTTCGACCGACTCTGCCAATCCGTCGGATGAAATAACTTTTCAAGACGGCCATGACACAAGCAACATCACTTATATTCGTTACTATTTAAACAACGGCGATTTGATGAGATCCGTAATCGCCTATTATTTTAACAGCAATCCGAGTCTTTATGTTTATTGGAACAGCACCGATCAATTCGGAGATTCGCCCACCGAAGTGGTGCTCGAAGATCGCATAGTCGGCGAATATTTTCAAAAATTAAACTTCTGGTCTTCCGGAAGCGACTTGGTCAACGTTTCAATGGATTTTGCCAAAGGAAACAGTTCCTTGCAATTTGATACAAGCGTTTATCCAAGAAATTAATTATGGCAATCAAACCAAAATTAAACAACAAAGGAATCGCCTTGATACTCGCGGTTATGCTTATGACCTTGGTTTTGATTTTGTCTTTATATTTTTTGAACTTTTCTTTATCTGAAATGCAAATTTCAAACAGCCAGATTACGGGAGAAAAGGCATATTACTTGGCCGAATCCGGAATCGCGGAAATGATCTGGAAATTAAAAAATGATCCCGCTTACCAAAATGATTTCCAAACCAACCCGAGTTGGACGACGTCTTTCACGAGAACCGACCCGTTCGGGCCGAATTCAGGTTCGTATACGGTTTCAATCGCCAACACCGATCTCGCTTCCGGAGACATTGTTTCAACCGGAAATGTAAATATAAACGGAAGAATCGGGCAAAGAGTCATTAAAACAAAAGCTTTTAAAGCCTTAGGTGTGAATATCAGTACGGGCAATAACGCCTCTTACGCCAACGGAAATATAAATATATCTTTCAGTGAAGTAAATTTTCATACCGGGGGCATTCAGTCCAATGGCAATATCATTATTAACGGCGGCAGTACTGTCAATATAGAAGGCGATGTCAACGCGACGGGAAATTTTCTTGTTCAAGACATTTCAACGGCGAGCACAAGCGGAGCGATACATGCGGCGAATCATCCTCCCGCCGCCGCCCAAGTCCCTATGCCCGCGATCGATTTTGATTCAAACGCTTCAACTTCGTACGAAAACAGAGCCACCGCCGTTTACACTTCGTCTCAATTTGACAATCTCATGCAAAATAATCAAAATTTGACCTTGAATAATCCGATTACTTTCGTAAACGGCAATGTGGAGTTAAAAGGCGGGCAGACTTTAACTCTTAACGGCCTTCTGGTTGTGGATAAGGACTTTATAGACGGTCATAGTTTATGCCGCGGTTTCAGGTGCGGGACAAATAATTTGATTGTTAATTACGCAAGCGGTACGCCCGCCGGGATCTTGGCCAAAGGAAAGGTTGATTTTGAACTGTGGACGGGAAATGTAAACGCGAATGGGGTTATTTACGCGGATGATCAACTGAATATCATAAGTTTGCCCTTGGGCGGAAATTTTACCGAAGTCGGAGGATTGATAAGCCGAATGCTTACCATTACGAGCGTTTGGCAACCGATTAACATAACTTTTAACAGTAACTATTTGTCCGACATTCTCGGTTCCACAACCTTTTCTCCTACAATCACCGTAGAGCATTGGGAAGAAGAATATTAAATTAAAAAATTCGAATCCTGATATTTAATTTCTAAACGAATTCAAATGATAAAAAAATTAAAAATTCAAAATTTTTTGTCACTGGAATTTATAATTTTGGATTTGTTTGTGATTTAGAAATTAGGATTTAGGATTATTTGTTAAAACTGTTCACCTAAAAATCAAAATATTGTATAATATAACTATGTTTAACTATAATTCCAATTATCCTGTCGGTCTGGACATTTCCGACACTTCTCTCAAAGTCACGCAGCTCAATAAAATAGTCGACAGAATTAAAATTCAAGCCCTGGGAAGAGTTAATTTAAATGAAGGCGTTTTAAGGCAAGGGGAAGTCATAAATAAGAACGAGTTGCTTAAGGTGATAAAAAATTTATTGGAGAATCCTCAGTTCGGAAAAATCACATCGAACGAAGTCGTCGCTTGTTTGCCGGAAAATAAAACTTTTATAAAATATATTGATATCGAAAAAGGGCCGAATAATCTTGAAAATGTCATTGAATTCGAAATTGAAAAGCATGTTCCCATGTCTTTAAACGACATCTATTACGATTGGCAGCTGATAGACACATCGCAAAATCATTACCACGTCCTGATAGGCGCGGCCGCGAAAAATATCGTCGATCAATACGCGAAAATACTATCGGAAGCGGGCCTTTCGGTTGTCGCCCTGGAAATCGAACCCGTGGCCGTTTGCCGATCGCTCCTTTCTGAAGAAAATGGCAAATACAAAGGGCCGTTTGATAAAAATTACATTATCATAGATATCGGCGCCATAAAAACAAGTCTGACGTTTTATGCGAAGAATGCAATCCTTTTTACGATGGGAGTTCCGATTTCCGGAACCGAAATCACCAAACAAATATCCGATATTTTAAAAATTGAACTTAATCAGGCCGAGAAGGCTAAGCTTATTTGCGGTTTTGACGAAAGTAAGGCCAAGGGCGTGGTCAGAAACATTCTGTCTGACGTTATAGAAGATCTGATTAAAAAAATCAATAATGCCATCGAATTTTATTCAACTCATTTCCCCGAACACGGACCCATTACCGAGATTATCCTTTGCGGCGGCGGAGCCAATATTAAAAATTTGGGATCCGTAATCAACGTCGCGACCCAGATACCGACTTCCGTCGGGAATGCGGCGAGACATGTGATCAATTCCGATTTTAAAAAAATTGTCAACCAAGTGACAAAAAATAAACTAAAAAAAATAAACGGGGATTCGGGAACGACTTACGCCACCGCCATCGGACTTGGTTTAAGAAATTTATTCGTAAATAACGACGATTGATATGATGCAATTGAACCTGATCTCGCAGGAATTAAAAAATGAAGTAAAATTAAAGCATGCTTACAACCTAATCAAAACGGCCGGTCTTATTTTGGTTCTTTTAGTTTTAATTTCCACGATAAGTTTGCTTTTGGCAAAGTATTTTTTGCAGGAAAGCTTTAATCAAATCGTTGCCGAAACCACTTTGATAACAAAAAATTCCCAATCTTATAACGATAGGGTCAGAGAGATAAATCAACAACTGAACGCGGTTTCCGGGATTCAAAATGACTTTTTCCCTTGGTCGTTTTTAATCGAAGACATGGCTTCAAACACTCCTTCCGATGTCGCTTTTTCCAGTTTACGCATAAACAATGCCGACAAAACCGTGAAGATAAGCGGCTTGGCCCAGTTGCGTTCCGACTTGTTAAAATTGAACGATTACTTGCAAAATTCCGATGATTTCAACAACGTGAATTTCCCTTTGCAAAATATATTGGAGGAGAGCAATATAAATTTCGACATAAAGGCGGAGATTAACACCGATCTGTCCGATTTAATAACAAAATATGCCAAAAATCGATAATTCAAAAAAAATCGGCCTAAAAAACAAAATAATCATCCTTGTGGTCTTGTTAATCGGCTTTTTTGCGATCTTGTCTTATTTTATCATCATGCCCACCATATCCGATATATTAAACATGAAAGACGCCATCAATCAGCAAAGACACGACCTTGAAAAAAAATATCTCCAGGGGCAAAGTTTGAGAAGATTAAGCGAAAATTTAAAAAAGACGGAACCGCAATTGACCACCCTGAACAATGTTTTTATCGATCAGAACCGAGCCCTAGAATTTGTGACCACTCTTGAGGGAATCGCCGCTAAAAATAATGTAAGTCAAAAAATCAATTTGATGACTGATAACGCCGTGGAATATTCCGTCTATAAAAAAATACCTTTGCAAGTCATGGTCGAAGGAGATTTCCCGAGCATTTTAAATTATCTTATCGACATGGAGTCTTTGAATTATTACATAAACATAAACAACCTTGATATCGTTAAAAGCAATGATACCGGTAAAAACGACGTGGTGATGCAAATTACCGCGGATACTTATTGGAAATAACATTTACCCCGTTAGAAGCACGCTTCGACCGGGATAAAATTTAATCATTATTTATGCGGATTTGTATAATCAAAAATGATTGAAATCCGCTTCTAACGGATGCGTATAGCGGGGAAAATAAAAATTTCATTCCGAAAAATTTCTGGGGCGACTTATTTTCTTTTGGTCTTGCTTATAATTTTCGTTTTGTATTTCGACGTCATCTTTCTTTATAATAATTTTTACGAATCGGTTACGCAATCTGAAATTGTTTTGGTGTTAAAAAATGAAGTCGCCACCGAAACTTTCGATATAAATAAATTCAACGGTATAATAAAAAAAATAAACCAAAAAACATACATTCGTAACATCGACGGTTTGAACAATCCGTTCCATTAAAAAAAGCGGAATTTATTCCGCTTTTTTTAATGGATTCATTTTTCTTAATTTTCGTATAATCGGCGGTAAAACTTTTATCGCTTTTTTTATTTCTTCCATCGTGTTGTTTTTCCCCAAAGTAAACCTTATCGAATTATGGGCGACTTCCTGCTTTATCCCCATGGCCAGAAGCACATGAGATGGTTTTAAACTTCCGGACGCGCAAGCCGAACCGGTCGAAACCGCGATACCAGCCAGATCCAGAGAAATCAAAGCCGACTCCCCTTCAACTCCGAGAAAGGAAAAATGGGCGTGGGAAGGCGTCGCGTTGTCTCTGTCCGTATTCAAAACGACATCGGGAATATTTTTCATAATTCCCTTGACCAAAGTGTCTCTCAGTCTCGCGATTTTTTTATTATTGACATCGACTTTTTTCCGCGACAATTCCCGGACGGCGGCTCCGAGACCGACGATCCCCGTGACGTTCAATGTCCCGCTCCTGAAATTATTCTCGTGATGGCCGCCAAGCTGCAAAGCGCGAAGCGGGGTTCCGGTCCTAACAAATAACGCTCCCACTCCTTTTGGACCATAGATTTTATGGCCGGACATGCTTAGTAAATCAATATTGTTTTTTTGCACATCACAATCCAAAAAATTTAGCGCTTGAGTCGCGTCGGTATGAAAAAGAATCGGCATCGGTTTATCGCCGCGAGTTTTCAGATCGGCTTCGCGCCAGGTTTTGAAACGGTTCTCGTTTATTTTTTTGATCATTTTGCCGATTTCCTTGATCGGTTGAATGCTACCCACCTCACTGTTCACGTACATCACGGAAATTAGGACAGTACTGTCTTTTATCGCTTTTTTTAAATCATTCGAAGCAATGACACCGTTCGGTTTCACTTTTAAATATGTAACCTCGACGCCTCCGCGTTGCAATTCGGCGCACGGTTCCAAAACGGCGGGATGCTCAATCGTCGTCGTGATAACGTGCGGTTTTTTTACGCCTTTTTTTAACAAAGCCTTGATCGCTCCGCGAATGGCCAAATTGTCAGATTCGGTAGATCCCGAAGTGAAAATTACTTCTTCCGGAACGCAGTTCAAAAATTTGGCGACACTTTCTCTCGCTTCATCCACCGCCATGACCGCGTTTTGCCCAAAGTTATGAATCGATGAGGGGTTCCCGTAAGTCTTTGAAAAATACGGCATCATGGCCGCGAGCACTTTTCCATCCACCGGCGTGGTGGCGCTATGGTCGAAATAGATATGTTTCATAAAAATGACTAAATTATAAATTGTAATTTAGTAAAATGATTATAAAATTTGAAATTTATGAATGTGTTTATTCTCACGAAAATTTTATTAGAAATTATAATTTAAAAACTAGAATTAAAATTATACGGTTTTAACTTCTTTCACCTCCGGGATGGCTTTTTTGATTTCCGCTTCAATCCCCTGTTTTAAAGTTATTTGCGACATTGGGCAATGGGCGCACATACCCAAGAGTTCGACTTTTAAAACTCCCGTTTTTTTGTCAAAAGCGACAAAAGTGACATCTCCCCCGTCCATCTGCAAAGACGGCCTGATTTCTTCGAGTATTTTCTTAATTTTTTTATTCATATTATTTAAAAGCGCAAGGCTTGGAGCGCGGCATATAGGATTGGTACTTTTTACCTCGAATGCCAAACTCCGTGTCCCGTACATGGTATTATTTATTCCGGTTATCCACCGCCGTTTTCAAAGCTTCGAGGCCAAGCATCGAGCAATGGATTTTTGCCGGAGGCAACCCTCCCAAATCCTTCACAATGTCGTCCTTTTTTATTTTCAGGGCGTAATCCAAGGTTTTACCCTTGATCATATCGGTTAAAATCGAAGAAACCGCGATGGCGGCCGCGCAGCCCAAAGTTTCAAACTTCACCTCTTTTATAATATCTTGTCCTTTTTTATTTTTGGACAATTTTAAATACATTTTCATGACGTCGCCGCAAATCGGATTGCCGGCCTCGCCGACGGCGTCGGCATTTTTAATCGAGCCTTGATTATGGGGCTTCTTGAAATGATTTATGACTTGTTTTGAATATAACATAAGTATTGGCTTATTAAAATTAATATTAATTTTCCTCTTCTACAAATTACGAATTTTTTACAAAATTACAAGCATTGATCTCAAAATTCAGATGTCAAAACTTAAAACCATAACTCAAATCTCAAAAATTTTTGCTTTGAATAAAAATAAAAATTTTTTATTGTATTTTCTGTCCAGTTTTTCGGTTTTAAATTTTGGTTTTGAGATTTGCGTTTTGAGATTCTTATTTTAACTGGTTTAGGCTCATATTTCTTAAGGAATCTTCGATTCCGGTTTGAATGCGGTTAAGAACCAAAGTAACTCCGCAATTACAGGAAGTGCTACAAACAACCTTTCCGCTTTTTGTATAACAATGAAACGGCGCGAATTTTCCTTCCAATGCATCGATAATTTCCAAAATATTTATTTTAGAAGGAGATCTTGATAATTTATATCCGCCGCCCGCTCCCTTTTCACTTTCGATCAATTTTGCTGTTTTTAACCTAGCAAATATTCTTTCAAGGTATTTTTGCGAAATGTTTTCCGATTTTGCGATTACCGATAAGGATAAACTTTCTTTTTTCCAATTTTCCGCCAGCCTGATCATGGCCCTTAGGCCATACGTGGATTTTGTCGAAAATTTCATCCCGTTAGAAGCAGACTTCTAATTAATCTGCCTAAATTAAAATAATTTTTACCCCGCAAAAGCGACGACTTCTGACGGGATGTATTATTATCTCCTACTAATTTAGTTGGTTTTATTATACCATGACAATAAATTGTGTCAAATACTTGACATGATTAATATTCCGTGTTATTTTTAGCTATTGATCTTTGCGGTACCTTGTCATTGGACAAGGAAATCCATCGGGCGGACCGATTGAAAAACAGCGGTACCAAAGCCCAAAGGAGAGTGTTTATGAAGGGTAGCAGCTTGTTAGAACGGGAAAATGGGAGCAATGAGGGAAGGCGAATTCTGGACAGAATCGGTGAGGTAGGCATCCAAATCCATTTCGATGATCCCAATAAAGGCAATGATTACGGACTATGGCATGGGGTATACAGAAGATGTATAAGCGATCCGACAATTCCGGGAGCCTACTATATCGATATGAAAATCGCGAACCTCATCGGCCTTTTGCCTTTCCACGGGGACATTTTCCAGGAGATCTGTAAGGACTCATGGACAACGGCTGCTTCTGTTTTAATTGAGGTCGAAGATAAAAATATAACCCAACCCATAACCGATGGCTTTATCACGATAATCCCCAAAAAGAGAGCGATCGTGGTTTGGGGCAAGGACCCTCACGATGTCCTAAACTTCACCTTAAAGTACCTCGGGGTCACTATCGAAGCCATGCCAGAGGATCTCGGGGGGTATAAGTCATTTCAGCTTCCCAACTACTCGAGCGTAACACCGCTTACGCTGGGCGATGTCGTCCGAAACACTCTCGCCCATTGGAGAAAAAAAATAACCGAACAAAAGAGAGGCGTCGGCGAACGCTGGCGCTCTCTTGGCAAAATCCTTAAAAATACCTTTAAAAAGAGGGGGTAAGAATTATTCTTAAAAGTCGCGGGGTTTATTCCTGGCGGCTTCTTTTTTTATTCTTGACTTTAACTCATTTACTTGCTAATATGATAAAAGTAATAATTTATCGGGATTTATAGATTATCGATAAATTTCAGTCAAACATCTGAAATCGAAATTCTAAAATCTGAAATTGCAATATGGCACATAAAAAAGCCGCGGGCTCGACAGCATTGGGCCGCGATTCGGCAAGTAAACGCCTCGGCGTAAAAATCCAGGACGGACAATACGCCAAAGCGGGCGCGATTTTAATCAGACAGCGCGGAACAAAATACCATCCGGGCACAAACGTTTTAAAAGGCAAGGATGACACTCTCTTCGCGAAGATTTCCGGTTTGGTCAAATTCCAAACGAAAAAGCTTAGAAAATTCGATAACCACCTAAAGACAACTACGATCATAAATGTCTTGGCGGAAAAATAAAAACTCTCAAACAATTCGAAAACAGTAAAGACGCGGCATGCCGCGTCTTTACTGTTATACAAGAAAAAAAGAGGCGGCTTCCTCTTTATTTTAATCGTAATTTTTTATGTTTTCTTTTGGCCTCATCATATGTCCGGAAAACCAGAATTTTGTTAACAGGAAAGTTTAACGGTCCTAACGCAGGCTCGGGAAAAATGGTGGCATTATCAATGTCAAAAGTAGTCATATTGTCATTGACAATGTTCACAATTAAATGCACACCGCCTAGTGGACGATTGTTTTCTTTGAGCGCAAAGAGAAAATAACCGACTCGCGATTTAATTCTGATTCCCATAATTCTTTTAACAAAATATCAAAGAGCGTCCATTTGCTCCTCCTTTTTTCAATTAGTATATTTCGACCGTTCTCCATTGCTTGAAATAATTGCACAGACCATTTTCGTTTAGTTTAAATACAAAAATACCGTCGATTTTTTGCTTCGTATTTTGCGGAAGCAAAGTTCTTTTAATCCGCCAATTCGCAACACATAAATTATCCGAAGTGGCGAGTATGTTGAAATCAAAATTTACTTCTTTTTGATTGATTGGGATGACTTTCCATAATTCATACACTTTATCCCAATTTTCACATGGATTCGCCAAAGCGGATTCATAATACTCAACGTCTTTGGAAAAAAGATTTGCGGCGCTTTCAGCATCAAGATTGGACCATGCTTCGCCCAAATGTTTCAACCAATCTTGAAATTTTTCAGATGACATAACTTTTATTTAATCTTCAGTGGTTCAGATATAAATTTTGCTTTCGGGACCATAAATCCACCCTTGCTTTTCTTTTTCAAATTCCCGCAAACTTTTACGAATTCCACGAACAGAGGATGCGGATTAAGCGGACGGGAGATATATTCCGGATGAAATTGCGTTCCAATAAAGAAAGGATGGTCCTTGATTTCAACCGCTTCGACGATTTTTCCATCCGGAGAGGTTCCGCAAATTTTCAAACCGGCTTTTTCATAATTTTCGCGGTATTTATTATTGAATTCGTATCTATGTCTATGGCGCTCGGAAACAATTCCTTCTTTTCCGAATTTTTTGTAAGCTCTGGAGAGATGGGTTTTTGGAATGATTTTGCACGGCCATCCGCCCAAACGAATCGTTCCGCCGTATTGTTTTTTCGCTATCAATTCTTTTTGCCCAGGCATGATATGGATAACCGGATAAGGTGTTTTCGGATCGACTTCTTCGGAATTGGCCCTGTCGAATTTTAAAACATTTCTCGCGAACTCGATTACGGCCATCTGCATGCCGTAACAGAGGCCGAAATACGGCACTTTGTTTTTTCGGCAGTATTCGATGGTTTTAATTTTGCCTTCGCTGCCTCGCGAACCCCAGCCCTGAGGTACGATTACACCGTCGTATTTTCTAAGAAGGGATGTTCCGTTTTTTTCCACTTCTTCCGTGTTAATCCATTTCATATTTACTTTTGTCCGATTGGCCATCCCGGCGTGCTTTAAAGCCTCGATAACGGAAATATAGGAGTCGGATAAAGTGAAATCACCGGTTGAGAAATATTTGCCGACAATACCGATTGTAACTTCATTTTTCGAATTGTTCATTTTTGCCACCATCTTTCGCCAATCCACCAAATCTTTTTTCTTCGGCTTAAGTCCGAATTTTTCCAAGATTCTGTTTCCCAAATTGTCTTTTTCAAAATTTATCGGAATTTCGTAAATCGATTTCACATCGGGAGCGGAAATCACGTCTTCCCTGTTAATATTGCAATTAATGGCAATTTTTTTTCTTCGCGGCTCATCGACTCCGACCACGGATCTGGCGACGATAAAATCCGGCTGAATTCCGGCCGAATTTAAAGAACGTATGGCATGCTGAGTGGGCTTTGTTTTCATCTCCCCCACTTTGGCCGGAATGGGCAAATAACTGACCATTACGAACAAGACGTCTTCGGGATGATAAAGTTTCATCATGCGAGCCGCTTCGAGAAACAATAAATTTTGGTATTCCCCGACGGTTCCGCCGATTTCAATGATCATAATTTCCGCGCCGGTCTTTTTTACCGCTTTATTGATTCTATCTCGTATTTCCATGGGTATGTGCGGCACGACCTCTACACATTTGCCTTCATACTCAAGATTTCTCTCCCGCTGAATTACGTTTTGGTAAACCCTGCCGGTCGTCATGTAATTTTCGCGGTAGATATTTTCATTCAAAAACCTCTCATAATTGCCGATATCCTGATCGGTTTCATCTCCGTCTTCCGTCACAAACACTTCGCCATGCTCGATGGGATTCATGGTCCCGGCATCGACATTAATATAAGGATCCATTTTGATCGCGCTTACCTTGTAGCCTTTGCTTGTCAAAATTCGCGCGATGGAAGCGGTGGTAACGCCTTTGCCGACGCCGGACATGACGCCGCCGACGACAAAAATAAATTTAGTGGAGATTTTTTTTCTTTTTTTGGCTGGGGATTTTGGCATATTGACTATATTAAAATGTTTTTTTATGCTTAAAACAAAGGGGGTCTTAAATGAAAAAAATCTGTGATTTCGCAATTGTTACACTGGGTTTATTGGCGTATCTTTTAAAAGACTTGCTGGACTTTATTCTTAAAAGAAAGGCCTTGTTCTGCTTCCTCGTCTTGCTCTGGCCCGTCTCCATACTTATTTTCGTCTCCACGGACATGATTTTCCTAAGACCTTTCCTGCGCCAACAACTGGCATGGGGGATGCTCTTCGCTCTTTCTACAATGATAATTATAATGATTACCTCGTCTCTAAGGCACGGATACAGACAACGAAAAATCAATGCTTCTCTTAAAAAAATCTGCGCCGACAAAAATTTTCCTAAAGCGTAACCAACGCTTTTTTTATTTTTGGTTAATGATTTGAATCGCTTTGTCCATTTGCGGATCTTTGCCCGCGTCGTAATCTTTTTGCGTTAAGTCCACTTTGACGTCAGGTTCTATCCCCTGTTCATTGATGTTGTATCCTTTCGGAGTCAGCCATTTCGCCACGGTTATTTTCAATTCCGAACCGTCCGGCAAATCTTCCAAATCCTGGACAGAACCTTTGCCGAAAGTTTTTTCTCCGACCAGAGTTGCCTTGCCGTCGTCTTTTAACGCTCCGGCGACGATTTCCGACGCGGAGGCGCTGCCCTGATTGACAAGAACGACCGTTTTATAACCGTCCAAAGGAGCCACGCCCTTGGCTTGAAAATCCGTCTTTTTCGTGTCGGAAAATTTTTCTGTCACGATGACTCCATTTTTTATCCAGGCGCTGGCCACGTCAATGGCAGTTTCCAAGTACCCGCCCGGGTTATTCCTTAAATCAAGAATGATTCCCTTCGGTTTCGCTTTTACGGCGTCTTCCACGGCTTTATCGAATAAATCCTGGGTATCGTCATTAAAACTGTTTATGGTTATGACAAAAATTCCCTTATCCATTTTCGTATCAACGCTCTTTACGATAATCGTATTCCGGGTAATTTCAAAATCCATGGGTTTGTCCACGCCTTCGCGAATTACGGTTAATTTTACCGTCGTGCCTTTCTGGCCGCGAATTTCCGCTACCGCGTCGTCCACGGAAATGCCGGCCGTCGAAACGTCGTTAATGGCGTAAATCTTATCTCCCGCTTTAAGACCCGCCTTGTCCGCGGGCGACCCGGCAAGAGGAGAAACAACGGTTAAAATATTGTTTTTGATTCCAATTTCGGCTCCGATGCCTTCAAAAGTCCCGGCCAAATCATTTGAAAAACTCTGGGCGTCTTTGGGGTCCATAAAAACTGTATAGGGATCTCCCGTCGACTCCGCCAACCCCTTTAAAGCGCCATAAAACATCTCCTTGTCGCTTAATTTATTATGGTCGACGTACTTGCTTTTTAGAGCGTCCCAAACATCCCAAAACATGTTGAAATTGACATCGTTGGAAATCGTTCCGCCAGGCGGCAAGCCGTATTGGCCTAAAACTTTGCCGGCGTATTCCGCCTCGTTCGCGGACAGATTGCGCATTACTTCGCTTTTCCCCGGAAGATAAAGTCCCGCGCCGAAACTCAATAACATAAGAACGATTATGATAATCGTCCTTATGATCGGTTTCCCAAATTTTTTTGTTTCATTATCCATCCCGTTAGAATGCCCCTGTAGTACACCCCGTTAGAAGTTCCATCCGGACTGATATGTCCTTGAAAAAATTTCTACTTTGGTTTATCCCAAAGATTTCTAACGGGGTACGCCTCGTAAATTCGGTGACTACGGGGCGAGACGTGGTTAATAATAAATTTTGTGCGGCAGAACTTGTCCCGTGGCCGAATCCGATAGGACTTGCGGTGTCGGGATCGCGATCAAAAAGATATATTGCATAGCCGCCTAAATTATATCTTTAGATTCTCTTGGTTATTCTTATTCTCCCCCCGGAAGCGCGATCGCGGCTTCCAACGGGATCCATAATTTGATCACAATTATGTTTTATTTTATCATATTTCGTGTGTCATGACAAATAAAACCCAAACTATTGAAAATATTGGTTTTTTAGGGTATGCTAAAGTCAGATTCGGTCGAAAAATCCATTTTATTTTTATTTTATGTCAAAATTCATAATTCAAGGCCAAGCGAAATTACATGGAGAAATAGAAGTCAAGGGCGCGAAAAACGCCGCGTTAAAAATTATCCCCGCGGCCATTTTGTCGAAAGAGAAAATTAAAATTAAAAATTTGCCCAACATTGAAGATGTTTCGAGATCGATGGAACTTATGGAAGACCTGGGCGGAACGGTCAAAAGAGAAAAAGACTCCTGCGAGATTCAAATTGAAAATTTTAAAACAAACATTTTAAATCCTAAATTCGCGAATAAACTGCGCGCGTCCGTCATGTTCGTCGGTCCGCTACTCGCGAGAACGGGCGAAGTGAAATTCCCCCATCCGGGCGGCTGCGTCATCGGAGCCGGCGCGAGGCCGATCGATCTATTTCTTGAAGGATTCAAAGCTATGGGAGCGGAGATAAACTGGAGTGACGGATTCTATGAACTGAAAGCGAAAAAATTAAAAGCTTGCGAATATTTTTTTACAACCGTAAGCGTTACCGGAACGGAAGCCTTGATGATGACCGCCGTTTTGGCCTCGGGCACGACAGTTCTGAAAAACTGCGCCATGGAGCCGGAAATCGAAGCCCTGGCCGATTATCTTAACGCGCAAGGAGCAAAAATAAAAGGAGCGGGCACGCCGACGATTACAATCGAAGGGGTGGAGAGCGTTAACGCGGGAGAGTTTGAAATAATACCAGACAGAATCGAAACCGGCACTTTTGCCATAATGGCCGCGGCGACAAAATCGGAAATAAAAATCACGAAATGCAATCCCGGACATATCGAATCGCTTCTTAATATCTTCAAAAAACAAGGAATCGAATTTGAAAAAGGAAATGACTGGCTTAAAATTATTCCATCGCGGAATTTCCGATCATACAATATTCGAACTCATGAATATCCCGGATTCCCCACCGATTTGCAGTCGCCCTACACGGTTCTAATGACTCAAGCTCAAGGAGCGTCCTTGATCCATGAAGTTATTTGGGACCGGCGACTTCTTTTCTCCGACATGCTTTCGCAAATGGGCGCGGATATAATTATGTGCGATCCCCATCGCATAGTTGTGAACGGACCGACGACTCTTTACGGCAAAAAATTAACCAGTCCCGATCTGCGCGCCGGCATAGCCATAATTATCGCGGCCCTCATCGCACGCGGCGAAACCGAAATCGACAACATCTACCAAATCGATCGCGGGTATGAAAACATCGACGGCCGGCTGCGCGCTCTGGGAGCCGATATAAAACGGATAGGCACTTTAAACTTATAAATAAGCGAAATAATTTTTCTCATATCTCGTATCGCGCATTGTATCTGAATTAAAGCGATACGCGGTTTAGATATGAGATACGCGAATTCGGATATTTGCAGATTTGGATTATGTAAAAGTTTTAACCGATTAACCATGTAACAAATTTATATGACTTTGCGTTTCAGACGATTTCTATACATCATTTTCATCTTGGCTTTTTTAATCATAACTCCCCTTATTATTTCTTCCGCGGCCGGATATAAAATCAGTTTTAGTCTGACCGGCCCCTTTTTTATCCAAAAAACCGGCATGTTGGTTTTGGATTCCAACCCGGAAGGAGCGAAAATCTACATAAATAACATTCCGCAGAGGCAATTTTTTAATCCATTCTTTGGGGGCGGAAACGGTTTTATAACCACTCCGGCAAAAATAAAAGATCTCGTTCCCGGCGAATATGACGTAAAAATAGAAGAAGACGGTTACTGGCCCTGGGAAAAAAAATTAAAAATAAATCCGGGGGAGTCGACGTTCGCCGAAAATATTTATCTTTTTCGCGACAACTTACCGATTGAAATTACGACCGGAACAATCAAGGGCTTGTCCATGTCTCCCGATAAAAATCACATGGTTTTCAATAAAAACGGCGAGGAAATCGATTTACTTTCGACCGCAAACGATGAAATTCAAAAAATAAATATAGATCCCAAAATCAATTCCTTTCTCTGGTCTCCCGATTCAAGAAAAATTATGGCTGGCCACTATATATATGATTTGGATTCGGGTAAAACCACCGATTTGAATATTTTAATCAATCCGCAAGCGGCCGCTTTAAAATGGGATTTAAGCGATTCCAATGTCATTTATTTCATCAATCCCAAAAATAAAAAAATGATAATCACGAGTCTCGATTTGAACAGCCTGCAAAAAAAAGAGCTGCTGCTTTTCCAAAATCTTCAAGACTACTTGATTAAAAACGGCGTCGCTTACGTCATTGTTCAGAATGGAAATAACGTAAAATTTAATATTTACAGCGGCGGCAAGCTTGTCTCCGGTTCCCCTCTGCTTAAATTTTCGCATTATAAATTCATCAATCCCGAAAATAGCCTCATAAATTTGTATAACCCCGATCTCGAAACGCTTTATTTGGTCGATCCTCTAAATAATTTTGCGTTGCAAGACGAAATTCACAATGTGAAAAACGCGATTTGGATTGATAACAACAGATTGCTGTACTTCAATGATTTCGAGATTTGGCTTTATGACAAAAACAGCCAAGCCCAAAATCTCTTTACTCGCGTCAGTACGCCCATCATATCCGTTTTTTGGCATCCGAGCAATAACTATATTTTTTACACAACGGACAACTCCGTAAATTCCCTGGAATTGGACGACCGCGACAAAAGAAACACTTTGGAACTCGTTAAACTCGATAAAATTTCCGTTCCGTTTTTCAATAGTGACAGCGGCTCGGTTTATTTTGAAGGAAAAATCGGAAATAAAGAGGCTTTGTATAAACTGATGCTGCAATAAACCGATTTTAAATTTTAAAAGAGTCCTCGATTTACGGACTCTTTTAAAATACTTTAATTTTTTCGTTTTAAAACCGCCTCGGGGTTTAGGGACGGAGACTAAGCGTTATTTTAACAACTCTTTCGCAATTTTTTTCAGTTCTCCATTCATATCTTCCCTCTCGGCAGCGTATTTTAAAATCGTTTTTATGTAGTTCAAAGGGTCTCCGGTAGTAAGCCATTCGCCGCCCTCCACGGCTTTTGCCAAAAATTTGCCGCCGTTTTTCACGTAAGTTCTGATGGCATCGACAATCCAAAGTTCATTTCCCTTGCCTAAAGCAGTAGACTTCAGAATATCGACGATTTCCTGATTTAAAATCATGCGCCCAAAATCGGCAAGTCTCGACGGCGCTTCTTCGACAGTCGGTTTCTCGATTATATCTTCAACTTCCATGGTATTGTCGCGAAGTTTTACTATTCCGTATCTGTTCACCACTTCAAGGGGCACTTCCTGGACCGCAATCATCGGACTGTCGTTTTTTTCGTAATCATCTATCATTTGCTTCGTAAAAGAAACTTTTGATTTAACCAAATCGTCGCCGAAGGCGAAAACAAACGGCTCGTTTTTTATCAAACTGGCCGCGGACAACACCGGCGTCCCGTTTCCGTACGGGCCTTTCTGACGAACATAGATAAAGTTGGCCATCTCGGAAATCTTTTTGATTTCTTCGGCAAGATGATCTTTGCCCGCGCTCTTCAATTCGTTGGCCAAAGCCAAGCTGTTGTCAAAATGGTCTTCGAGCGGTTTCTTGTCCCATTTTGTGACCAAAATAATATCTTCGATTCCTCCGGCCACCAACTCTTCGACAACCAATTGAATAATGGGCTTGTCGACAATCGGCAGCATTTCCTTGGGCATCGATTTTGTCGCCGGCAGAAGCCGCGTTCCCGACCCGGCCACCGCCACAATCGCTTTTTTAATTTTTTGCATAAATGTAAAACCGATCCGCCGATATAAAACCGCGAATTAGGTTAAAAAATATTTAAACCAAGATTTGAGATGCTCCCGCGCCAATTTATTTGTAAAAAGCGCGTAATACCAAGGCTCCTTTGCGCTCTGACGGGCATGATCATGAATAACTATCGCTGCGGGAAGGTAAATTACCTTATAGCCGGCCTCATGCATCCTGCGGCATAAATCCGTATCCTCAAAGTACATAAAAAATTTTTCATCAAACCCTCCGCCAATTTTTTCTAGAGCCGAGCGTCTGATAAACAAACTCGAACCCATGAGCCAATCGACGTCTCTTACGGAATTATGGTCGTAATCCGCCATTAAAAAATGATTAACCGACCCTCGCGCATATCGTCCCAGAAACGTTCGACGCAATAAAGGCATATAAAACTTTGGGAAATGCATGCAAGAGTATTGCAAAGTTCCGTCAGAATTAAGTAATTTAGGACCAATTATGCCGATTTCGGAACGCCCTTTTATATAATTATAAAGCGTCTTAATCGCATCGGGTTGCGGATAGGTGTCGGGGTTGAGAATTAAAACAAATTCCCCTCTTGAATGGCGAATACCCAAATTATTTCCGCCGCCCATACCAAGATTCTTGTCGCTTTTAATAAATTTAATCTCCGGATTGGCTTTTAAAATATTTTCCAAATTATCTCCGGAAGCGTTATCAATAAGAAAAATTTCCGATTCAATTCCTTTTAAATCGGAATTTTTAACGTGAGCCAAGCATCTTTCTATCTGATCTCTGCTTTTATAATTTACAACTACAATACTTAAATTCATACAATAAATTGCGGTATGTGATGCATCCGCTGCATCTATTTTACCAAGAAATAATCCTTTTTGCTATTTTCCAATACAGATTAAAAATCGGGTTGGCAAAATAATCGAGAACAGGATTGGAAATTTCTTGAAAGCCGATTTTCCCCAAAAAATTTTTTACAATGCTCTTATCGTTGATTTTTCTGTATCTATGGACGTTTTTTCTTGTTTCGATAATTTTTTTCCAACTTTCCAAATTTAAAAAATATAAATAAACTTTAATTTTTTCCCGATACCATCCGTTTAGAAATGAATAAAAAAGTATGCCCAAATCCATAAATAAGAGGGCCGGAAAAATTAAAATCAAGGTCGGAATTCTATAAAACGAAAAAATGGCCATGTATCTGTTTCGTTCCATGAAATAAATCATTTTTACGCTTCGCGAAAATTCGTATTTGTGATAAACGACCGATTTTGGCGCCAAAACTATTTTATATCCCGCCAACTTCGCCCGCCAACCGATCTCCATATCGTCATGGTACATATAATATTCTTCATTGTACAAGCCTATTTTTTCCAAAACTTCTTTTTTTACAATGAACGAACAGCCGCTCGCATAGGTAATTTCGGGAAGACCGTTAATCTCTCGGTCGTTTTCGTTATAAGCGCTTGTAAACCCGAACCCTAAAAAGTCAATTAAATTCCCCAATGTGTTTATTTTCTTTTCACCCGATTTCGAATAAAGAAGGATTTTTGACTGGGCAATGCCAATTTCTTTTTCGCTTTCAACGGCGTTCATCAGCTCTAAAAGCCAATTTTCCTCGAATTTCGTGTCCATATTGGCGATTACAAAAAATTCGCAACCGTCTTCTATGCCTTTTTTTATTCCGGCATTATTCGCGGCTGCGTAATTCCCGTCGACCCTGGGGATAATTTTCGCTTCCGGGTAATTTTCATTTAAAAAATTTTTTGATTCTTCCGACGAATCATTGTCGACAATGTAAACCATGAATAATTCTTTCGGATAATTCTGTTTTCGCAAACCGTCTCGGCATTCGGCCAAAAATTTTTTCGCGTAATCTTTATAATTAACCAGAATAATCGCAATTTTTTTATCCATATTTTTTGACTAATTTTAAATCCGTCTTATCATTTTTTAATCCTCCGAAAATCATCGCCAGTAAAATTCCAAACGGCCAGGCTATTTTTAAAATCCAATACGACAGTCCCGAATGCCATTTTTTAAAATATTTTAACATGCTGTCGCGAAAATATTTTTGTGTTTTCCCTCGCGGCACTTGAGAAAAACTTTTGCCGACATAATCGACGCATTTGGCCGCTGGCGTATAAAAAATTTTAAAGCCGGCCGCGCGGGCCCGTTTGCAATAATCGACTTCCTCAAACCAGATAAAAAATCTTTCATCGAGTTCCCCGATTTTTTCTATTACTTCGTTTCGAATCGTAAAAAAGGAGCCGCGGATCGAGTCAACTTCGGCCTCTTTCAAATAATCAAAATCGTTCATCAAATATTTGTTTAAAATTGTCGGAAATATATATGGCAATTTTAAAACAACCGCGAGTTGGTCGAAAAGAGTCGGAAATTTTCGGACATGCGGAATTGTTTTTCCGTTTTCTTTGATTAAACGGCAGCCGGCGATTCCCGCTTCTTGATGATTATCCATCCATGATACCATATTTTCAAGCGTATCCGGTAAAACTCGCATGTCCGGGTTCAAAAGGAGAACATACCGCCCGCTTGCGTATCTAATAGCTTCGTTATTCGCTTTGGCAAAACCGAAATTTCTTTCATTCACTATAAGTTTCACTTGCGGAAATTCGGTTTTAATCATTTCCGCCGTTCCGTCTTTCGAAGCGTTGTCAACAACAAATATTTCGAAACTTATGTTCGATGAATTTTTAAAAATCGCTTTTAAATTTTTTCGAAGCAAATTTTCTACATTCCAAGAAACGATAATAATCGATAAATCCATAAATTTAGCTCATTAGATTTTCAATCTCCTTAGGACTGACTCTTAGTCTGATTTGTTTTTTTCTTTCTTTTATTTTGTCTCCAATTTTCCAAAGTTTCAAAAATTCAAAAAGGAGATATTGCTCAAATAATATACTAAAAAGCAAAATTTTAAACTGGTACCAATAAACCGAAAATTTTACCGTTGAAGAAAAAGGAAGTCCGGTGAATTTTAAAACAATGATCCATTGATTCAAAAAAGACCATTTTTTAATATTCCGTTTTTTCCCTTTTCTGTTTTGAATAATGGCCCACATACTGTCACCCATGCGACTGGCCGTGCGGTCGTGATAAATGACCGCTTTTTCAGACAGACTAATCTTCCATCCTTGCAGGCGCAATCGCAAAGATAAATCGCAATCTTCTTTATACATGAACATCAATTCGTCAAAATATTCCTTAGTATGACCATTATCGAAAGCGACATCAAGAAGACAATCTTTTGTTAATAGGACGGCCGCTCCGGTAAACCCGAATATCTCGTCCCGTCCTTTTAAAAAATTGTCTCTGTCTCTTTCGCCCTGCCCGTTATCTCTAAATCTAAAATACCTATCGCAAAGTATTCCGTAACTGTCGATTATATTTGTTTCTTTATCGGGGAAATCCCATTTTAAAATTTTAGCTTGAACGGCTCCGGTTTTTTTGTTTTCATTGATTTTTTTTATCATTTCTTCGACGGCGTCAGGCTCAAGAAGCATATCGGGATTAAGAGCCAGAAAAAATTCAGCGCCATTGCCCATGGATTTATTAATCATCAAATTAAAGGCTCTTCCGAATCCGATATTTTTTCCCGTCCATTCCAATTTGATTTCGGGATAATTTTCTTTAATAAACCCTGAATTTTCATTTTCTCGTTCTTCCGAATTATCAACGGCCAAAATTTCAAAATCCGTAAAACTTTGTTTTTTCAGACTAGACAAAAAATATGGCAAATATTTCGAAGTGGATTTGCCATAAGTAATAAAACCGATTGCCAATTTTTTTTTATTTTCGCTCATTTAAATTAACAATTTATCTTGCAATTTTTCTTTGGCCAAAATCTGGGCGCGAAGCAGACTGTCGAAAGTTCCGGCATCAATCCATTCGTTTTCGACAACCGCCACTTCCAATTCTCCTTTTTCCAAATAAACCTTATTGACATCCGTGATTTCCAATTCTCCGCGGTCGCTGGGCTTCAGATTTTTGGAAATCTCCACGACTTTATTGTCGTAAATATAAAGACCGGTTACCGCGTAATCGCTTATCCACTCTTTCGGCTTTTCGATGATTTTTTCCGCTCTCATGTTTCCGTTGAATTTAACCACCCCGAATCTCTCCGGATCATGAACTTTTTTCGCAAAAACTTTCGCGCCCGCTTTAAAATTCTTAATTTCTTCGCTTAAATCGTCTTCGAAAATGTTATCGCCTAAAATTAAGGTCACATCGTCTTGATCGATAAAATTTTCGCCAATCAAAAAAGCTTCAGCGATTCCGGTCGGCTTATCCTGGATTTCATAAGTGAATTTCACTCCAAATTCCTTTCCGCTTCCGAGCAAATTCAAATAATCGCCGGCTCTCTCCGGCGCGACGATGATCAAAATTTCCTTGATCCCCGCCTTGATAAGCGTGTTTAAAGGATAATAAATCATGGGCCGGTTATAAACCGGAAGTAATTGTTTGCTTGTTATTTTTGTGCATGGACGCAATCTTGTCGCCAGGCCTCCTGATAATATTATGCCACGCATAGGGAATTATGAATTATGAATTATGAATTATGGCAAAATACCATGATTCTTAATTCATAATTCCTGATTCAAATTTAAATATTCTTTTAACGCTTCTTTGTAGCTGCGCATCGGCTCCAATTTCGTGTTCAAAAGCACGGAGAATTTCGGTCTTTTCGCCAGCCTGGGAAATTGTTCGCTTGAAACGGCGTTCACTTTTACATTTGTGTTCGCAAGTTTGAATAATTCCAAAGCCGCTTCGTACCAGGTGCAAGGCGAACCGTTTACGATATGATAAATTCCGTATCCCTTCCCGCTTGCCAAAATTTCTTTTGTCGCTTTTGCCAAATCCGGTGTATAGGCAAAACAACTTACTTCCTCATTAACCACGTTAAGTTCACTTTTTTCTTTGCTTAATTTGAGTATTATATCGAAAAAACTCGGTTTCGCTGCCTCGCTTTCCCCTTTTGGCCCGAATAGTTTTGATGTTCTTATCAAATACCATTTTAAACCTTTGCCGCTTCTTGAAATTATTTCTTTTTCGCCAGCAAGCTGTGATTCGCCGTATTTATCGACGGGATTATCGGGGACGTCGTCTTCCTTGTAGCCGTTTTTATTTTCACCGTCGAAAACATAATCGCTCGAGTAGCGTATTAAAATTGCGCCCACGCTTATCGCCGCGTCTGCCAAATATCCGGCGGCTTGTCCGTTTATTTTTTTCGCTTTTTCAAATTCTTCCTCACTTTCTTCACATTTATCGACGGCGTTATAGGCGGCGGCATTGATTATTGCGTCCGGTTTTATTTCCAAAATTTTTTTTGTGATTAAATCTTTATCGGTGATATCGACTTCGCTTCGGTCCCAAGCGATCACCTCGCTGTCTTTTTCAAAAACTTTGACAAGCTGCCCGCCTAAATTGCCGCGCGCTCCTAAAATTAGAATTTTCATACATTTTTATATTGCTTCGCGTAATACTCCTTATATTCGCCGCTT
Source organism: bacterium (assembly GCA_021788015.1). Lineage (GTDB taxonomy): Bacteria > Patescibacteriota > Patescibacteriia > Patescibacteriales > JAKAJF01 > JAJYLD01. The sequence goes on along the minus strand of JAJYLD010000001.1, from coordinate 215,099 downwards.
TTAATTTTTTTCCACCAATCTTGATTTTCCTTGTACCAGTCTATTGTTTTTTGCAAACCCTCTTCAAAAGAAACGGCAGGCTTCCAGCCCAACTCGCCCATTAATTTATCGGGATTAATCGCGTAACCAAAATCATGGCCGGGCCTGTCTTTTACTTTTTCAATATTATTTTCATCTTTACCCATGAATTTAAGTAATGTTTTTATTACATCAATATTCTTCCTTCTCTGTCTTGTTCCGATATTATATACCTCGCCCATTTCTCCTTTGTGCAAAATAGTATCAATCGCATTGCAGTGATCTTCCGTAAAAATCCATTCTCGAAATTGATTCCCCTCTCCGTAAACCGGAACTTTTTTGTCTTCCAGTAAATTTGTAATCGCCAATGAGATTAACTTTTCCGGATATTGGTTAGGGCCAAAAAAGTTGCAACTGTGCGTAACGATAATCGGGGTGTCGTAAGTTTTAAAATACGCTCCGCACATATGGTCGCCGCCGGCTTTTGAAGCGCTGTACGGGCTTGACGGATCAAACCGCGATTCTTCGGTAAATTCCTCTCCCATTTCATGGACCATGCCGAAGACTTCATCGGTCGATATTTGAATCATTTTTTTTGCCTTTCCCGCGCGAACCGCCTCGAGCAAATTAAAAGTTCCCAGGATATCCGTTTCTAAAAAAGCTTTGGGGTCCAAAATGGAACGATCGACATGAGTTTCCGCGGCATAGTTTATGATTACATCCACGCCCTCGCCGATGGCTTTGTCGACATCATTTTCATCGGCGATATCTCCTTTGACAAAAGTGTAGCGGGAATCATTTTCAACTTCTTTCAAATTTTCCAAATTTCCGGCGTAAGTCAATTTATCCAGATTTATAATTTGATAATCAGGATACTTGTTTAAAATGTGTTTTATAAAATTAGAGCCCATGAATCCGGCTCCGCCTGTGATTAAAATTTTCATATTTATTCTTGCCCCAACTCTTTTCTTAAAATATTGGTGAGTTCCTCGGGGATTCCTTCCTCATATTTACCCTGCGGCCATAACTCGAGCCCATCGCCAATATGCCTGGGAATTACATGAAAATGAAGATGCTCAATAACCTGACCGGCGGTTGCTCCGTTATTGACTTGAATATTATAACTGTCAAAGTCAAAAGTCTTTTTCAAGGCTCCGCCCACTTTTTTCACGGCTTCTATGACGTGGCACAGTTCATCACTCGGAATTTCTTCCATATTCATAAAATGTTTTTTGGGGACAACAAGAGTATGGCCATGACTTACCGGATTTATATCCAGAAAAGCGACGGTAAACTCGTCTTCATAAATCATGTAACTTCTGATTTCTTTATTTACGATTTTACAAAAAATACAATCCATATTTTTGTGCGTTACGCGATACGCGATATGAGTTATGCGATTTTATACGGCGATTCCGAATCTTTTTCCCATCTGATTTCGTCGACATCATCGGCTTTGTTTTTGCCTTTATAAAGTTTATTAGGCAGATTTATGCTATAAGCGTCTTTTTCGCCGATGCATTTGTATCCGTGCACGACTCCGGGCGGGACGATAACCATTGTCGGATTATTTTCCCCGACTTTCATCTTTAAATACTCGCCGTTGGTTTCGCTGGCTTCTCTTCGATCCCAAAGGTGCAATTCAAAACTGCCCGGTCCCAAAAAAACAAAACAATCGGATTGCTCAACGTGCTCGTGCGGTCCGCGAATTATTCCCGGTTTGGTTACGCTTACATATCCCATGACAGGCTGATAATTAAGTTCGTCGTCACGGTAAATTTCCGCGAGCCAGCCTCGATCATCCTCAAATTTTTCCAGTTTTTTTATGATTATATCTTTAATCATTTTATTTAATTAAATCTGATTAATTAATACTATAATACCAAAAAAGAGCCATAAAATCAATACCCAATTTATGTTTATATAAGCCAAAACTACGCCGGGCCAAACCGTTTCCATGGCGGCGAAAATAACCAAAGCCGCGGTAAAAACGTAAAACAATTCGCGTGTAATTAAAATAATTTTTCTATTCATTTTAATTTGTTTTTCAAATAATCAAATAAAGTTTTCCCCGACAGATCGACTCGAATTCCTTTTAAGACAAACCCGTCATTTTCGGGAATGGAAATCAAAAAGCTGTATTTTTGATTTTCACGATAAGCGTCTTTAATATCAAATTCGGCTTGGGAAATTTTCCATCCATTTTCTTCATCGGGTGAATTGTAATCGGCCAAAATATAATTTATTCCGTCATTTTTTATGTTCGTATCGGCATCGATAGTTTTAAAATCTGGTTCGAAAAACATGGTTTGATTAAAAGAAAATACGCCGTCCCCGGACAAAATTACCTCTCCCCTTTTCAAATTTATTAATTTTAAAATGTTGCCATCGCTAAATTTAAATTGCTGATAGGTCTTATTCAAATTTATCAACCCCTGATCTATTTTTATGTCCTGCAAATCGGCTGGCTCGCTTGTCTGCGCGTAGATCGCTTCCGAATCGGTTACTAAATTAACATTCTCCGCCTCGCCAATCCAAATTTTATTCACGAAAGCGATTTTTGTCTGGGACGACACGATTTTATTCGTTACAATATCGTTCCCCGCTTTGATTTCGATTTTATAGACGCCTTCCGTCAAATCGGGAATTTTTATTTCCGAATCAAAATTTTTTATTTCACCGTCATCATTCGCCGTCTTGTCGGCCAAAGTTTCCAATTTTATAATTTTATTTCCCTTGTAAACATCGATTTCGACCGGATCGGCTCCCAAATTTTTATTTTCATCGGAAAAATTAAATTTAAAATCAAGAGTTTCGTTTTTGATGTAAGTATAAAATTGATAAGGCCCGCGAATCGGCTCCGGATTGATCAAGCTAAAATTTGATTGCGCTTTATAATTCGAAATGCGAAAATTTTCATTCGGCAAAACATAATTGTATAAAGCGATTTCCGATCGCGGCGGAAGATTGTTTAAGAAATCTTCTATGCTTTTGAATTTTCCGTTCTTTTCGAACAATTCCGTTCCATTTTTTTCAAGTTTCGTCCAAGTATTGAGATTGTCCAAATATTTGTTTTCGACCGGTTTCAAATCGTAACGCCAAACCGCCTTGTCCTTTAAAACGCCAAGCTCGATTACCGGCGAATCGCTTTTGTAAACCAAAGTAATTTTCGCATCGTCGAATTTTCTAGGGGTGCGCAAGGAAAAATAAACCGGGTTGCCGGTAATCTTTTCTTCACCGTTTTGCGCCGAAGCGACTCTTTCTTCCGGAGTCAATTTGCCGATAAAAAAATTGGGGTTGCCGGGAGTATACGCGTAACTTATTTTTCCATACGGAACAATCGCCATCCCTAAAATAAAAAAAATGGTTAAAATCAAACCCAACCATAATATGATGCGATTTTTTTTCATTCTGTGAAAAATGATTTCGTATTTAAGGCGCCAATGCGTTAAATCTATTATATTCCGTTTCAATAAACTCTTTTATTTCGTTTTTAAATCTTTCGGATGAAAAATTTTCCGCATGCTCGCGAATTCTTTTTGAATCATAATGCGAAGAATCAAATTTTTTTATCACTTCATAAAGTGCTTCCGGGGTTTGCTTGTAAAAAAATTCTCCCGTCACTCCCGGGATAACCGTTTCCAAAGCGCCGCCTTTCGCGAAAGCGATTACCGGCCTTCCCGAGGCCATGGATTCGACGATAGTGATGCCGAAATCTTCTTCCTGGGGATTTAAGAACGCCAAACATTTTGTATAGAGCTCCGCTTTTTCCGGGTCTGTAATCCTGCCCAAGAATTCAATGTTCTTAGCGTCTCCGGCTATCTTTTTGAGCCTTTTTAAATCAACGCCGTCGCCGTAAATCTTCAATTTCAAATCGGTATTTTTAAACGCTTCAATGGCGAGGTCAACACGTTTATAGGGAGCCAAACGTCCCCCGATAAGGAAATAATCCTCTGTCTTCTCGGAAACTTTAAATTCATTTATTTCGACCGGCGGATAAATCACTTTCGAGCCGCGACGATAATATTTTTCGATTCTTTTTTGCACTAATTTTGAATTGGCGATAAAAACATCGACGCGATCGGCCGCCAATTTATCCCACATGCGGACATAATTCAAAATTAATGAGATTATTTTTTTAAGATATTTGTTGTAGTGCAGTTCATTAATGTATTGGTGAGTATAGTCCCATAGATATCGCGTGGGGGTGTGACAATAGCATATATGCAGAGTCTTTGAGGGCGTAATTACGCCTTTTGCAAAAGCGCTGGCATCCGAAATGACCAAATCAAATTCACTTAGGTCAAAAAATTCAACAGCCATGGGCATAAACGGCATGTACCATTTGTAAAATTTAACTCCGCCGGGCAATTTCTGAATTATGGAAACTTCTATTTTTTTGTCCTTATAGTTATTCTCGACGACTTTTTTATCGTAAAGCAAAGTAAAAATCGGCGCGTCGGGAAAAATTTCTGTCAAAGTTTTTAAAACTTTTTCAGCTCCGCCGTCCTGGGCCAAATGATCATGAACCAATGCTACTTTCATCCCGTTAGAAGCAGATCGCAATCAAAAAAATTTGATCCGCATAGATTAATTCTTAAAAAATAAATCCAATCCCGCTGGAGTCACCCCTTAACAGGATTCGTATTAATAAGTTTCTCTTTCTCTTAATACCGCCAAGGGCGTTCTTAATAAAATAATCAAATCCAATAATAAAGACCAATTTTCGATATAGTAGGTATCCAATTTTACTTCGTCTTCAAAATTTAAATCGCTACGTCCCGAAACTTGAGCCATGCCGGTTATGCCCGGTTTCAAGGTTAGGACTTTTTTATGTCTGCTTTCGTATCTCGCCACTTCCTCGGGAAGGTGCGGACGCGGACCAACCAAGCTCATGTCTCCTTTTAGAACCAAAAAGAATTCGGGAAGTTCGTCTATGCTCCAACGCCTTATAAATTTTCCGAATCGCGTTATTCGCGGATCGTCTTTTATTTTAACCATCGGCGTTCCCGCTCTTAAATTATTTTCGGCCAATTCATTGTAGCGCATGCTGTCGGTACCCGGGACCATGGATCTGAATTTCATATACTTGAACAACTTCCCGTTTTGCCCTACGCGAAAAACAGGGTTGCCGTCATCGCGCTTCGAAAAAAAAACGGGACCTTGCGAATCCAATTTGATTAAAAGGGCCGCCAGCAAATAAATCGGGCTCAAAATGGCGATGGTTGCCGCGGACACAACTATGTCAAAAATTCTTTTTGCGATTTTCCCCCATCCGTCCAAGGGCGTTTTTTTCACCTCCACTATCGGTATGCCGGCAATTTCGACGACTTCCGTTTTCAGAACTTTTGTTCCGAGTAAATCGGCGGCGTATTTGAACGTAATATGATGTTCGTCGGCAAAATCGTACATACGTAAAATTTCCGATTTGGAAAGGTTTGGATCGGCCTGGATGATTTCGTCGACCTCGCGACTTCGCACGAATTCTTCGAGTTCTTGAGCCGTTTCGATGTTAAAATCGCGCAATCTTTTCACGACTTCGAATCCGGAATAAGAATTCGTCGAAAAAGCTTTCATAAGACTGTCCGTGGTTTTACTTGATCCGACGAGAACGATTTTATGAACACCGACTCCGCTCTTGAATAAGTCTCTTTGTACGGCCCTGACAAGGCTTCTGCTTATGCCCACGTAAACGATCGCAAGCAACCAGCCGGCCAAAACTATAAATCTTGAATCAAAAAGTTCCCGCCTGAAAAAAATTAAAATTACGATCAAAACAAGGCCTGTCGAACAGGCTAAAATCACTCGGATTATTTCTTTTGCCAGTTTGCGCGCGCTTTTTATATTGTACAGTCCGGCCAAAGCGAAAATCAAAATCCACAAAAGCGCGATAAAAAGAACGATTTTAAAGTAAGAATGAAAAGGCAAATTAAAAATAACCGGCCTAATTTCCCGGGTGAATTCTGAAAAACGGATATAGTAGGCCGAAACCCCGGCCAAGACGATCATGATGAAATCCAGAGGAACCAATAAAAACGAAAAAAAGAGTTCCGATCTCTTCATAAATGGGGATTAATCTATTAATCTTAAATTTTATTAAAATCAGGGCAAGCTGTAAGCCGGATTCTGTACCCTTTGGGGGGGCGATGGCCATCTATCTGGCTCCGAAGTTACCTTCGGAATCAAGCGAGCCACTTTTGCCACCGCGGAGCAATGGAAACCCCAAATCCTAAATTCTAAATACTAAACAATATCAAATAATCAAAATTATAAATTCAAAACAGTTTTAGATTTTGAACATTTAATTTTGAAATTCGTTTAGGATTTAGATATTAGTGCTTAGAATTTCCAGTGCTCCGCGCTGGCTTTGCTCTTGCTTCAGGCAGGGTTTGCCGCGCATTCCGCTCGCGCGGGTGCGATTTCAGTAGCTATTAGTCAATCGGATATCCTAATCAACCAATAACACCTGAAGACTTTTCACCTTTTGCCACCGCAGAGCAATGGAAACCCCAAATCCTAAATTCTAAATACTAAACAATATCAAATAATCAAAATTATAAATTCAAAACAGTTTTAGATTTTGAACATTTAATTTTGAAATTCGTTTAGGATTTAGATATTAGTGCTTAGAATTTCCAGTGCTCCGCGCTGGTTAGTATTGTCTCTGTGGCACTTTCCCTACTCCGATATCGCTATCGTAGCGGTGGGCGTTACCCACTGCCGCTTTCTCGATTTGAAAATCGAGAGAAGTCCGGACTTTCCTCCCCGGCAAACCGGGGCGGCCATCCGCTTACCTTGATTTTAATAAAATTTAAGGAACATTTTACGATTTGATAATACCATTTTCTTTGATGAAAGTCAAATAAAAAAAGCGCCTTAAAAAGCGCCTTAAAATCTTTTATTTATGAGCGTTTCCCTGATTGCGTCGGGGGCGGTCGGATTTATGATGCGTGCATTGGCGTAATTAGTGCTGTCCCACTCACCACTACAAGGTGAGTGGTCAAAACCGCAGGATAATAAAAATGCGCCAGCCGTCTCATCCGATTCAAAAGGACCCACAACTGAAATACTCCCAGTATGATAATCAATCCGTATTAATTTCACTTCTCCTCCTTTTTTAGAGAGCGATTTTCACAAAACAATGTGAATTTGATATATTAACGAAAATACAGAATTTGTCAATGTTCACTAATTTATCTCAATATCGATATGCTCGATTCCGGGAATTTCTTTCTGAATCTTTTTTTCAATATCATCTATTCTTTTTCCGATTACGCGCGGAATTCGATCTGCGTATTCCATAATCAATTTTTTAAATTCTTCAAAATTGTCTTTTACCGATTCATAATCCTCTTTTAAAAATTTTCTTTCTTTCATCAAGGCCGGACCGTTAAATTCAATTTCGCATTTTATATGATAAGATCCTATGTCGAGAATAGACGATTTAAAATCGATCACTTTTTCGATTACGGGATCGGCCTCGAGTATCTCTATGATTTTTTCCTTCATGTCTTCCGGGATGGCTTTTTTTATTAAAAAAGATCCGTTCTTTTTAATTAATAAAATTGCCATTATTCCAAGCATGACGCCGATTAAGATCGAACCAAAAGAGTCCCAAAAAATTTCTTTTGTAAGCGAGCTTAGAATAATGCTCGAGATGGCGATCAGAATGCCGATAACCGCAACTCCGTCTTCATAAATAACCGCGATCGTGGCCGGGTCGCCGTTTTCAAAAATTTCTTTCAGTTTGTCGCCATTTCTATTTTTCCAAAGTTCCCTGGCGGCGGTAGAGAAAGTGATTGTTTCGATGATGAGTGAAACGAGCAGCACGATTATCGTAAATTGGTTTATATGAATTGATTCTTTATGAGCCAATGAATTTATACCGTGATAAACCGTTACTCCCGAACCCAAGAAAAAAATCCCTACGGCCGAAATCAAAGCCCATAAAAATCTTTCCTGCCCGTATCCGTAAGAAAATTCCTCGTCCGCTTTCTTTTTCGATTTTCTGATTCCGATCATGAGCAGGGATTGGTTCAAGGTATCGGCGAAACTATGGACCGATTCGGAAAATAAAGCGCTTGATCCGGAAAAAAACCAGGCCGTGAATTTTATTACGGTCAAAAAAGAATTGCCGATTATTGCGGCAAAAACGGAAAAATAACCTTGAGTTTTCTCGCTGTTTTTAATTTCTGCCATGTGGTCGTTGCTGGATTTGAACCAGCGACTTCTTCGATGTGAACGAAGCACTCTACCGCTGAGTTAAACGACCATTCTTCAATGCTATGCGCGCTTAATTAAATTAATTCCCCATTCCTTTGTCAATCGCCAAATTCACCAATCTGTCCGCTTCCTTGTTTTTTTCTCTGGGAACATGAGTAAAAGTTACCTTTTTAAAACCGAGAGTTGAATTGTAAATTCGCACGAACAATGGAGCCAAATCCTTGTCTTTGACTCTGTATTCGCGATTCAATTGCTTTACGACAAGTTCGCTGTCGAGAAAAAATTCAAGTTCGGTCGCGCCGAGCTCCTTCGCTTTGGCCAAAGCGGCGATAACGGCTTTATACTCCGCCTGATTGTTTGTCGCCGAGCCTATATACTCGCTTATTTCCGCGATTATTTTTCCGGTTTCATCCATCAACACTGCGCCGATCCCGGCAGGTCCGGGATTATTTCGCGCTCCGCCATCGGTATAAATAATTAGCTTTTTATTCATTCTTTTTATATTACGAACTCACAAAAACCAGAAGGGTAAGAAGATAAATAAAAATAGAAAATTTTCTTGTCTTTCTTGCTCTTACCTGCCTGCCGGCAGTCAGGTTTTTTCTTTTGTTTAAATTAAACTCTTTCGCCGACATTTTGCAGATTTAAGAAGAATGGCGTTTGGCGAGAAGCTTTGCTGTCCAAAATTTTTAATTGAATTTCCCGCCTACCGTTAAATTCGTTCAAATCGAGATAATAAACAATATCGATTGTGTCCCCTATTTGAAAATCTTTAAAATTTTCACTTTGACCGAAACCGATAGCGCTTAAAAGACCTGATTTCTCGTTCTTTAATTTAAATTTGACATGTTGGCCTTCCGCGCCCATGAATATTTTATCGACAATCGTCCCTTTGCTTACAAACACCGGCCGGTTGTTGTCATTGCCGAACGGCCCGAATTTTTCAATTTCGCCGAACAATTCTTCGTTTATTTCCTCAAGGCCGATTTCCGTTTCGATGATTATTTTCGGCTTCAGTTCCACCCCCTTCAATTTCATGTTCGCTATCTCTTTTATTTTTTTTACAAAACCGTCCAAATTTTCCGGAAGCAAGCTGAATCCGCAAGCCGCCGGATGCCCTCCGTACCGCGTTAAAAACTCGCTTGCCTCGTCAATGGCTCTAATGAGATTGAATTCTTCGATGCTCCTCCCCGATCCCTTCATGCCGTTTTCGCTTCGGGTTATAACAAGCGCCGGACGATAATACTTATCGGAAATTTTCCCGGCGACGAGTCCGATAACTCCTTCTTTCCACGCTTCCGTTTCATAATCTTCGGGACAGACGCCGATTAAAATTTTATCTTCAGGATTTATTTGCGCTTCCACTTCGGCCATGATTTCTTCCGTAATCTTCTGCCGTTCGGAATTTCTTTCATTAAGTTTGCGCGCGATTTCTTCGGCATCGTTTTCATTTTTCGTGATTAAAAGTTCAAAAGAAGTATTGGCGTGCTCGAGTCGGCCGGCCGCGTTCAATCTGGGGCCGATTTGGAAACCGATATTCCAGGAATCGAGACGTTTCGCGCCGCTCACCTGCGCGATTTTTATAAGCTCGTTCAGTCCTTTTCTTTTCTTCTGGTTTAAAATTTCCAAACCCCGTTTTATGAAATATCTGTTTTCGCCAAGCACGGTCACGCAATCGGAAACGGTTCCGATCGCGACCAAATCGTACATTCTGTCTTCGAGCTTTCTTTTTTCCTCGTCCGTAATTTTCGCTTTGCCGATCAAGGCCTTCGCCAACTTAAAAGCCACGCCCACGCCCGCCAGTTGTTTGAACGGATAAGATTCATTTTTAACCAAAGGATTTATGATCAAGCAATCCGGCAAATTATTTTCATCGTCCGAGGGGGTATGATGATCGGTAATAATAACGTCCAACCCCAAGATTTTCGCATACTCGACTTCTTCTTTATTTCTGATTCCGCCGTCTACCGTAATAATCAATTTTGCGCCCATCTTTTTTATGATCTCGATCGCACCTTTGTTCAATCCGTATCCTTCGGTAACCCGATTCGGGATATAAACGTCGGAGTCCGCTTTTAAAACATTCAAAGTTTCGACCAAAATCGTCGAAGAAGTTACGCCGTCAGCGTCGTAATCTCCGTAAACGACGATTTTATTCTTGTTTTTTATGTGCGAAATGATCAAATCCAAAGCCTTGCCCATATTTCTGAAAAGAAACGGATCATTCATAATATTGTCGCCGGGGTTTAAAAAAGATTCGATTTCGTTCTTTTCGGTAAGACCGCGATTATAAAGAAGCTGCAAAATCACCGGATTGTATCCCGGATATTTTTTTATCGATTCTTTCGTGATTTTAGGCATAAGCTGCCATTTTTTTTCTACCTTTATGCTTGACATTTTTTTATTTTTTTGTTAACATGGTGGTCAAAATTTCCAGTTTGGAGGGTTTAATAAATGGTTCGTTCAAATAACAAAGGTGGCGAGGACGGGGGAATTAGGGTAATGAAAGGCAAATGCGCAAAAGTTATGTGCATGTGCGACCGGTGCGGAAACATAAAACTTACTTGCGCGGGAAACAAATGTTTCTGCGGGGGTGGCTTTTTTTCACTGGCATCCGCGCAATTTTTTCTCTACGCAGCGACCGCCAGACCTCTTACATTGTAAAATCTTCATGCATTCCATACTCTCGAGAAATCTCGAGGGTTTTTCTTCCTTGATAATTGACAAAAATATTTTTTTATTGAATTAATATAAAAAAGGAAAGGAGGGGGCATTATGCACATTTCAAATTCCTCTATTCCCATACTTTGCAAATGTAACGTTTGTAAGCATATAGAATCCGCCGTCTCGTATTCGCCGTGTCCCCGTTGCGAAAAAGGTGTCTTGCGAAAAACCACAATTTGCAGACTGACCGTTTCAAATGAAGAATTCGAGAGGATAAGATTCGGAATCATGATAAATTCAACTTTCCTTTTAAACACCCAATACTGGAATAACTGAAGGGAAAAAGAAAATGAACATTCTCAAAACAAACTGTGAATGTCCGGATTGCGGCCACGAGCAGCATGTGTTCGCGGGTAGCCGCTGCCCTATTTGCGGCGGCGCGATGGAACCGTGTGCGCTTACAAAAACGTGCGGAGAAACAAAAATCTGGTTCATTTATTTTACGCCCCCGCGATCCGACTTCAGCGCCATGCGCGCGGACTTTTCAATCAACTAGCTCTCGTTTCGAGGGCTCTTTTTTTATTTTAAAAACATCAACCCGAATGTCCAAGCGACCATACTTAATATTACAAAAAAACTCAAAATGATCCAGAGTATTTCAATTTTTGATTTCTTCATATAGAAATATTATGCCAATCTACTAATAAATGCCAATCCACGAATTGCGAATGTTTCTTATTCGCGATTAGCGGCATTCGTATTTATTCGCATATTAGCGTCACATTATTTTTTTAAAATCTTAATAAAAGTATCGCTCGGGATCTCGACGCTCCCCTTCCCCGCGCTCATCATTTTCTTTTTGCCCTTCTTTTGCTTTTCAAGCAATTTTCTTTTGCGGGTCACGTCTCCGCCGTAAAGCTTAGCGGTTACGTCTTTACGCAAAGCGGAGATTTTTTCCGCGGCGATAATTTTTCCGCCGACCGCCGCCTGCAATTTGATTACGAACATCTGTTTGGGCAATGTCTCTTTTAACGTTTCGACAATGTCTTTCCCTCTGCGAAACGCCTCGTCGCGATAAACGATCAGGGCCAAAGCTTCGACGGGTTCTTCCGCCACCAAAATATCCATCCTGACCACATCCGCCTCGCGATAATCCATGTATTCATAATTGATTGAAGCGTATCCGGAGCTTACACTTTTTATTTTATCATAAAAATCGGTCAAAATCGCGGCCATGGGAATTTCATAATGCAAAATCGCCCTGGTTTCGTCGATATATTCCGTATTTTTATAAATTCCTCTCTTTTCTTGAGTTAAATTCATGATCCCGCCCAAAAACTCTTTCGGCGTTATGATATCCAAAGAAACCCAAGGCTCTTCGATTTTTTCCGCTTCCGTCTGATCGGGCAATTTTTGCGGCGTACGAACAATTTCTTCCGCCCCGTCTTTTTTATAAATTTTATAAGCGACGCTCGGCGTGGTTACGATCAATTCCAGATTATGTTCGCGTTTCAATCTCTCCTGAAAAATTTCCAGATGCAAAAGCCCCAAAAAACCGCACCTGAATCCGAAACCGAGAGCCTGCGATTGCTCCGGCTCGTAAAACAAGGCAGCATCGTTCAATTTTAATTTTTCAATCGCGTCGCGCAGGGCCTGAAATTCATTTCCTTCTTTCGGGAAAATTCCGGCAAAAACCATCGGCTTGACTTGCTCGTAACCTTGAAGAGGTTCAATAGAATTAAATACTTCTTCGCCTCCTTTGTCAAGGGAACCGCTCAAAGTGACGGTATCACCCACGCGGCATTCGCTTACATCCTTAAAACCGGTGACTATGTAACCGATTTCTCCCGTTTTTAAAATTCCGGTCGAACTGTAATCGGGCCTGAATATTCCGACATCCAACGCTTCCGTTTTTGCTCCCGTGGCCATAAAATGAACCTTGTCCCCCTTTTTTATTTCGCCGTCGATAATTCTTACATACGCGACAACGCCGCGATACTCGTCGTAATTCGAATCGAAAATCAGGGCGCGGAGCGGCTTTCCGCTTTCGCCTTTCGGCACGGGGATTCTTTCGATAACCGCGTCCAGAATTTCCTTTACTCCAAATCCGGTTTTCCCGGAAGCGCTTAGAATTTCCTTCTCATCCGAGCCTAACAGTTTAACGATTTCGTTTTTTGTTTTTGCCAAATCGGAAGCGGGCAGATCGATTTTGTTCGCGACCGGAATTATGGTTAAGTCCTGCTCCATGGCCAAATACAAGTTAGCCAATGTTTGCGCCTGGATTCCTTGCGTCGAATCCACGAGTAAAATGGCGCCTTCGACCGCCGCCAGACTTCTTGAAACCTCATATGTAAAATCCACATGGCCCGGAGTATCGATTAAATTCAAAACATAACCGTTGTAATTCATGGTTACGGGTTGAAGTTTGATTGTAATTCCCCTTTCGCGTTCAAGTTCCATCCGATCCAAAATCTGATCTTTCATTTTCCGCTTTTCAATCGTTCCGGTAATTTCAAGCATGCGGTCGGCCAGTGTGGACTTGCCATGATCGATATGTGCTATTATGCAAAAGTTTCTAATTTTATTCATTCTTCTAATACTAAAAATGGCATGCATTCAGCGCAAACCATGAATAAATTTTAATATTTTTTGAAATAAAAGTCAAATAAAAATAGAAGTCATTTAAGACTTCTCTTTTGTATTTTTTCTTTCCTTCTTTTTAGGACGAGCACGAGCCCGTTTAAGCGCTTCCTGGATGAGCTGCCTTTCTAAATTATCCATCTCTTCACTTTCCAAGCGAGAAAATTCTTCCGCCGGACTTACGGAATAACCGGGCACGCATGATTGCATACTCCAGGGAGGTACGCCCCTGGAAAGCAACGTCGCGTTATAAGCCAAAGAACCAAGACGACCCGCTTTTCTAGCTATTTCTAATGCGTTGCGCATTTTTTCTCCCCCCTTTGTCGAAATTTTATCTAAAATTATCCAAACCGTCAAACATCTGCATTTAGACTCCGGGTTCAGGAGTCAGTGAGTTATTCCGAATCATTGATATTTTTTAACTTGTCTTTTTTTAAATAATGGTCAGCTATAACAACTTCTTCTTCGGTTTTGTAATGAGGAGAATTTACCGGAAAAAAGCTATATCATTTTGCTCTGCTTCCATGCAGATTACAATGCCGTTTCTGCCTGAAGCTATTTTTTCTTTACCTGCCCATTCCTCAACAAATTTTCTGTTTCTTGACCATGAAGTTAATCTTTGAATTTTTTCCATATCTGTTCCTGCAAATCTATAAGGACCTCTTTGTAATTCTTCTTCGCTTATGGCCCTAAATAATTGAATAGTATCTTTTTTTATTCGCCAATATGTTTCTGGGAGCTTTCTAAAAACGCCCAAACCGAATTCTTCATATAATTCAAATGCCTCATCTAAATCACCGCGACCCCAACCTTTAACAGCTCTACGTAATTTAATTCTTATTTCTTCAGATTCAATTTTTGATAACACTGATTTAATTTTATTAACATTTTCAATATTCATAATTTTATATTATCATGCTATTATGTCAAAATGCTATCCGGGCCGAGCCGCCTGAGCGAACATAATAAATCTCCTGGCCCTCTTACTAAGAAAGGAAACTAATTCCTAATCCCTAATTCCTAATTCCTAATTTAAATTCCTCTAGCTTCCCCCTGATCCGGAATTTCCAGTTTCCGCCAGGGCATGCGCCTTTTTATGCCGCGAGCGAAATTAAACAATTCTTCGCTTTTCAAAATATAACAAATCAAAAGGTAAACTAAAATTCCCACTCCTCCCGCGATAAAACCCTGCATAAAAACACCCCATGTTTTGTTCATGTTTATAAACGGCAAAACAGCCAGCTTCATTACCTGAATCACTCCCGCGCTCATAGCGGCCGCGGCCGCGAATTTCAAAGTCGAAAAAGCGATCTTCAGTTCGTCCAGTGTCCCGAGCTCCGCCCGCAAAACGATCCAAAGTATCGCGAAATAAATGATATTGGCGATTGAAAACGCGAGCGCCAGTCCGGCCACGCCCATTTTATGCCCGAGCCAAAAGGAAAGAAAAACATTCGAACCGTCGGAAATGAGCCCGATTAAAAACGGCGTTTTTGAATCGTGTCGCGCGTAAAAAACTCGTACCAGAAGCGGAACAAGGCTTTGAGCGAACAATGAAAAAGAAAAATAGCCGAGAGCGGTCATGGTCAAAATCGTATCCGTCCAATTGAAACGTCCCGTTCCCAAAACGACGCGGATAATTTGGGCGCGCAAAGTATACAAAAGAACCATCGACGGTAAAATAAAAAAAAGGATTTGGCGCGAAGACGAAGAAAAATTTTCAACCAATTTCTTTTTGTCGAAAGCGAACGATGAAAAAGTCGGAAAAGCGGCGATGGCGAAAGAAATCGCGAAAATGCCGACGGGGAAAGTTTGCAAGTTGCTCGCGAAATTAAAAATGGCGAGCGAACCGCTGGCGAGGGTCGAGGCGATAATCGTGATTACGAGCAGGTTGATTTGGGTCGTTGCCAAGCTCATGGTTCGCGGAATCATGATTTTGACGATATGGCGAACATTTTTGCTTTTTAAATTGAAGCGCGGAGAATATTTATATCCGAGGCCGAACAGCGTCGGCAACTGCACGGACATATGCATCAAAGCGCCCAAAACGACTCCCCAGGCCAGGCCGTATATGCCCCAAACGGGAACAAAAAACAACGCGCCGATGATTATGCCTATGTTATAAAAAATAGGAGCCAACGAATAAACAAAAAATCGTTTGTAAGTTTGCAAAACGCCGCCGACCACCCCCGAGAGTCCGAGAAAAAACGGCGATAGAAACATTATTCTCGTGAGTGCGGCCGTGGTTCTCTGGTCGAGAGGGGAAAAACCGGGAGCTATCAGTTTGGTAAGCGGCAAGGCGAAAATTACGCCAAGCGCGGAAACGGCGATAAAAAAAACGGCGATGATGTTTAAAATATTGCTGACAAAATTCCACGCTTCTTTCTCTTCGGCTTTTTCCTTTATGAGCGTGAAAATGGGAATAAATCCGGCGGAAAGCGCGCCCAAAATCAAAAGATTATAAAGGAAATCGGGGACGCGAAAAGCGGCGTAATACATGTCGAGAGTGTTTGTCGCGCCGAATTGACCGGCAAGAATCCGATCTCGAAAAATCCCCAAAAAACGAGACATTAACGAAGAAAAGGCCACTAGTATAGCGGCCGTGGTAATACTGTTGATTTGTCCGGAAAATAATTTCTTGAACATTAAATTATCATTCTGATATCAGTCGCCATGACTTCGTCTTTACCGAGAATCAAGGGATTGATATCAAGCTCTTGGATTTCTCCCCTTTCCCGAGCCAGACGGGCCAAATTTGTCAAAACTTTTTTCAACATCTCCAAATTTACGCCATCCCGCCCGCGCGCTCCTTTCAAAATCGGATATATCTTCAATTTTTCCAACATATCTTCTTCCCTTTCCGGATTCAAATCATCAATTTCGGTTTGCACATCTTTAAAAACTTCCGTATAAATCCCGCCCATGCCGACCATTAAAATCGGACCGAAAGACTTGTCCCTTTTAAATCCGGCTATCATCTCTATTTCGCCTCGGACCATGGGTTGGGCTATACAATAATTTTCTTTTTCCTCAAGCAATTTTTTAAAACCGTGAAAAGCTTTTTCGGCGGCGGCCCGATTTCCTAAATTCAAGTCGACCGCTTTCTCTTCCGTTTTATGAATCAAATTTTTCCCGGTCACCTTGAGCACGGCGGGATATTTTATTTTTTTCAAATCGTCAATATTTTTGATTTTTACGGTTCTGACAAAAGGAATTTTATAAGATTTCAAAATTTTTATCGAACGCAGAAAGTCAAGCTGCTTGTTTTCAGCTTCCGTCGATTTCGCATCCAAGCTTTTATAAATTTTTAATTTCCTTCCGTTTTTTGCGAAAACCGCTCGGGAAAGACTTGAAATTATTTTATTCGGAAATTCAAAATCCAAAACACCCGCCTTTTCTAAAACTAATTTTGCTTTCTTTAACGATTCGCCGCCGATAAAACTCGTATAAATATTTTTATTCTTGTATTTTTTTGAGAGTTTTGCGATTATTAGGGCCGTTTTTTCTATCTCCGTCGAAGTTTGCGGAGTTAAAATGACGATCACGCTGCTCGCGGAATCGTATTTTAAAATATTTTCAAGAGCAAGCTCGTATCTTTTCGCGTCCGCATCGCCTATTATATCAAGCGGGTTTTTTATTGTAGCGACCGGAGGCAAGATATTTTTAAGTTTCTTTTTCAATTTTTCCGAAAATTGGCTGAATTTCAGATTGCTATTTTCGATCAAATCGGTAGTCGCAACCAAGGGTCCGCCGGCATTCGAAACTAAAGCGATTTCATTATTTTTTATTTTATTCGCTTTTTCCAAAAACAAAAACAAGTCGAACATATCTTCAAGATCGTTCAATTCGATCGCGCCGACCCGCCTTAATCCGGTTCTTATCGCTTCGTACGACCCAGCCAAGCTTCCCGTGTGAGACATGGCCGCGCTGGCGCCCGCCTTCGTTTTTCCGCTTTTTAAAATCGCCACCGGTTTTACTTTCACCAGACGGGAAACGACTTCCATGAATTTTTTGCCGTCGTTGATTTCTTCGAGATAGGCGGCGACAATTTTGGATTCCTTGTCTCTTATGAAAAATTCAAAAAAATCATCCGCATCGAGACCGGCTTCGTTTCCGAGGCTGACAAATTTCGAGAAACCGATATTTTTATCCTGAACCCAATCCAAAACGGCGCTCGCGATTGCTCCGGACTGGGTGATAAAAGCGATATCTCCTTTTTTATTTTTCGGTTTGGCGAAAGTCGCGTTTAAATTATTTTCCGTATTGATGATGCCGAAACAATTCGGCCCCAGGATATTGAGTTTATGCTTGACGGCCAATTTTTGGATTTCCATTTCTCGCGCCTTCCCTTCGGCGTTGACTTCCGAAAAACCGGCGCTGATTATGATTATATTTTTTATGCCTTTGCGCGCGCATTTCTTTATTTCCTCCGCCACGAATTGGGAAGGGATGGCGACAACCGCCAGATCGGCTTTTTTTAAATCGGTCACGCTTTTATACGCTTTCAAACCGAGAATTATCTTTTCATTCAGATTGATCGGATAAATTTTCCCCTTATAGCCGTTAATAATCAAATTGTTCAAAATTTGAAACCCGACTTTTTCTCTGTGCCGGGAAGCGCCGATAAGAGCTATGCTTTTTGGATATAAGAATGTTTTTAGCTTCATATTATTTATTATAAATCTCTCTTGGTAAGTAATCCGTTCTGCGCTCCTTCATGGCCTATGGCCGAAGCGGTATTTCTGGCCCCCAGATGCAAAGCTTTTTTTATGTCATTTTTATAAAGTATGAGACCGGATATGAAAGAAGAGCCGAAAGCGTCGCCGACGCCGGTCGTATCGACCTTTTTTTTCTCCTGTTCTACCGGCTGGAAATAATTTATTTTGCCGTCAAAAGCGTGCGCGCCGAATTTTCCGTTCGTGATGACGACGATTTTCGGGCCGAATGATTTCAAAATCGAAAGCAAGTTATCCATTTCGTTTAAAAATTCTTCCGGTTTTCTTTTGAATTTTTTGTCGGAGACCGCGAGTTCGATCGCTTCGTCCTTATTCACGATTAAAACACCGGTCTTTTTTAAATATTTTCCGATTTTTTTCACTCCCGCTTTGAGCTGAACATGGCCGGGATTCCAAGCGATCGCGGCGTTTTTTGTTTTAAAAACATTTTTAAGCGCATCTTCCCATTCTCCCGAAAGCGAAGTCAGATAAAGCCATTTTGATAAGTTGCAATTTTTTAAATCACGGCCGTTTATTTTTAGGAAGCTGTTCGCGCCTCGCGACGAAAAGACGATATGCTCATGATCGTTGCCGACAAGCAAAAAGGAAAGGCCAGAATCCGTACCTTTGACTCCCCGCACCAAAGAAGCATTGACTTTTTTACGTTCTAAATTTTTAATTATTCTTTCGCCGCGACCGTCGTGGCCGACCGCCGCAAGACAAGCGGACTTCAAGCCCAGGAGACTCGCCGCCACGGACGCGTTCGCCGCTCCGCCGCCGAAGGAGAGATTGGTTTTTGTGATGTTAATCTTGGCCCCATATTCAAATCCGAGAAGTCTTTGCCTTAAAACGTCTTCGGAATTTTTAATAAGCACGCCTTCATCGGTATGCAAGGCGTAATCCTCGGTCGCTCCGCCGATCGTAAGAATATCGAATTTTTTACGTTTAAAAATTTTATGAAGCATGGGTTTGTGTTTGATTTTATTATAACACAAAATAGAATAATGAGAAAAAGGGCCCGATGATGACCCTCCGCTAAATTTTTTATTTTGATTATTTATCCATAATTTTTACTGTTCATCCGTAATAAGAGGAGCGCCTTCCAGTTCTTTTGGCTCCCTCATTTTAATACCTCGCGTCCCCGAACCAGAACGATAAGTACCATCTTCATTAAACCTTAAGACTGTACGCCTTCCGTTTTTTTCGTCTATAATCGTATCTATGGTCACAATTGTGGCATTTACTCCCGGTTCTAAATGTTGCGGAATTACGTGATTAGTTATGGTTATTCGGATAGCTTTTGCTTGCCTAAGGCTTTCTGACAAATGGTTCGATTCTGCTGTCGCATGCTGAAAATATTTCCCGTATTTACTTTGTTGATCAAGAAATAAACTTTTATCAGTCATGAGAATATTAAGATCGGTAAGAAAACCATCCAAGTTAAATTGTGAAGAAAAATTAGGGTTTCTCTGATCCAAAACTTCCAATGGAATCTTTTTATTTTCGATTTTATTTCCTGGCATTTCCAGCGGATTATTTTTTTCGTAACTGTTCATATTTGATTATTCCAAATCCGCAACTTTTTTATTTAAAGCATCCCGATCTTTCTGCGTAATCAAATAAATATTGTCGCTCTTTCCGGTTTTCGCATAATACAAACCTTCTTTATTTTTATCGCCGATCATAATCACATTATCAATCCCCTTCCCGCCAGCTTCCACGATAATCGAATGTTTTTCCAAGCCGGTTCCCGCAAATGTCTGATCGGGAATTTCCGCCGCATACAAAACCGACATTTCGGATAAAACCGCATTAACTTTGTTTGCATTCAAAATCAAACCGGACGATCCGACCCATTTATTATTCTTTTTTTCAATCGTAAATTGTCGGCCGGGATACTGAAACCTAATCTTTGTAATATTAGTTTCGTCGGAAGAAAAAATTGTGGGATCTCGCCAATCCGGATTTTCCAAATAGCTCGCCAAAGCGCCTTTTACGGAATATGTTTCGTTAGAATCCGATTTCGAGACGTATGTCGAAATAAAATCGCTTCCCAATTTTCCAGAGACAAAATCTATGGAAACATTATTTCCGCTTAGTTTAACCTCAACTCCGGAATTGTCGGTTTGAAAATCGCTTTTTTTGTTTTTATTCGCGCTGACAAGGATTATTGCCGAATTTTGCACCTTTTTAAATTCATCCAAAAAACTTTGAACCTTCCCTTCGGTTAGGGGGAATTTCTTGCTTCCCGCTTCGAACCAATTATCGCCATTTTTATCATACTCGTAACTCTTGCCGTTTTGCGTCAGTTCGATTTTATCGATTTTTGCCGTATCGATGCCGGCCAAAAAATTGACGGGCGCACCCAAGCTGTTTTGCCATTTTCGGAGAGGCCCTTGATAAGCGTAGGCAAGGGCGATAAGCACGACCAAAATCGCTCCCAAAATTAAATTTTTTCTTGTCCCTTTGGATAAATTTTGTTCTGGCATAAAATTATTTTTTAATAGTGTCTTGAATTAACCTTTTTAATTCATCTTTTTCTTTCGCTCCCTCTATTCGAATTAATTCATGATCGTTATCGTCCGTGATGATTACGGTCGGAACGTCTTTGATGTTGAATTTTTTATGCATGTCGGAATTGTCATCGGCATCAAACTCTTCGATTTGAACAGAGTTCAATTCATGTTCAAACTCTTCCCAAAAACTTTTCATATAAAGGCAGTACATGCACCAAATGGCAGTAAATCTTAATATCTTCATATCCCAAATTACTAAAGAGTAATTTTAGTAAATTAAATAATCAAAACGATGTCGCGATTTAATTTTAAATTCTTAATTTTTAATTTTTAAACAATTTTTAATGACTAAATTTTTAAATAAATTTAGTCATTAAAAATTGGGACATTATTTTAAAATTATAAAATTAAAAAATTTTAAAAGTTATTATCCGATTTTATCCTTCTCCTTAAATAATATCTTGCCAATCCGAAAATCAAAACGATAACGGTCAAGCCGAAAATGTTTCCGTACCTTGCGAAAGCTTTTTCCGCATCCGAAACATTTTTAATCGGACGCTCGGTCAAACCTTTTGAACGAATCGCGATCATGCCTTGGTCTAAACTCAGGCTGTCAACCAGATTTTGAAAAAAGACCAAATTATCGGGGGCATTGTTCAGGAATTTATCTTCGAGAAATTGGCTGTTTCCGACCAAAATGATGCGACCGTTATTCGTTTCGCCGTTTCCGAAAGCGCTTTTGAATTTTCCAAACGCCGCAATCGCCAGATCGTATTGGTTGTTTCCGTCTTTCGAATTAAACGCGGTCTGCGGATTCAAATCGAAATTCTTTGTTTGTCTCCACGCCTCATTTGTGGTTTTTACCAAATAAGAAACGCTGTTGCTTTTGTCCATGTTAGACGTTGTTTCAACGCTCGATGCCCAGGGCAAAATCAAGCTTCCCAGTTTGGCCACCGCGGTATCGTTCCGATCAAAGCCTTCTTGCGTAATCTTGGGCCAGAAAGGATAAGGAGTCGCGAAAGATAAAAATCCTTGCGTAAACGATGCCATTCCCGCGGATGTATCCAAAACCAAATCATGATTCAATTTCAATCCGTAATTTTCAAGCAGATTGTCCAATCCGACATTGTTCGCCGAAGCGATAAGGCCGGTATCGATCTTTACGCCGTCAAGAAGAAACAGAATGGAGCCGCCGCGCATCAAAAAAGCGTCGATATTTTTCTGTTCGTCGGTTGTAAATTTATCCTTGGGGCCGACGATTATCAATGTGTTCAAATCTTCGGGAATTTTTGAATTCAAATCGACATTTTCCACATTGTACATGTCCGCGATACTTTTGTAGGCGTCGCTGATATCGTTGGTCGTGCTTAAAATTCCGTTGCTTGTCGCAAAACCGACATTCGCGTTTATCTGGCCGGTTACTTTTTTTATGGCCAAGGTGATTTCATATTCCAAGTTTTTTGTATTGTCCGCGACCGGAATCGGTTCTTTCTTGTCCCCGTATTGAATGAGTATGCCCATGTAGCCGTTAACAACTTGATATTGATCTTTTTGCAAAACGTTAAATTGCAATTCGGGAATTCCGTCTGCATACAACTCGCTTTGCAAATTCTTGTCGTCTTTCGGATCGATAAAAGCGACTTTTACTTTTCCTTTCGAATAACTCGCGTATTCGTCCAGAATATCTCCGATATCCTGGCGTAAATTTACATATTGGCTCGGGAGGTTTCCGCTTAAATAAACATTTATATTGACGATATCATTCAAATTCCCCGCCGTTTGCTTGCTTTCGTTCGAAAGCGAATAATCCTTGTTTTGCGTCAAATCAAAACGGTGAAAAATGTTATAAGAGAAAAAATTAAGCACCGCCAAAATTCCGATGACAATTACAACGGTCGCGCCGAAATTTAAATTGATTTTAGTTTTCTTGCTTAAGTTCATAACATCTCACTTAAAATTGAAAATTATTTTATTTCCACTCTCTTTTGCTTATTACTTTCGCATTCAGCCATAAAAACAAGAAAATGAATGAAATATAATAAACGATATCTTTCGTATCGATTACGCCCATGGAAATATTGTTAAAATGAGTGCCCAAGCCCAAGAATTGTATAATCGGAACCGCGAACTGCGGCGCGCCGGCCAATACGAAATCGGCGCCGACGATAAATGCGGCGAAAGAAGCGACAAGACCGAGGACGAATGCGATGATTTGATTTTTGGTAAGACTGGAAATAAATAAGCCCAGAGCCAGATACGCGCCTCCCAAAAATAACGAACCGAGATAGCTTCCGATAATCACTCCCCAATCCAAATTGCCCATTGAAGCGATTGTAATGGGAATGCTTAAGGTAAGGAGCAAAGCTATGAACATGAATGTAAGCGCGCCGAAAAATTTCGCGAGGACAACCTGCCAATCGGTAACCGGCAAAGTCAATAAAAATTCGATCGTTCCCGATTTTTTTTCTTCCGCCCAAAGGCGCATGGTCAGGGCCGGTGCCAAAAAGAGGAAAAACCAAGGCAAAAGATTAAAATAGTTTCTCATACTCGCCTCGCCTACCAAAAAAAACGAATTAAAAAACAACCAGTTTCCGGTAACCAGAAAAACGGCGATAAAAATATAAGCGATCGGCGAATTGAAATAACTCGCAAGTTCCTTCTTAAAAAGAGTGCAGATAATTTTAAAATATTCTTTTGACATAAAAAAATTATGGGCTAAAAATTTTCTAATTTCTAAATTATAATTTCCAATAAAATTTCAAAGTATCTAAATTTTAAAATTTGTCATTGAACATTTTATTAGAAATTAGAAATTACAATTTAGACATTTAAAAGCGAGACAACAACTTTATTTTTTTACTTCGTCAATTCCCTAAATACATCTTCCAAACTCACTGTATTTTTACTGAATTCCAAAATACTCCAACCCGATTCCATCACCAGTTTCGATAATTTTTCGCGAATATCGACTCCCGTTTTCGGCTCGATTTCATATCCGTAAATCTCTTCGGATTCTTTGTCTTTTTCTTCGACACTATCCACATCTTCCATAGCTTTAAGTTTGTTTAAAACTTCATTTTCATTTCCTTTTATTTTCACGTAAATAACTTCTTTGTTTCCCGCTTTTTGTATAAGCTCGCCCGGCGTTCCTTCGCCGACAATCTTGCCCTTGTTGATAATAATTACACGATCGCAAACGGCGCTCACTTCGCTTAAAATATGGGTCGAAAAAATTACGGTTTTTTCTTTGCCGATTTTTTTTATGAGATCGCGGATTTCGGCGATTTGGTTCGGATCGAGCCCCGTCGTCGGCTCGTCCAAAATCAATACGTCGGGATTATGAATGATCGCCTGCGCCAGTCCCACTCTTTGCCGATAACCTTTCGAGAGTTCGTCAATCGGCTTGCCTAACACTTGATTTAAGCCGCAGCTTTCCGAAACATCCTTTATCCTATTTTCAAAATCTTCCTTTTTAATCCCGCGCATTTGGGCGACAAACTTTAAATATTCATACACCTTCATGTCATCGTAAAGCGGTACGGTTTCGGGCAAATAACCGATCTTGGCTCGCGTTTTCAGAGAATCTTCGTTTACCGAGATGCCGTCAATTTTTACGTCGCCTTCGCTTGCCGGCCAAAAAGAGGTGACGATTTTCATGGTGGTCGTCTTGCCGGCTCCGTTAGGCCCCAAAAAGCCCAAAATTTCGCCTTTTTTAACCGAAAGGGTAAGTTTATCCAAAATGATTTCTGAACCGAATTTTTTGCTTAAATTTTCAATCTCTATCATATTTCATTTTGCTCCCCCTTGAAGGGGGGGGTATTTAGGGAGTGATTTTCTGAATTTATCTTTAACCTCCCAACCCTCATTTATAAAGGAGGGCGCTTTTTAAAAACAAGAAAGCTTTGCAGCTCTCCTATTATTATAATACGCTCATTTGATAGCGCAAGTTTCGCGAAAGTTACCTTTTTCTGCCGATTATCAATTTATTTGTTCTCTTTATATTTAAATCCTTTTTTAAAAAGTCGGATAATTCTTTTATAAATTCGCTTTGTCTTTTTTTATTCATAACGGCTATCCATGAATATGTTTTTATCAATTCAAAATAATCTTTTAGTTTAATGCTTCCATAAACCGGAAAAGCGCGAGATTCTATTTTGTTAAAAAAATTACTATTCTTAATTTTTTGCAAAGCCAAATTTGAATGCGAATTATTGGTTGCCGCAAAATTATTTAAGTGATAGTATTTTTGAAAAACTTTTTTTATCTTTCTCCAAACTTCAGAATGGTCGTAATCGGTATGAGACCAAAAGAAAGCAAAATACCCTTCCGGTTTTAAAATATTTTTCAATTTTTTGATACCGATTTCCGGATCGACCCAATGAAAAGCGGAGGCGGAAAAAACCAAATCGTAATAATCACTTTTTAATTTCGCGGCTTCAAATTTTTTGTTTACTATATCAATTTCCTTATATTTATTTAAATTTTTTTGGGCCGCTTCAATCAGATTTTTCCCCGGTTCAACGGCTGTAACATGAAATCCCTTTCTTAAAAATAATGCGGTTGCTTTGCCGGTGCCGCATCCGATTTCTAAAATTTTTGAACGCTTATTTATTTTAGAAGTTTTTATAATGTAATCTATCAATTCCAACGGATAACCCGGGCGATATCTATCGTAAGATTCGGATATTTTATTAAATGATTTGGCCAAAAAATTTCGCTTCATAATTTCATTCTGTTATGCGTTACGTGTTACGCAAAACTATTTAAATTGATCCAAAACAACGGTTCTTATAAAAACCTTGTTTCCTCTCTGGACTTTTAAGCCGATTTTATCTCCCGGTTTGTATTTCTGCACAACCGAAAGCAGAGTGTTTTTACCTTCCAGTTTGATCCCGTTTATTTCAAAAATTATATCCCCTTCCTCCAGTCCGGCTTTGTCTGCCGGCGAATCCGGCGTGACGGCCGGATTGGTTCCGTCGCTTGAAATAAGAGCGCCGTTTGAGCGCGGCAGATTTTTATCTTGAACCAACTCAGGCGTGATCATGACATAGCTTATTCCCAATCTCGGCCTTATTATCATCCCTGATTGTTTTACGGAAGTTATTACCGGCTTGGCGTCATTTATGGGAATGGCGAAACCGATTGACGATCCGGATTCGTCCATGGCCACGTTTATGCCGACGACATTCCCGTCGAGATTTATCAAAGGGCCGCCGGAATTTCCGAGATTGATTTGGGCGTCGGTTTGGATGACATTGTCGAGCGATTCGGCGTTTCCGACTTGATCGGAAGCGTAGATGCTTCGTCCCAAACCGCTTACGATTCCTTTGGTGGCGCTGTTTTGATAGCGGCCCAAAGCGTTGCCGATCGCGATTACGGTCGTTCCGATTTGCAGTTTGTCGCTATCGCCCAAATTAACATAGGGCAAATTCTTGTCAAAAATTTTTATAACCGCCAAATCGTTAATGGGATCTTTACCGATTAGTTGCGCGTAATATTGCTTTCCCGAATTCAAAATTACACGATACTGCGCGGTGCTTTCGTTGTCGGCGGCTTCAACAACGTGTTTATTCGTCAAAATCAAACCGTCCGACGAGATTAAAAATCCCGTGCCCTCGCCTTTTTCCACCTTTTGTTTTTCCGAAGTTTGGTCGCCGGTATCGACATTATAAGTAACGACGCTCTCTTCATCGTAAACAATTATGCTTACGACCGCGGGCATGGTCTTTTTTATCGCCATTATCGTCGCCGCCTGTTCGTCCAATTGAAACTTTCCGGCTGCTGCAGTTCTAAAATTTAAGGCAGCGAAATACGTTGATCCTGACAATAAAAGAAAAAAAGCTAATATGATTAAAAATTTTTTGGTTATTTTTGATTTGCTCATATTTAAATAATATAATTTGCGACCTTTGAAAAATTGCTTTAAAAATTTTTTCGAAATGCCGTTACAAAATTTCACTGTTTGAGCGACGTTGGGAGCGAGTTTGAAATTTTGTCAGGCATACCGGAAAAATTTAGCAATTTTTCAACGGGAGCGCTTTTTTGCGTCCCTTTTTTCTAAAAAAAGAGGCCGCTTGCCCGCGGAGGGCCCTGCGGAGCCGCTATATACTAAAAAACTTCCTTGCCGTTTCCGTCGTCGCTTCCGCGATCCTCTCGACGGGCAAATTTTTAATTTCCGCAATCCTTTGCGCGACATATTTCACAAGCATTGGTTCGTTTCTCTGGCCTCGAAACGGCTCCGGAGTCATAAACGGGCAATCGGTTTCGACCATAAATTTATCCATGGGCAATTTACGAATCAAATCGTCCCATTGTTTTGAAAATGTGATTAAGCCGGTAAAAGAAACGATCAGCCCGAGCGAAAAATATTCCCATGCCAAGTTTTCATCTCCGGAAAAACAATGCATAACCGCCCACGGTTTGTTTTTGGGCAAATAATCTCTGAATTCTTTTTTGAAATCCTTTAAAATTTCAAGAAGATCGTCATGCGCCTGCCGGCAATGAATTATCACTGGCAAATTCGAAAGCGCCGCCAACTTTAATTGTTCGTAAAAAACTTCTTTTTGTTTTTCTTTTATTGCATGAACGTCTTGGGCCGGATCAATGCGATAATAATCCAGTCCGATTTCGCCTATAGCGATCACTTTTTCGAATTTTGCCAATTTTTCGTAAAATTCATAATTGAATTCTTCCTTATGAATTTTTATCCCGTCTTCTTCCGTTTCTTGGGTATGGATCGGGTGCAATCCGATTGCGGCATAAACGCCTTTTTCGTATTTGTTCGCATATTCGAGCGCGCGCCTTGAGGTTTTATAATCCGAGCCCACGTTAATAAGCCAGGTCTCGTTTTCAAGAGATCTTCGTATCACCGCGTCGGCATCGTCCTTGAACGCGCTAAAATTCACATGGGAATGAGTATCAATTAACATAATTTTCAATTTTATAATTTTTAATTTCCAAACAATTTTTAATGACTAAATTTTTAAACTTAGAAATTAAAAATTAGAATGTTATTTAAAAATTACAAAATTAAAAATTTTAAATTTATTTACCTTATTATTTTTATTTTCTCCACATCTCGAATATCCGCCACTCTCGACGGCCTTCCCTTTACAGTTCCGGCATCGATTACTAAGTCTATTTTCTTTTTAAAATTCCCTATTTTTTTATTACGGATAGAACCAAAATAAAGGTTCACATGCAGAGTTTTTTCAAGGTCTTTCACATTTTTAAGCGGTTTTTCCCCGCTCAAGTTTAAACTTGTCGACACGATCGGCGCGCCGGCCTTTTTTATAAGTTTAATAAGAAAATCATTTTTTGGCAATCTAACCGCGAGAGTTTTCTTCCCGCCCGACAACTCTTTCGGTAATATTCCGCGAGATTTAAGAATAAGGGTAACAGCCTCCCCTTTTGTTAAAAAGGGTAAAGGGAGTTTCCCCCTCTCCTTACTAAGGAGAGGGCTGGGGCGAGGTTTCGTTAAAAGCCACACCTCTTCCAGTATTTTCTCTTGTTCTTTTGAAATCTCGCAATATTTTTTTGCCATTTTTATGCTGTCAACCAAAATAATCATGCCTTTCTGTTTTCCCCTCTGTTTTATTTTAAAAATTTTTTTGATCGCATTTTTGTCCGTAGCCAAACAACCGATACCGTAAATCGTATCGGTCGGATAAACAACAACTCCATCCATTTTTAAATACTCGACAGTTTTCTTAATTAAATTTTTGTCACTTATTTTTATAATTTCCATAAAAAATGAATCGTCATTCCTGCCCGCCTAGACTCGGCGAGGCTGGCGCAGGCGGGAATCCAGAAAAAAACAAAACGCAATCGCTAAGATGTTTTTGTAAAATTATTTCTAAACACTTTTTTATAAATTCCATATTCAGAAGCGACTTCTCGCAAGAACAAAGCAAAAGTCATGGATACAACAATGGCCAGAGTCAAATTCATGAACATTAAAACGTAAAAAATCAAAGCGCCCCAGAATGCCGATTTGATGTAATTCGAACCGTGCATCAGTGCAAATGGTATATCACTGACAATCGCATCGCGCAAAATGCCGCCGCCGGAAGCGGTAAGCACGCCCAAGAATACGGAGGCCAAAAGCGAAATCAAAGAAAATTTTCCGAAGAGATGATGATAAGTAACGGACACGCCAATAATGGCGAAAGTGGCGAGACCGATCGAATCAAGCAGTCGAAAAAGTGAATAGCGTTTTTTAAAAAATGAAGGAACAAAATAAGCCAGAATAGAACCGATTACCGCAACCAGTAAATAATTGAAATCTTTTAAGTAAAATAACGGCGTTCGGTTTATGATGAGGTCGCGAACGGTGCCGCCGCCCATGGCCGTAACGATTCCTAAGAAAACCACGCCAAAAATATTAAGCGCCCTCCCCTTTGCCTTGAAAGCGCCTGAAATTGCAAATGCCAATGTCCCAAGTAAATCTAAAAAATACATAAAAAAGAAAAATGTCATTCCCGCGCAGGCGGGAATCCAGAAAAAAATTATTTCTTTAAAATTTTAACAACCCCCTTGTTTGCGTCAATTTCGACCATATCCCCATTTTTTAGAACTTTAGTACAATTTCTTGTACCGACTATGCAAGGTTTCTTAAGTTCACGAGCAATGATTGCGGCATGCGATGTTATTCCTCCTTCTTCCGTTACAAATCCTGCCGCTAATCTCATGGCGTAAGTATAATCAGGCATAGTTGTCTTTGCAACTAAAACCATTCCTTTTTTTACTTTTGACAAATCATTTTTACTAGACACCATAACGACTTTACCCTTTACATTTCCATTGAAAGCGATCAAACCTTTTATTTCTTGATTTTTCTTTTCAGATTCATCAATTATTTTTTGAGCCTCCTTAATAATTTTGGAATCGTAAATAAAATGGGGTTCGGTGTCGAAATAATAAATATAATTATGACTAACCCGCTTCTTTATTTCTTTTTTATTTGGAATTTTTCCTTTTTCAAGAAAATCGAGTATTTCCTGATTAGTGAAATTAGCTATATCAAAATGCGTCCATTTGTTTTTTGTTTTTCCATTCAATTCTTTTTCAATAAATTTAAAGAGGGTGCGTACCCGTGATTGCGCAAGTTTAAAATTTTCGACTCTATCTGTTCGAAGAAAAGTATAATCATTCAAAACTTTGGCCATTATTTTTATTTTCGGATCTTTTATTTTCTTCTGCAAAGCGACAAATGCTTTTATATTTTTCCGAACATCTCCGAGGATATGATTCTTTTCTTCAATCGCTTTTTCTTTGGTTAATTTAGCCAGCTCTTTTTGAAAATATTTTTCATCGAAAAGCGGTTCGACATATGAATACTCACCATACCAAGAATATTTTTCAATTAATTTTTCTATCGAAGTATAATTTATTCTTTTTGAAATTACAGTTTTATCTATATCCAAACGCATTTTTTGATAAAAATTAATTTTAGTCGGAGAAGAAATAATTGAAAAAATTTCTTCCGCCCTATTTCCGAATCGGTTCTTTAATAATTTTCGGCATTGATCGTCAAGAGTGTATTCAACCGCAAAGGGCGCAACCACTGGAATAAAAAAATTTTTTTGCGCTTTTAGCCAGCAGCGAAAAATTTTAGCTTTTTCCTTGTTAGTTAATTTGATAGATTTTGCGACGGCTTTTGACGCCTTGTGCAAATCCTCTGTTGAGTTTTTATATATTTTTTCATATTGGGAATAATTTTTCATCATTCCTCTAATGATTTTTTCATAACAAATTTTCGCGTCATCTTTATCAAAATTTATAGCTCTGGCTCCTAATTTATATGGTATCGAAGCCATGCGCATTTTCCCCGGAATCGAGCAAGACAA
Source organism: bacterium (assembly GCA_021788015.1). Lineage (GTDB taxonomy): Bacteria > Patescibacteriota > Patescibacteriia > Patescibacteriales > JAKAJF01 > JAJYLD01. The sequence continues at coordinate 184,478 of JAJYLD010000001.1, read as the reverse complement.
AGCCACAAATTCATCCCGCTGAACAGAATGCGGTCGCGTAAATTCGCATCGCAGATTTGAAAAATATTTTGGTATTTTTTCCATATTTTTGTCATCCCGAACCTGATCCGGGATCCAGAAAAAAATTAACTTCGTTTTAAAAAATTCTCAATATTTTCTAAAGTGGCCTCTCTTAATCTTTGCTGCGCCTCTATTGTCATCCAGCCGAAATGAGGCGTAAGAAAAACATTGTCCAATTTTCTAAATTTATTTCTTATTTTTTCATCTTCAATGGCTTCAAACCATGCGGAAATCTTTTTGCTTTTGCATAATTCATAAAACGCGCCTAAATCAACCAGCTCAGAACGCGCGGAATTTAACAGCACGGCTCCATGCTTCAATAATTTCAAATTCGATTTATTTAAAATATTTTTTGTTTTTTCATTCAAGGAACAATGCAAGCTTACGATATCGCTTTCTTTTAATAAAATCTCCAATGTTTTGTATTTAATGCCCACTTTTTCCAATTCTTTTTTTCTTGTCGGTGAAAAATAAATTATTTTCAACCCGAATGCTTGCGCAATCTCAGCCACTCTTTTCCCGATATTTCCCAATCCGATAATTCCCAAAGTTTTTCCTTTTAATTCCCATCCCATGAATTTTTCGAATCCCCAATGACCATTTTTAACATAATTCATGCCTTCATGAGTTCGTCTCGATATGTTTAAAAGAGCCGAAATAGTCAATTCGGCAACTGCTTCCGTCGAATATCCGGCGACATTCGTTATGGTAATTCCCTTCTCCTTTAAAAAATTTTTATTGAAATGAGAAATATCCGTATGCATCGTGCCTATATATTTTAAATTTGATTTTTTAAATAAATCATCTTTATAAAAATCGAAAGGCCTAATTATTAACGCGTCTACTCCCTCTAAATCTTTCGGTTTCAAAGCTCTTTCATATTCACCTTTGGCAAATACAATTTTTACTGATTTTGAAAATTTTTTCAGCTTATCAACAAAGTCTTTTTCAAGCGGACTCGTTTTTAAATCGTATAAAACTAATTTATTAAATTTCATAATTCTTAATTTTATTTATTTTTTCCATGTTTTAAAATTTTTACTACCCCTTTATTCGCGTCAACTTCGACCAGATCGCCGTTTTTTAAAACTTTCGTTGCGATTTTAGTGCCAATGACACAGGGCTTGTTAAGTTCTCGTGCCACAATCGCGGCATGACATGTAATTCCTCCCTCGTCGGTAATAAAAGCTCCGGCCTTTTTCATTAATGAAATAAAATCCGGGGTTGTCATTCCAGTTACTAATATCTCGCCCTGATTAATTTTTCCATTCTTCGGATCAAAAATTTTTTTTACCCTTCCCTTTATTTTGCCGAGATTTCCTATTTGCCCTTTTAATTCTTTTAAATCCTTCGGAATTTTTCCTTCCACTTTTTTAATAATTTGCTTTGCTTTTACGCCGGTTAAAATATTAATACTTCCGGTTTGTACAAGCAAAATGCAACTATTTTTTCTGGATTTTATATTTTTGATTTTTTTATTTTTAAATAACAATAATACCTCTTCGGGAGACAGCCATTTTATATCTTCAAATGATAAGTTGAACCTTAGAGCGATTTCTTTCAAAAGTAAATCTAAATAATAGAAAGACTTTTGCATCACTACTTTTTTTAAATCCCATAATTTTACATGGATATCGATCATCCTTAACAATTCATAAAATCCAATATCCGCTTTTTTCGCAGTCTGAATTAATTTCTTTTTTTCACTCACCAAGCTAAGCGGTTTTTTTATCGATTCCTCATAATCTTTTAAAATATTTTTATTCTTTAAAAGTGATTTAATTTGGCTACGAAAATAATCGTCGGTTAATTTAAAAGAATCTTTGTAATCGTTTTGAATAAACCAATACTTGTTTGCATGCTCTTCTATTTTTTTGTTTATATTTTCTCCGCTTCCTTTTTTAATAGCTAATTTAAAAATTTCTTCTTGCTCGCGAGCATAAGGAGATTTAAAAATTGAAATCGTAGCAACTCCCAACATTCTATCTAAATCACTTGATTTGATATTCGGAATATTTTTTAAATGCTCGATAACTTTATTTTTAATCAAATCGCTGCTCAAAAAATCACTCAATGTTCCATACGCGCTCTCAATTTCAAGATTATGCATCAAATCACTATAAATTTGGTTTAATACTTTATCCGAAATTTTATCTATTTTGATTTTTTCTAATTTTTTAAAAATTTTTTCTAAAGTATTGGCATAAAATCTCCATTTTTTTTCTATATTATAATTAAATTCATAGTTTAAATTTTGCAACATAAAATTTGCAACTTGATCCAAGCCCTTTACTTCATAATTCCAACTTAGTTGCTCGCCGTTTTTAAAAATACATGCATGCTTGTTAAAACCTATGCCAATTAAATCTTTAAGGTTTGTGACAATACTTTTAGAGATAGGAACTACATGATGCAATGTTGCGTTTCTTTTTAAAGTAAACCATTTTTGCGCCATAAAATTTCATTAACTTAATATTTTACAATGTCGTTATCGGCCGCGATTGAGTGATATAAAATTTTCCTTTCGCGAAGGCCCATTCGATATCCTGCGGTTTTTTATAATGCTTTTCGATTGTCGAGCAAATTTTTGCGAGGTCGATGATTTGCTTTCCGGTTAATTTTTGCTTTTCCTTTTTTGCTTTTAAAACTTTCACATGCTTCACTCCGCCGCCCGGCTTTCGGGTAATCATCATTTCTTGCGCGGAAACATTTATGTCCATGATCGAAAAATCTCTTTTGTCCAAAACGTAAGCATCGGGAGTAACCTGTCCGGAGACAATCGCCTCGCCGAGACCCCAACCGGCCTCGATGATCATTTGGTTTTTATCACGTGTAACCGGATGAACCGTAAACGCAATTCCGGAAATTTCCGATTCGACCATTTGCTGAACGACGACAGCCACGCTCACTTTTGTTTTGTGTAATTTCTTTTCATGACGATAAAAAATCGCGCGCGGAGTAAATAACGATGACCAGCATCTTTTTACATTCTCTAAAAGCGATTTTTCGGTTGTATCCAAATAACTTTCAAGTTCTCCCGCCCAGGAGGCGACCGACGAATCCTCTGCCGTCGCACTCGACCGGACGGCGACAAATTTTGTTTTCATTTTTTTAAAATCCGCCAGAATCAACTTTTTTATATCATCGGGAATTCTGGCTCCATCTATCCTGTCTCGGATCAATTCCGAAGCTTTTGAAACTGAATGTATTTCTTTAAAATTTAATTTCTTTAAAATCGATTCGACTTCTACTCCCAAATCCGTTTCCTCTAAAAATTTATCAAAAGCAGGTGCCAAGATTACAAATCCGGGCGGAACCGGAATTTTCGCGTTAGTCATCTCGCCCAAGGAAGCGCCCTTTCCACCGGCAATATCAGTGTTATTCTTTGTAAGTTCTTTAAATGCTTTTGTAAATTTTTCTGGCATATTTTTGTTTAAATTTAGCTTAAATTAATACTTTTATTTTAAAATACTTGACGTATTTATGATTTCGTGGTATGTTAATATGATTTGATCTTTTCACAATTGCTAAAAAAACAGAAATAGCAATCCAGACATTTGCTAGTAATCCGCTGAGCGGATAGAAATGCTGGAAATTTAAGGAGGTTTAGAATTTGAAACCAGTTAAAAAAATCAGGTATGTAAGACACTCAATTAAGGACGGGGCCAACAACACCATTGGTCCCAAGGGTATTGCATATGTTCAGGAAAAAGCAATTGGGGCAAAATACACTGACATTTTCTATGGCATATACCGGACGGTGCAGACCGCCCTGGCCTACATCTGCCAAGTCGGCTGCCAGCCCGGCGTCAGGGTCCATACGCCCGTCGCCGAGATCGGAACCGAAGAGCTCTTTGCGATAATGGTGAATAATGGGTTTAAGGCCGCTGTAAATGCCGGCAAAACCAACATCGAGGCCGTCTACATGGCGGGCCACACAGGTGAGCAAATTACTATCTGGGCAAACGATGCCTTGACTGGGGTAAAGAAAATGTTCGATGCTATGCCGGACAATGGTTTCGGTCTTGCCCTCGGACACGACCCCATCATCCCTCTCGCCACAATAGCCCTGGGCTACGAAGGAATTCCGTCCCTTAAAGAGATGGAGTACCTCGACTTCTTCCTCCAGGATGACGGCTCCATCGAGGTCCACGATCCCAGGACTATTCCGGCTCCCTAAGCAAGGTAGGCAGAACGGTCTAGTTTACAAAGCCGGTACCTACGTGAAAAACACGCAAGGGCCGGCTTTCTTCTTTTTCAAAGATCTTATAATTTTGTAATTATTCCTTTTTCCGCATCAACTTCAATCGCATCGCCGGTTTTAAAAACCTGCGTTCCGTTTCCCGTATTTACAATGCACGGCTTTTTCAATTCTCTCGCCGCTTTTGCCAGGTGCGACGTTATGCCCCCCTCATCCGTTACAATCGCTCCCGATTTTTTTAAAACCAAAACATGATCCGGTTTAAGGTTGGTAATCAAAATTTCACCTTGTTTTAAATTTTCAAATTCATTTTGATCCAAAACGATTCGTGCGGTTCCTTTCGCTTTGCCGGAAGACGCAACGACCCCGCTAATTTTATTCATATTTTTTAAACTCTTTTTTAAATTGATTAAAATTTTGATAAAAAATAGTTTTTATGCCCATCTTTTTCGCCTCGATTAAATTTTCTTCCTGGTCATCGGTATATAAAATCTCTTCCGATTGCACTTTGAATTTTTGCTTGATCAATTCCATTGTTTCCTTACTCGCTTTCGGCAGCCCCAATTCCCATGTGTTTATAATATATTTAAATTCTTTTCTGAATCCTGTTTTTTTATTAACATCATAAAACTGGCTTCTCGTGTTTTTACTTAAAAGCAAAATTTTTGCACCGCTTAAATTATTTTGTTTCACATACTTTATAACCGGCTTGTTCAGATCCATAAAATCGTAATGGATCTTTTTTAATTTTTTTACGCTTATGGGCATATTCAGTTCTTTGATCGCTTCTTCCCAGGCTTCCTGTTGTGTTATCTTTCTTTCCGCCGCCATATTAAAATATTTCCGATAAACTATCTGAAATACATCTTTCCAGTTTTTTTTAAATATTTTCCCTAAATATTTGCAGGTTGCCGGATAGCCGCCGGTAATAACCGGACCGTAAGCGTCAAGAATGATAAGTTTGATTTTATTTTTTTGCATTTTTTTATTATTCTAGCTTTTTAATTATTCCCTTATTCGCATCTACCTCGACCACCTCGCCATCCTTTAAAACTTGTGCGGCTATCTTTGTTCCGATTACACAGGGAATCTTTAGTTCTCTTGAAATAATGGCGGCGTGCGATGTAATGCCGCCTTCATTTGTAATTATCGCCGCCGCCTTTTTCATGGCGGAAATTATTTCCGGTGTTGTCGCCTGAGAAACTAAAATGTCTCCTTTGTTCATCTTTCTCATTTCTTTTGAACTGTTTATAATTTTAACTTTCCCTTTCGCATAACCGGAACTTGCCGGATTACCCCTTATTTCAGCTCCGTCAAACTTGAACTCTGCCCCTTTTTCAATTTTAGAAAATTCTTTCTTCGCCTTTTTGCCTTCCAATATAACCCTGGCATTCCTTTTATTAACTATCAATAGCTCTTTCATCCGATTTTTAATCAACTTTTTATAAAATTTTTTATTTGTTAATGCCTTTTTATACTCGTCTGGTAATAAAAACTTCGATTCTAAAGTTGTAAGTCCGATACGGCGACCGAACTCGTCCTGAACCTGTTTAAAGAGGAAAAAAGCTTTTTGAAATTCGTATTCTCTCAGCCATTTATAATATCCCAAGCTACCGATTAATTTAAAAATTTTCACTTCTTCATTATTCAGCTTCATTTTCTTAGATGCCGAAATAAAATGCTTAGTCGTGTTTTTTTCGTAATCAATTAAAAAACTAATTCTTTTTCTTATTCCGCTATTAATTTTTTCTACTACTAATTTTGCGAAATGATCGCGATCCCAGAAAATAGAATCGCAAAAATCAAATGACATCCATGCGAATTTTTCAACAAGTTTATCCAATTCATCTTGAAATTTTTTTGATATTTGCGCCTTAGTTTTTAATCCTATGCGTTTCACCTTTTCGGCGATTTCGAGCGTTTCCAATTCGAGTTCATGAATTTTCAATCTTTTCGGCGGATTGGTTAATGCTTCGACATATTGCTGAATTTTCTTGTGCCCCCTTCCTTTAATTTTTACAATAGTATCCATTTTTGAATAAATCGGATTTTCAGTCGTGTAACCAAGCAAAGATGCGACCGTGCCATAGGAATAAAAATTGAAAAACTTCTTTGAAGCCTCATCTGCTATTTTTAATAATTCTTTGTCTCTTTTTTTATCTAAACGTGACAGATCCTTTTTTTCGATAAATTTTCGCAGTTCTTTGGAAAGGACAAATCCTTTTTGAAAAAAATTTAATAAAAATTTTGGATTCTTAATGGCCTTTTTTGCAATTTTTCCCATTGTTACATTAAGTTCATTTTCGGGATAATAATAAGACGAAGAAGCGTTCTTCCAGTAATTCACGCCTTGTCGTATTTCGCTTTCCGGAAATATCTTTTTTAATCCTTGCACAGTTGCGCCAGTTACAAGGTCCATTAGAAAAGGCGGATATGGCCTATCAGACCAAATTTTTGTCCATCTCATATTATTTTAATTTTTTAATCACTCCTTTATTCGCATCCACTACAACCGTTTCTCCGTCTTTTATTATTTTCGAAACCACTTTTAACCCGACTACGCAAGGAATATTTAATTCGCGCGAAACAATTGCGGCATGGCAAGTCAAACCGCCTTCGTCCGTAATAATCGCGGATGCTTTTCTGATCGCCGGCATAAGGTTGGGATTGGTGGAAAACGAAACTAAAATATTCCCATCGCCCATTTTTTTCATATCATCAGGCACATTGACGATTACGGCCTTGCCTTTGGCGTATCCCGGGCATGCGGTTTGCCCCTTTAGTTCTTTCAAATTATAATCAATTTTTTCTTTTTCAACCGTTTTAAGAAATTTTTCGGCATTTTTCCCTTCAAGTAATTTTACCCCCCTTCCGTTTTCGCATGACAAGATGCATAATTTAATTCTTCTGTTTATTTTTTCCAAATCAATTTCTTTGCCCTTTAAAGCTCCATTCAATTCTTCCGGAAGTAGAAATCTTATTTGCTTCACCGATAAGTTTAGTCGTCGAGCCATTTCTTTCAAAAGGGGTTCAATCAGATAGTAAGAACGGGATTGCTGTTCTCTGCGCCAAAATTTTACAAAAGCGACATCTCGCGACAATTTAATCAAATTTTTATTATATTTATCAGGCTTAAGCGCTTTTAAATACTCTGCCTGTTTTGTTTTTAAATTTTTTTCACTTTCAAAAATTTCTTTCAATTTCAATTCAGGATTAATGTTTCTTGATAAAAATTCTTTGACGGTCAAAATAAAATCATTATATGTCTGACCCGGGCCTTCGTAAACATAGGTTGTCCAGGCGTATTTTTTTGCATGCAGTAAAATTTCCTTATGAATATTTTTATCTAATTTTAAAAAATTTTCGGCCAATTCATCCGCTGATTTATTTAGAAAAGCATTTAACAATTTTTGTTTATTTTTTATTTTAGAAATTATTTTCAACAGGCTAATTTCCTCTTCTCGCGCCGCAGTTCTTTTCGGAGTCGTCGTCAATATTGAAAAATAATCCGAATATTTTTCCGCCTCAACCTTTCCTTTTAAATATTTGGAAAGCGCATCTGAAATATATGTAGTTTCTTGAAAATCCAAAAGTACCAAGGCAAGTCCATAATCATACACGTCTTTATTTAAACGGTTAAACTCATTATACAATTTTAATAAATCCGCGTTCGCGCTATTCTTTAAATTCATGCGATTAACTTTTGCGGCAAAAGCAAGAGATGTTTTTAAATTCTCTTGCATTTTTTTCATGATCACGCCTAAAAATTCCGGGCTGCCTAAAACTTTTTTCGCAAAAGGTCCGCTCACTTTCGCCCAATCCGATTTTTTGGCAAGATATTGGCATGAATTATCTTCATATCTCTGCGCCCAAAATTTTAAATTTTTTTCTGCTGATTTATTTACTCCGTTTATAAAAGCTTCCGCCAGCATAATATTGGGGAATAAACTTACTACATATTCTTTTGCTATATGCGACCATTTTTCATTTTTTGGATTCATATAATTAATGTCATTTCGTCCGCCAAGGCGGATGAACTTCCGGCAAAAATCCGGAAAAAAATTAATTAAGAATTTTTATAACTCCCTTATTTGCGTCAACCTCGACCAAATCGCCGTCCTTTAAAACCTTCGTCGCAATCTTTGTTCCGATGACACATGGAATATTTAATTCGCGTGAAACAATCGCGGCGTGCGAAGTGATTCCGCCCTGCTCGGTTATAATCGCGGCCGCTTTCTTCATAGCCGGCACAATATCCGGATTGGTGGCGATACTGACAAGAATATCTCCCTTTTCCATTTTTTTGATTTCCGTTACGGAGTTTATAACTCTTACATATCCTTTCGCTTCGCCCAGGCACGCGGTCTGGCCAGAAAATTCTTTTATATCATTATCCTGCTTTGTTTCCAATTTTTTCTCAAATTCTTTCGCTTCTTTATTATAAAGCATTTTATCGATTCCTTTTTCAACATAGTAAACACAATGTTTTGTTCTCTTTTTTATTTCCTCTCTCAATTTCTTTTTTACTCCATTACGCAATGAATCCGCAATTTCATTCGGGAACATAAATCGCGTTTCAATTATGGACAAATTTAAACGCCTCGAAAGCTCTTGAAAAACAAAGTCCATTTTGTAGGCCCAAAAGAGTTGCGCATCTCTTCGATAAGCCTTGGTTACGGCGAATTCGGCATAAACATCAAAAATTTCTATTTCCTTTTTTGTCAGTTTTAGTTTCTTAATCAATGCGTTCTTTTCGCGCAAAGCATCCTTAAAAATCGTATTTTCTTTTTTCAATAATTTCCCCGCATTTTCTTTTGATTTAATGAATTTTTTTATTTCGCTAACGTAATAATCATAATCATAAACTCCGTCCTTCCCTATCCATAAATGCTTAAGGTGAAAATAGCGCTTGAGATGTTTAGAAATGGCTTTATCGATTTCTTTTTGACTTTTGCCATTTTGTTTTAAAGAAATAATTTTCAGAAAAGATTCGTGCTCAAGATTAAAAACGCTTTTTTCTTCGCTATTTGAAAGCAGAACCAAGGCTTTATTCAACTCTTCTTCCGGAAGTTTTTTCGCAAGCGAATTTTTTAAATAATTTGTAAAGTTTACATGGAACATATCTGCGGCATTCGGCAACCATCCCCAGATATATAATTCCGTATGCAATTTATCTAGCTTATTATAAAAAGAAATCAATTCTCCATTACTCATTTTTACCAAAGCTTTCCCCGTAATTTCCTCGGAATTTTTTTTAAGCTTATCGGAAAAAATTCTTATATTCTTATTAATTTTATTTCCGAAGGCGGGAGTTTTTACGATTTTATTTAATAAATGGTTTGCAAAATCATCGGAATCCTTATCTCCATAATAAAACTTGAGATTTAAGCCGTTAAAAACACAAACAATTTTTTTATAATTTTTTCCGCACGAACGGCTAAGGTCATTGGCAAATGAGGAAAGCCAGATTTGCGCAAACTGAAAATCTATATCCGGTATATCTTCCGCCAGAATCCATGGATCATTATCATTTAAATATTTTGGATTTTTTTGTTTCATATCTTTGTCATTCCCGCGCAGGCGGGAATCCAGAAAAAAATTAATTGAGAATTTTTATTACCCCTTTATTCGCGTCTACTTCAACCAAATCGCCGTCCTTTAAAACTTTCGTCGCAATCTTTGTTCCGATGACGCATGGAATATTTAATTCGCGTGAAATCACAGCCGCATGACAAAGCATTCCGCCTTCGTCAGTCACAATTCCGGAAGCTTTTTTTAAACCCGACACTATTGCCGGAGTAGTCATCGGAGAAACCACTATATCTCCTTTTTTAATTTTAAGCATGTCATTGTTGCGCCTGACAATCTTAACTCTTCCCGTAATTTTTCCTCTGTTGGCGATTTGGCCTTTTATAATCCTCGAGTTTTTTGAATCGCCGTTTATAAAAATATATTCCGGATGTTTAGCTTGAAATGTTCGCAAATCTCCTAAAAATTTTTCTTTTCCCGAATCCTGAAAAAAAGAAGATAAACGTTTTTTTAAAATTTCCGCCGATGGAATTTTATTGTTTTTTATTTCGTTTATGGTAATGCAATTTTCAAAATCTTTCGCGGACGGAAAAATTTTTTTGATGCTATTTCTTATAAGATTATCGCTATGCGCAAAAAAATGATCTGCGGCCCGAAGCTCGCCGGCCAAATTTTTAATTTCCTTTTCCGCGCCTTTCTCAAGACAAAGATATGAATAAAGTAAATTGGCATACATCATTTTCTCGGCTTTATTTATAAAAGCAACCAGCTCGTTCCTATCGGATAAATATTTTCTTTTCCAAAGTTTTTCAAATTCTTTCATTTCAATTTTTGTCCTGTTTAATATTGAAAAAATTTTATTTTTAGATTGAAAAGATTTTTTAACCAAAATCGATTTTAGTTTTTTTAATAAATCGGCATTTTCCCAAATCTCAATTGAGCCGTTATTTAAGTGATCGATGCCGAAAATTTCTTTTTTGCTTTTTAAAAAATCATTTATGGCTTTGTCATGCGCCTTGAACCATAGCTTTTGGACAACCAAGCTCGTATCTCTTGTGTAATTTTTTTGAAAAACTATTTTTTTCATAAAAACTATTTTATTATTTTTACGACTCCTTTCTCCGCATCCACCTCGACCAAATCGCCATCTTTCAAAACTTTTGTCGCGATTTTTGTTCCGATTACGCAGGGCTTTTTTAATTCTCTCGAAACTATGGCGGCATGGCAGGTTATCCCTCCGATATCGGTAATTATGGCTTGCGCCATTTTCATTATAGGCACATAGGACGGATCGGTAATTCTTGTTACTAAAATTTCATTCCTTTTAAATTTTCTAAAATCTTTTTGTTCCAAAATAACTTTAATTTTGCCTCTTACCTTGCCGGCATAAGCCATTTCACCTTTTATTAAATTGGATTTTTTTACTCCTGGAATACTTGCAAGAATTTTTGTAATTTTCACTTTCGCTTCGATGCCATTTATTTTTCTAACTTTTTTGCCTTTTTCAAACCAATATAAAACGAATTCGTAATCTCTATTCATTTCTTCTTTAGTGATTTTACCGCTCATTAATTTACGCATCTCAAGCGCCGGAACCGTTCTAATCTGATTTACGGAAATAAATTTTCTTTTGGCGATTTCCGCATTTATCTTATCGGCAATAAAAAAGGTTAGAGAATGGGCGTCCACTCTTTTTAATTTCATGTCAACTAAAGTTCTGAGAAGAACAGCGAGTCTTTTTTCTTTTTCGTCCATTTTTGACAGTACCCACAACCTTGTTTTTGCCGCGACTTTATCTTTATTAATATCGGATTTACTTTTTACGTAATTTATTTTCGCTTTTAGCGCTTCCTTAAAATTATTTTCAAAATATTTTATTTCAAAAGCGGGCCCGGCCCACCCGTATATCATCCAGGAATATTTTTTCCAGTGATTTTTTATCATTAACGATTTATCTTTTACTCCTTGCCGATATTTTTTAAGCATTTTTAGGAAGTCCTCGTCCTGCCTGATTGACATGCTTTTATACGAAGGACGAGTGAGGTAATCGAAATATTGTACTACATTATTTTTTCCGAATTTTTCTTCTAGGATTCCCTTGATATGCTCGGTTAAATAATTATTATGAAGCTCCAAAAGGTTTTGGATTTGGCCCCTTCGCCAAAGAATTTCATCCAATTTAAAAAGCTGGTTATGTATTTTTAAAATTTTTTTGTCATTCAATTTTTTAAAATCGACATAGGCGAATTTCTTACCCAGCTTAAATACGGCTTCCGCCGTTTTGTCGACTTCTTCAAGGACTTTAAACATCAAGGCGGGATTATTTTTCACCTTTTCAAAAAATTTCTTGCCGTAACTTTCGTATTCATTTTTTAAATAATAAAAAGAAGTGGCGCCCCTTGAATAGGAAACGACCATTTTGGAAATTTGGCAATCGTATTTCGCGAAATCATGCACCCATGCCTCCATCGGCGCGATTGCCTGATAAAGATGATAACCCGGCCATTCGAATGAAATCCATTCTGCTTTCATAATGAAATTTTTTTAAAGCGGTTCCTTGAAATACTCAGGCTCTATTACTTCCCTTTCTATTCCATTCTTATGGCATAATCTTTCCACTAATTCCGTCTGCCATTGACTCAAAGCTGCTCTATATTTTCTTATAAGATTTTCTAATTTTACTCTTTCCTCATCCGTCATTTTTTTGGGTATGAATAATTCGCCCAAAGCTTCCAATAAATAACGACGAATACCTTGTGGCCAACTCGGCACCTTATCTGTGGTAGATAAGCCATGTACATCTTCCAGCCATTGAAGTCTGCCCGCCCCTTCTTTAAGTTCATTTAAAAGATTCGGCCAATCTTTTTTTTCGGGAAGATTACCAAATTTAACAGATCTTCTTATCTCCTCCACCGCAGATTTTGTCTTTTCTATCAAAGAATTAAGTTCGATCTCCGGAGTAACTCCGGGCAAGTTTTGTTGATCCAGGTTCATAAATTTGCAAACATATTTTTGTTTATCGCAAAAACATGTTTAAATTAGTATTTTTATCTCAAGAATTTACTTTTTTAATTATCCCTTTTTCCGCATCGACTTCAACTTTATCGCCGTCTTTCAAAATGTAAGTCGCATTTTTTGTACCGACAATGCACGGCGTTCTTAACTCTCGCGCTACAATTGCGGCATGGCAAGTAATTCCTCCATCATCGGTTACAATCGCCGCCGCTTTTTTCATGGCGGGTACAAGACTGGGAAATGTTGTGTGTGCAACCATTATGTCACCTTTCTGCATTTTCCCCATTTCTTCGGGAGTATTTATAATCTTGACCGCACCTCTTGCCCTTCCGACGTAAGCGCATGTTCCTTTTAATTCTCCGGAATCTTTTAAAATAATTTTCTCAAAATTTTGTTTTTTTAAAAAATCTTTCGCTTTTTTTCCGTTGAAAATTTTAAATTTTCCCGACTTGGAATAAATGACACTAAATTTTATTCTTGAATTCAATTCATCCGAAGAAAAATTTTCAAAATTTTTCATCTCGTTAAAGGCGACATATTTCATCTGCATCAAGGAGAATCCCGCTCTCTTACCCATTTCCTTTAGAACTTTGTCGATTACGTAAAAACCAAAAAACGAAACTTCTTTGCGTAGACCTTTAAGCCAAACAATTTCGGCGGCCAAATCAAAAATTGCTTTTTCTTTTTGTGACAAATACAAATCTTTTATTAACCCCGCTCTTCTTATTAATGTTTCTTTTTTCGCTAACTCCAATTTTTTTATTTCTTCATCAGGATCGGATTTCTGTTTTAAAAGAGAAGACCAGATGTCCAAATAATAATCCAAATTATAGGCCGGACCCACATAAGTATACGGCATCCATCTCCATTTTTTAAAATGATTTATAATTTTGTTTCTTAATTTTTTATCAATTTTTACCAAATTGCTTTCTATGGATTCCCGATTCTTGTTGGAAAAAACTTTTAGAGCCGCATTATTTTCTTGAATAAATTTTAAAATAGCATACATTTCTTTTTCTTCCGCTTGAGCCATGCTTTCCTGGGCAGGGGTAGTTAAAATACTGAAAGCTTCGGGCGCGCTGATATTTAACTTATTCTCCTTAACCTTCTTTCCAATTAAATCCAATAAATAATGACTCAGATCTTCTCCATCCGAATCAATGAACCATGTTGTAGGTAAACTGTAACCATGGCCAAGCTGAAGCCATTTAAAGAGATGTTTATATAATTTAATGAGTTCTGTTTTTGATAAATTTTCCAAATTTATTTTTTCCGCCTTTTTCAGTTCTAAAAAGAAATCTTTATTATATTTAATAGCCTTTTCATGAATTCCATGCACTCTTTTAGGATTTTTAATAATTGCATCCAAAGTATTTTTAATCAAATCACGCAATTCATTTTTGACAAAATAACTCCCGATATTATCTCCGTTTTCAGAAACCATTACGCCTTCTTTTAAATAATATTTATTTAAAGTCGGTTTCTGAAAAACGAAAAATGATTCCGCCGATTCAGCGAGAAGCTGATAGCATGTTTTTTTGATTTCAAAATTTTTTCGCCAAATTTTCTTCATATTTTTACATCTTTATCCTGCTTAAAATTTCCGGAATCAGAGGCGCGATTACGTTCGCGGTTTTAATTAAAAATGGCGCGATACGCGAACCGATTAAAAATCGATCGAAAAACAAACCGATAAAGTTATATCTGTAAATAAGAAGCAAAATTACGCCCAAGGAGATTGCTCCTTCAAGCAAACCCAAAATGGCCCCACCCAAACGATTAAACAAGCTTACGAAAGGGATCAGGGCCATCAAATTAAAAGCCCTGTCCAAAAGCGCAAAGACAAGGCTTACTAAGCTGTCGGCTAAAATGAATAGGACAACGAAAGAAATTATTTTTCCGATATCGCTATGCTTGGAAAATAAATTCCGCACCAGATCGAAGGCGGCGAGATAATAATGGCTCGCGACCCAAACGCCGACAACAAGGGCGACAAGCGAACCGATCATTCTTATGAGGCCCACGGCAAATCCATAGAAGATAAAACCGGCGAGAATGACGAGAAGAATAATGTCGATGATAAGCATATTTTTGTTTTTGTGTCATCCTGGAGGGAGTGGGGCACGAACGACCGATAGGATCTTGAGATTCTATCGCTTCGCTACGCTATGCTCCAGAATGACAATATTAAAAAATTCTCGGAAATAGAACTCCGCCTTTTTTGATTTTTGTTTCGAAACTAAGCCCGCCCCATTCAATCGCGTCTTCGAATTTTTTATCTTCGGCCATTTCTTTCCCCATGTCCAACCCCAAACTCTCATAAATTTTTTCCGCAGTTTCCGGCATAAACGGCCAAAGCATAAGAGCGACGTGGCGCAAACTTTCCAAAACGTTATACATTACTTCGCCTGTATTTTCATTGCTATTTTTAATCATTTCCCAAGGCTTCATTTCGGTTATATAACCGTCAAGAAATTTAATTCGCTTATTAATAACGTCTATCGCGCTATCAATTTTTAATTCAAGTAAATTTTCTTGATACGTTTTCCAGCTTTGTTCAATTTCAGTTTTGAATTTTAAGTTGTGGTTTTGAGTTTTGCCTGCCCCGTAGCGAGCTTGTTCTGCTTCCGGGATTTTCGAGTTTTGAGTTAAATCCCCTCTGTCCCCCTTAATAAGGGAGGCTTTCTCGGCTAGGGTAATCGATCTCGCAACCAGATTGCCGATTCCATTCGCAAGGTCGGCATTATATTTTTCATCGAATTTATTCCAGCCGATATCGCCGTCATGACCGAAAGGAGTCGCGCTCATTAACAAATACCTCGTTCCGTCGACGCCGTATCTATTCATCAAATCTTCCGGCGAAATGACATTGCCCAAAGATTTGCTCATTTTCTGACCGTCAACAAGAAAAAAACCATGTATAAAAAGTTCGCGCGGAAGCCCGAGCCCCAAAGACAAAAGCATGGCCGGCCAAATCGTGGCATGGACGCGCAAGATGTCTTTGCTCATTAAATGCACATCGGCAGGCCAATATTCCCGCCATGAACCATTTTTATCTTCCGGTCCGGTCCAGCCGAGACCTGTTAAATAATTTAAAAAAGCATCGGCCCAGACATAAGTCGTGTGTGTTTCGTCCCAAGGCAACGGTATTCCCCATTTCACGTTTTTGCGGGAAAAAGAAACATCTTCCAACTTTTCATTTTTATAGAAACTCGAAATTTCGTTTTTTCTTTCCGCCGGTAAAATTTTAAATTCGTCTTTTTCGATTTTTTTCAAAATTTCATCCCGGTATTTTGACATTTTAAACATATAGCACTCCTCTTTCATCAACTCCGGAGCGACTTTGTGATCCGGGCATAATCCGTCGATTAAATCTCTTTCTGTTTTAAATTGCTCGCAACCGCGACAGTAAAGACCTTCATATTCGCCTTTGTAAATATCGCCTTTTTTGTACATGAATTCCAAGGCATTTTGCACAGCTCTCATGTGCTCACTTTCCGTTGTTCTGATAAATCTGTCATTTGAAATATTCAATTCATTCCAAATGAATTGGAATTTTGCCGAAACCCGATCGACAAATTCTTGCGGTTTCAAACCGGCATCGCGTGCCCATTCTTCGATTTTTGCGCCGTGCTCGTCCGTTCCGGTTAAGAAAAAAGTCTTGTCTCCGATCAGGCGATGAAAACGCGCCAAGACATCCGCGGCGACCGTGGTATAAGTGTGGCCAATATGAGGGTTGGCGTTTACGTAATAGATTGGGGTTGTGATATAAAATTTATTCATTTTGTTTATTTTTTTATTTCCCGATTACCACTACGAATTCACCTTTTTGCTCTTCGGGTTTGCTTTTAATTTTTTCAATTACAGAATCAAGATTGCCGCGATAAACGGTTTCATGCATTTTTGAAAGCTCGCGGAAAACAACGATCGAAGTGAGATGAATTTTTTTCTTCATTTCGTCCGCTTCATCTTCCGACCATAAAACCAGCTTGCCTTCCGAAATTCTCTTAAGCTCATCCAAAAATTTTAAAATTCGATATTTTGATTCATAAACGACAACCGGATATTCGCTTTCGATTATTTTGCGCAAAAAAGTCTGTCTTCCTTTTTTATGCGGCGGAAAGCCCATGAATACGAATTTGTCGGTCGGAATTCCGGAAATGGAAAGAGCGGCCGTTACGGCGGAAGGACCGGGCACCGATTCGATTTGCACAGGCGCGTCCGGATCGGCTCCAATATTGAATCTCTCGATAACTCGCCCGATTAATTTTCCTCCGGGATCGGAAATTCCCGGCGTACCGGCGTCGGTTACCAACGCTAAACTTTTACCGTCGGCCAAAAAGGTTAAAATCTCGTTTATTTTTCTCTCGTCCGAATGTTCATGATAAGAAACTGTCGGCGTGTTTATTTTGTAATGCTCGAGCAATTTTTTTGTCACTCGAGTGTCTTCGCACAATATAAAATCAACGCTGCCCAAAATTCTGAGCGCGCGCAGACTTATATCTTCCAAATTTCCGATCGGCGTTCCGACGATGTACAGTACGGACATGGACGTAAATTTAAAATCAAATTTGCAATTTAAACATTCGAATAAATTCCGATTAACAAAAATCCTAAATCATAATATCTAATTTCTAAACGATATCAAATGACAGAATTAAAAATTCAAAACGTTTTGATCATTTGGATTTATATTTTTTGAATTTATGTCTGATTGAGAATTTAGAAATTAGAAATTCTTATACAATGTCTTCTTTTCTTTCCCTTATATATTTCGTCCATTCCTCGGCGATATCGACAAAAATCTTAAACGGAGATTCGATTATAAAGTCAAGGATAAAGACAAACAAATTGATTCTTGAAAATTTTTCCGAAAGCCATTTCCCGAAAGCGACAATCGGAATATAAAAGAAGTCGGTCAAAAAAGTAAAAATATTTTCCCTGCTTTCGACAATGATCAATTCGTGCGCGTTCTTTCTTATGCGGATGGCGAAGAAACTGACGAAGGCCAGGAAGAAGAGGAAAATGGTTATGCTTACGAAGTTAAATCCGATTTTATCGAGAGCCCAGATGATAAATCCGACGGAAAACAAAAAAGTGACGGAATATAAACTTCCGAAAACGGAATTTAAAAATTTATTTCTTTTGGCCGCCTGACGCAAGCGTATTTCTTCGTTCTTATGCCCCTCGAAAGCAATATTGTTTATCCCCGCGATTATGTCCTCCGTATTTTTTTCCGAAGGCAATTTAGTGAACAAAACAATCAAAAAAAGCAAAAGCGCGGGGAAGCTTACATTAATCGCCAGAGCGGTCATGTTTAACGCGTCTCCGAAAAATTTAGTAGCAGGAATTTCGATGGCGATCGCGAAAATGGATTTTGTTAAAAATATGTAAATTATGCTTCGAACCGCCGCTCGCCATAATTTGGATTTCGCTTGCCCGTATCTCCTGTTGCAGATTTTTTTTATGTTTCTCGGAAAAGCTTTGGGGTCGTCTTTAAAGCTGTTGTAAACCAAGACGGGATTTTCTTCGATTACTTCCGAAAGAATCGAAAAATAAACCGTGTAACGGTTGACGATTTTGTTCAATTGTCCGGCCAAAGGATGAGCTAGTTGTCGATTGATGGCTTGCCGCAGAATTTCTATATTCTCCCCGATTTTTTTAATCTTTTCGTCGGAGGGATCGGTCCAGTCCGCATTGTAATATTTGAACAAAATAAATCCGATCATGTCCGAATCGAATTTTAGAAGATTGCGATGGATGCTTACGAAAATTTGAATTTCCCGATCGGCTTCGAACGGAGAATCTTCCGGAAGTTTTATGGCCGAACTCAGAATTTCATAAATTTCATTGATTTCGACTTGAGTGATTTTATTTCTTCCGAGCTTCTCTTCTATTTCCGAAGCGGCTATAAAAAGAATCCAATTAACCAATTCACGTTTTGTTTTAAAATTTTCGGTTTTTTGAAAAGCGACCAGACTGTAATTGCGAAGTTTTATGTATTTGTTCACTATCTTCCCGATTTCGTCGATTTTATATTCCGGAACATTATTATTTTTTAAATAGCCGGCGCGAATCAGCTCGACCAATAAATTTTTGGAGATTTCGTTGCTGCTCGTTTCCTTAACCATGCCTTCGAGCACGATCTGCCTTCTTAGAATTCTTAAAATCGCGTTTTTGCGAAGCAAATATTCCTCTTTGTAATCGACGGAGTTACGTATTTTTTCGTAATAAAAAGCCATTTTCGAAATCAAGACGGAAACTTTTAATTTCGGCTCGTTTTCATCGTCTTCATTTTTGTTTTGCTCATTGTAAATAACCTGAAAAAGCTTTTTCGCGTTTTCCGTAATTTCAAAATTTTTCTCGGTTTTTCGATTTAATGTGGGATTTAACATGCTTTTAGTCTAACACGATTTGACAAAAAAATCAACTAATGGCAACTCTATAAATTTTAACACAAATTTACAAATATTTTTCCAAAGCTTAGTTATTTTTAAGTAACAAAATATAAAACGCTTCCTAAAAGTAGAAGCGTTTTCAGTGTAATCAGGTGCTTTCAGTTTTTATTCAGTGGTTCAGCCTAATTAATCTTAAATGAATTTTTGATTTCGTTTTTCATGTTATCATTCCATACACTCTGCCAATCTTTCGGTATTTTTTGCCAAAATTCCATCGCGTAAACCTTATCGCCTTTTTCTCCGATTTTTACAAAACCGGAATTTTTCTGATCGGAACCGTCCCACGCGCTTTTGTTGTAAACGCGGACTATGATCGGTTCGCCGTAACCGGGCACTTCTTTCGGAATCGAAGTGTCGCTTGTGGGAACAAAAAATTCCAAATCGGAATAATCGGCTTTATCGACCCTTTGGAATTGATAATGATCGAATTCTTTCGGCAAAATCAAACTGAAGCCCAAATAAGAGTCTGAGAAATCATAATTGCCGTTTGCGTCGGGCTGATCCATATTCACTTGCCGGCTGCAAGCGGTCAAAAAAAGAGCGACCGCAAAAATTGCGATAAATTTTGAATATTTTTTCATATGCTTCTCCCACAAATTACAAACCTTGTTACAAATTTACAAATACTTAAATTCGGTGTAAAAAAATGAAAATGGAATTATTTAAACCTCCCATTTTTTATTTGTAATGGATTGAAATTAGTAGAAATTACAGTTTAATCTTAAAAAATTTTTCAAGATCTTTTTTCACCGACCATATTTTCCAGGCGCCGTAAAAAAAGACATAGGCAACCGCGATCGTGATCATGCCCACGACAATACGCAGGGTAAAATCCGTCCAGACGATAAGGACGCCGAGGATGAGCAAAATAAAACCGGTCACGATTAAAGAAAAAACCATGTTGTTTATTTTTCTTCCCAATGGCTTAAAAATGTTGGCCATAGTTTTGTTTTAGTTAATTTTGATTGGTTAATTATTTGATTAGTCGCGCAGTTAATTAAAACTGTTAACCATTTAACTAATTAACCGATTAACCATCTAACCGAATTTTATAATATTTTTGTTTTAGTGTCAAAATCGCGCAACTCATAACGCATAACGTAATTAAATTTCGGGAAATAAAATAAAACCGATTTCATCTAAAAAGTCTACCTTTTACAAGTAGACTTTTTTAGATATTCGTTATGCGTTACGCGTTTTATGTTACGCGCTTACATCATCATGTCCGGACTCATTCCGCCCATCCCTTTCGGATGATCGTGATCTTTTTCTTCGGGCTTTTCCGTAATCACGGCTTCGGTAGTCAGAAACATGCTCGCGGCGCTGGCGGCGTGCTCCAAAGCCGAACGCACCACTTTCGTCGGATCGATAATCCCGGCATCAATCAAATTTTCAAATTTATCCGTTGCGGCGTTGTATCCGATTTTTGTGTTCCCTTTTTTATGTTCGCCGATAATTGTATAGAGCACAAGAGAGCCGTCACTACCCGCATTGGCCGCAATTTGCTTGATCGGTTCCAGAATGGCGGCATCGATTAGCGCCGCTCCGGCATCTTCAGTTCTTTTTCCCATCAATTCCTCGAAAGCGTTGCTAGTCAGGGCCAATGCCAATCCCCCGCCCGGCACGACTCCTTCTTCAACCGCCGCGCGCGTCGCGTTCAAAGCGTCTTCAATGCGATCTTTTTTTTCTTTCATTTCCGTTTCCGTGGCCGCACCGACTTTTATGACCGCCACGCCGCCGGACAATTTCGCCAAACGTTCTTGCAATTTTTCCCGGTCATAATCGGAATCGGTCGCTTCTTTTTCTTTTTTGATTTGTCCCGCTCTGGCTTTAATTTTTTCTTGTTCGCCTTTGCCTTCAACAATGGTCGTATTTTCCTTTGCAGAAATCACCTTTCGGGCTCGGCCCAAATCGTTAAGTTCGGCATTCTCCAATTTCAAGCCGACTTCTTCGGAAATAACTCGAGCTCCGGTTAAAATGGCGATATCCTCGAGCATAGCCTTCCTGCGATCGCCAAATCCCGGCGCTTTAACACCCAACACGTTGAATGTGCCTCTTAATTTATTCAAAACAAAAGTGGTCAAAGCGTCGCCTTCAATTTCTTCGGCGATAATCACCAAGTCGCGCTTGCCGGCCTGGGCCACTTTTTCAAGCAGAGGCAAAACTTCCTGAATCGAAGCGATTTTCTTGTCAGTGATTAGAATATAAGGCTCATCAAATTCGGCAGTCATCGAATCCGCGTTTGTAATCATGTAGGGAGAGACGTATCCTTTATCGAATTGCATGCCCTCGACAACTTCTTTTTCAACGCCGAAAGATTGACCTTCTTCAACAGTAATTACACCGTCCTTACCGACAGAATCCATGGCCTCGGCGATTATGTTTCCAATTTCCTTGTCATTGGCGCTTATGGAAGCGACTTGAGCGATTTCTTCTTTGGTCGAAACTTTTTTGCTCATGATTTTCAACTTCTCGACGATTTCAGCCGCTTTCTTTTCCATGCCCTGCCTGATTTCAATCGGATTGATTCCGGAAGCGACAAGTTTCAAACCTTCCGTAATCATGGCTTGCGCCAAAACGGTCGCCGTGGTAGTGCCGTCGCCGGCGATATCGTTAGTTTTGGAAGCGACTTCCTTAATGATTTCCGCGCCGACATTTTCGAATTTATCCTCAAGTTCAATTTCTTTGGCGACGGTAACTCCGTCTTTCGTGATTACGGGAGAGCCGTAGCCCTTGTCGATAACGACATTTCTTCCTTTCGGACCGAGAGTGACTTTCACGGCATTCGCCAATTTGTCGACCCCCTTCTTTAAAGCGCTTCTCGCTTTTTCATCGTAAATTATTTGTTTGGACATAAAATTAATCTCAAAACGCAAAACTTAAAATGCAAAACCAAAACTAAAAACTGAAAAAGTTTTGAGTTTTAAGTTGTAGTTTTAAGTTTTGACATTTGAGTTTTGAGTTATTTATTCAATTATCGCAATTACATCGCTCTCGCTAATCACCAGGAATTCTTCTTTATCAATCTTAACCTCATCCGGCGAATATTTTTTAAACATAACCTTGTCTCCGACCTTAACTCCCATAGGCGCTCTCTGACCGTTTTCCAAAAGTTTTCCCGGACCGGTCGCTACGACTTCTCCTTTTTCCGGTTTTTCCTTGTCCACGGTTTCGGGTAAAACGATTCCCGATTTTGCAACCTCGTCTTCGGTTATCGGTTTGATTACGATCATGTCGTGAAGCGGTTTTATTTTTTTTACCCCGTTAGATAATTTTTGTTCTTCTGACATACAATTATTATTAACTCAAAATGCAAAACCAAAACTAAAAAGTTTTGAGTTTTAAGTTGTAGCTTTGAGTTTTAACATTTGAGTTTTGAGTTATCTTAGTTAGCACTCTAAAGCTTAAAGTGCTAAAATACATTAGTATTGTAATTTCTTTTTTGAGGTATGTCAAGGGATTAAAAAACCCTTTTGGCAGGAGGTGGTTGCTCGTTTCCATTTATGATTTTTATAAAATAAAAGTCTCTATAAAAGAGACTGTTTTTATGGGCAATGCCCGAATTTTTGGAGCCACCGACGGGAATTGAACCCGCGACCCCCTCTTTCATGAAGGATTTTTTCTAATCCGAGCCAGCGCTTGCCCAGTCAGAAAGATTACCTTCAGAGGTGCTCTACCCGACTGAGCTACAGTGGCTTTATAAAGATCTGATTTTAAATATTACTTTACCTTACAAAAAATGTCAAGATTGAAACATTTTCAAAAAATAAAAATTTTGCTAAACTATCAACATGGATTATAAAATGCTTGTTCTGCCCATAATCGCGGGGCTATTCGCCCAATTTTTGAAATTCTTTTTCAAATCAAACCGGCAGAAATACAAATTTAAATCGATTTTCGCCTATTCCGGAATGCCTTCTGGACATAGCGCCATGGTCGTGTCCCTGGCCACGATTGCGGGACTTCAAGAAGGTTGGGCCTCTCCCGCTTTTGCGATCAGTTTTATTCTGGCCGCCGTTGTCATCCGCGACGCCCTTGGCATCCGCCGCTACCTGGGCGAGCATGGCCATATTTTAAATGTTTTAGTAAAAGATCTTAAACGCGATGAAATTTCATTGCCAGAACATTATCCTCACCTTCTTGAAAAAATCGGCCACACCCCGGCGCAAGTCATTGTCGGAAGTTTAATTGGTCTCATTATCAGTTTGATCGGATTTTTTTATTTTTAAAATTATAAATATTTCGGATAAATGCCAAGCACAATTATCCGAAATCTATTTAAGTAAGTTAGATGGAATAATACTATTTTTTTCATCCAACTATAAAATTTATGAAAGAAAACATATTTAATAAAAGCGAAGCCGAACAACCAAAAAGTGCTAATTTAGGTGTTGAATTTAGCACTTTTATAAAAAAATGAAGTCCTGAAGTAGCTGAAAAGTTAAAAGACATCTTACCGAACCTTGCGATATTGTTTGCCGATTTTATCTCGGAAAAAAATCCGGAACAAGCTGAAGGTTTTTTACGTAATTTTGTTGCCGGAGCAAAAGGTATTGACCAAAATCAACTAGCTAATTCTAGTTTAAATGAATTAAAAATCATGACTATCGAAGCAGTACAAGGATTTGCCTTGGATGCGGAAAAACAAATAGATGCGGAAAAACAAAAAATAGCACAAATGATTAACGATTTTCAACCTACGGGAGACATACTGCACGATATCGATGCGATAGCACATATGGGAGGTTCTAGTTTGTCTAAATATTTTACGGATCCAATAACAGGCGAAGAGAAAATTGACATGACAAATCCTGAAGCTGTATATCAACACTATATGAGTCAGGAATCCCAAGATCAGTTAAATAAAACATACGATAATCCTGTATATGCAGCTCACGTGGAAGCGGTTAAAAGAATATTAAAAGCGTACAAAGAAAAATAAACATACGCCATCTTTGATTTTTACTTTTACCATTTATAAAACCGCCTTTTGAAGCGGTTTTTTAATTTTTAACAACTATTGACACACTTTCTTAATTATGTTACTTTAAAATGTTTTTAGATCCTTACAATTTTTAGATCTTACAATATTGAATTAGGGAAATATGGCCATACTTGTATAAATTCGGCATAAACCCAAGGAGGGAATCATGAATAACGGCAGTAATCATGTCAGTAATACCGCGCTTATAGTTGCTCTCGGCAATATGCATTCGGGCATTCAGTATGCCTGGGAGATTGCCGTAATTAGAGAAGCAGAGGCCGAGATATACAAGGCCTTTGTGAAATGCGGGTACGGCGCGTATTTCGATGCCGCTCGTAAAGTGTTCGAGGCAATGTTGCCTCTGCGGCATCTGGCCCTATCGAGGGCTATTGAGAACGTGGGGTACATAAACCTGCTTGAGTTCGCCAGCGGTTATGATCCGCGGGGGACGATTTTTGCGGGTGACCCGCGCCAACATGTGGTAGAAACGGACCTTTCGGGAATGATCAGGATCAAGCAGGCACTTATAAAACAGCTGGTCGGTTTGCGGCCGAATCATCGTTTCATTGCCGCCGATGCGACATCGGCGATTTCTATTTGCAGAACAACGAAACTGCTGCCGGAAGGACCGATTGCAATGGCTTGCGCCGGTCTGCTCGCCTATTTGCCGGATGAGAAAAAAAATGCTTTCATCGGTTCCGTAAAACAGGTGATACGCCGCCGGCCTGGCAGTGTCTTATTCGCCACGAGCCAGGATTTTATAACGACGCATGACATGAAGACGTGGAGAGAGGGCGAACTGGGCCGCGCGCTTTTCGCTGTCATGGCTCATTTGTCGGGGCAGGATTTCTATCCTTTTCCCGATACCGCCGCAATCGAAGACTTCTTGCGCGGACATGGCTTGAGCTATAACCGGCGAAAGCAGCTCGATCTCGTGCCGGGTTACGGCCAGAGCCTGGAGCCGGGTCTTCAGGAAAAACTCTCTTCCGGAGAAATCTGGACAATCGGGCAATTTGTATAATTTTTTTCTAACCCGCGTTACTTTTAAGTATGCGGGTTTTTTATTTTTAAAACATTTCTATATTTTTCTGACTCCATAATCCCCGACAGGGCCGTGGAGCCAAATTGCGAACCAAATCCACGGCTTGCACCGTGGCGAGTTACAAGCAGGCGCCAATTATATAATTGGAAACGGTCTACATTTCGGCTCCACGCAAAGCATGGAGCCAGTAAAGGAATTTTAAAAGCCGCCTTTTGAGCGGTCCTTGCTGGCTCCAGGTTATACCTGGAGTCTAGGATGCAAACGTTTAAATATTAATAGTCCGCAGTATTTGGCTCTTGTGTAACCAAGAGTTAGGAGTTATCGCTCTAACCGAAGCTGATTAGTTTTGAATTTTTAGCTGCGGTTTCGACTTTTGAAATTTGAGTTTTGAACCAGAAATTCGATTCTAAAAATTTTACCTTTCAAAACCCCCTAACCCCCTTTGTTAAAGGGGGCATTTTTAAATCAGCGATCTTCCCGTCATCTCCCTCGGTTTCGGTATGCCCATAAGTTTTAAAACGGTCGGGGCCACGTCGGATAAAATACCCTGCGGCTGAAGCAAGCTCAAATCTCCGCCGGGCGCGTCCTGGCCGCCCAAATTTTTTCCTTCAAATTCATTTCCAATAACGATGAACAGTACGGGATTGGCGGAATGCTCTTTATCTATCGTTCCCGTTTGCATATTAAAAACCACTTCCGCGTTTCCATGATCCGCCGTAATCAAAATCACACCGCCTTTCGCCAAAACCGCTTTAGTGATTTTTCCCAAGCATTTATCGATCGATTCCACGGCTTTGATTGTCGCCTTCATATTGCCCGTATGGCCGACCATATCGGCATTGGCGAAATTTATGAGAATAAAATCAAATTCATTTTTGGCAATTTCCTTTAAAACTCTATCTGTTAATTCGAAGGCGGACATTTCCGGCTTCAAATCGTAACTTTCCACATGCGGCGAAGGAATAAGGGCATGTTCTTCCCCTTCCGACTTTGTTTCTTTGCCGCCGTTAAAAAAGTAAGTGACGTGGGCGTATTTTTCCGTTTCGGCGATACGAAGCTGCTTTAAGCCTTCTTTTGAAATGACCTCTCCCAAAGTGTTACTTATCACTTCCGGTTCAAATACGATATCGACCGGCAAGCCATTTTCGTATTCGGTGAATGTCGCGAATTCCAAATCTTTTATTTTTTTCCTTTCGAACTTGTCGAAATCGGAAAGAACAAAAGCTTTTGTAAGTTGGCGAGCGCGATCGGGCCGAAAATTAAAAAAAACGACAGCATCTCCGTTTCCGACCAAACCATTTTCATCGATAACCGTTGGCACAAATTCCTCGTCGTAAATTTTTTTCCCGTAGCTCTCTTCAATGGCGCTCTCCGCCGTATCAGCCTTATTCCCCTCGCCCTTGGTCATAGCCTTATAAGCTTTTTCAACTCTGTCCCAATGATTATCCCGATCCATGGCATAAAAACGTCCGGAAATGGTCGCAATTTTCCCCACTCCGTATTCTTTAAAAAATCTTTCGATATCCTTAACGAAATTGATGCCGCTATTGTAAAGGGTGTCGCGGCCGTCCAAAATGACATGCACATAAACATCTTTAACTTTTTTTTCTTTGGCGAAAAACAAAAGCGCCTGAAGATGTTCTATTGAGGCGTGTACGCCGCCATTGGACAAGAGCCCGATATAATGCAATTTAGAATTATTTTTTTCGACATGTTCGATAGCTTTATTTAAAATTTTATTTTCATAAATTGAATTGTCGCTTATGGCCTTATTGATTCGAGGCAGGTCTTGATACAAAATTCGGCCCAGTCCGAGATTAAGGTGGCCGACTTCACTGTTACCGTTTTCTCCCCAGGGCAAACCGACCGCCTCTCCGGCGGCCATTATGGTCATGGATGGATATTTTGAAAGCAGCTCTTTCATAACCGGCGTATTTGCCTGGGTTATGGCATTGCCGCTATAAGGCTGGGTAACGCCCCAACCGTCCAATACGATTAGAACGACTGGCTTTGGTCTATTTGAAGTTTTGTTCATCCCGTTAGAAGCAGACCCCGGTAGTACACCTCGTAAACTCGGTGACTACGGGGCGAGACGTGGTTAAAAATAAGTTTTGTGCGATAGAACTTGTCCCGTAGCCAAATCCGACAGGATTTGTAATATCGGGATCGCGATCAAGAAATTGATTGCATAAACCTGCATAAGCTATTAAAGTCCTCCTGTAAATTTAACCAATTCCCATTGAAGCGATCGCGGCTTCTAACGGGACTCATAATTATTTTATAAGGCTCCTTCCCGTCATTTCCTTGGGTTTTTTTACACCCAACAATTCTAGAATCGTAGGCGCGACATCGGACAAACTGCCATTTTTTTTCAATTTCATTTTTTTCATTTTATCGTTTACAACTAAAAACGGCACGGGGTTTGTCGAATGCTCGGTATCGACTTCTCCCGTTTTTAAATTAATCATCTCTTCAATATTACCATGATCCGCCGTAATTACAACCGTTCCTCCTTTTCGGAGATAAGCGTTAACAATTTTGCCCAGCTCTTTATCCACGCATGAAATGCACTTTATTCCCGCTTTCAAATCGCCGGTATGCCCGATCATGTCCGGCGCGGCGAAATTCAAGACGGTAAAATCATATTTTCCTTTCTTTACATTGTCGACGATTGTCCGAGCGAGCGGCTTCGAGCTCATACACGGCGTTTCGTCATAATATTTCACATGCGGAGACGGAATCATAAATTGAGTTTCGCCAGCGACCGTACCCACATACCCGCCGTTAAAAAAATATGTGACATGGGCGTATTTTTCCGTTTCGGCTATATATAATTGGCGCAGACTTTTCAAAGCCATGGGTAAGGTCTCGACAATATCGACCGCCGGATAGGCGGTGAGAATACTGTCCAAATCCGGACCGAAATCGGTCATGGCCACGAAACGCAAATTTTTTAAAATCTTTTTTCTTTTGAACGAACCGGGGTTTTTTCCATTAAAATCGCTCTGGACAAAAACTTTCGCGAGTTGCCTCGCTCGGTCCGATCTTAAATTAAAAAATATGACGCTGTCGCCGTCGCCGATGCGCGGAGTAATTTTATCGTCTTTCGTAATGACATAAGGCTCGATAAATTCATCTGTTTCGCCTCTGTTATAACTCTCGCTTATCGCTTCCTCTGCGCTTTCCGCCTTTTTTCCTTGGCCGAGTACGAGGGCGTTATACGCTTTTTCCGTTCTTTCCCATTCTTTTTTTCGGTCCATGGCGTAAAAACGGCCCATAATCGTCCCGACGCATTCATTGTTTTTAAAACTTTTTTCGATAAAATTTACCATTTTTAAGGAAGCAAATTTCGGCGAATCGCGGCCATCGGTAAATAAATGCAAAATAACATCTTTAACGCCAAAATTTTTTGCCAAGACCACCAAGGCAACGATATGGTCGGGATCGCTGTGCGGACTCGACCCTTCGGAAAGCATGCCCATCAAATGCAATTTTGTTTTGTTCTTTTTGACATGTCTGATCGCTTCGAGAAACGCGGCGTTCTTAAAGAACGTGCCATCATTGATGCTTTTGCTGATTTTGACCGAATCCTGCTCGACAAGTCTTCCCGCGCCGATATTCATATGCCCGGCTTCGCTGTTTCCGGACTGAAACGGAGGCAAGCCGACGCAATTCCCCGAGGCGCAAAGTTCTGTATAAGGATATCTCTCGCGCAATCGATTCATAACCGGCGTTTTCGCTAGCGTAACCGCGTTGCCCCTATTCGGTTCCGCTATTCCCCAACCGTCGAGGATAACGAGAATCAAGGGAAGGTTATTAGATTGTTTTTGTTTTTTTACAGCCATGATAAAATTTCTAATTTTTAAATTATAATTTCTAATAAAAAAAATAAATGTCTAATTTTAAAATTAAAAATTAATTAGAACTTAGAAATCATAATTTAGGAATTTTTTAGACTCTCTTCTATTTCCATCAACCGATTATATTTCGCCAGTCTCTCGCCGCGGGACAAAGAACCTGATTTTATATAATCCGATCCGACGGCGACTGCCAAGTCGGCGATAAAATCATCCGTCGTTTCCCCGCTCCTATGCGAAACCATGATTTTATAATTGTGCTTTTGCGCGAGCTTGACGCATTCCATCGTTTCGGTCAAAGTTCCGACCTGATTCGGTTTGATCAGAATCGCGTTCGCCACTTTCTCTTGTAATCCCATGCGCAGTCTGTTCACGTTCGTGGTAAACAAATCGTCGCCGATCAGAAGAATATCTTGACCAAGTTCTTTTGTTAAATCGCGCCAGCCGTCCCAATCGTCTTCGGCCAAACCGTCCTCGATCGAAACGATCGGAAATTTTCTGAACCATTCGTAATACAGTCCGACCAGAGTCTTATTTGTGAATTGAGCCTGATCGAGCTTGAAAATATACTTTTTCTTTTCTTTGTCGTAAAGAACGGACGAACCGACGTCAATGCCCAAGCCGACATCTTCTCCAGGCTTGTAACCGGCGTTAATCATCGCGGCCACGATCAATTCGATCGCCTGCACGCTTGAAAAAATATCCGGCGCGTATCCGCCTTCGTTTCCGACGTCGGTATCGAAACCGGCTTTTTTTAGAACATGACCGAGTTCATGGAAAATTTCCGCGCCCATTCTCACTTTCTCGGCAAAGCTTGTTTTTTTGAGCGGAATGATCATGAATTCCTGAAAATCCAAATTCGTATCCGCGTGCTTACCGCCATTAAAAATATTAAATGACGGCGTCGGCATCGAATCGGGCTTTTTAAAATCATAAGTCGAGGCTAGATATTCGTACAATTCTTTTTTCTTGGCCATAGCGCCGGCGCGAGCTGCTGCGAGAGAAACTCCTAAGATAGCGTTCGCTCCCAGTTTTCTTTTATTTTCCGTTCCATCCAATTTAATCATGGCTTCGTCGATTTTCTTTTGATCGGTTACGTCCATGCCGACCAATTCTTTTTTAATTTTTGTGTTGACATTTTTTACGGCCGTAAGCACGCCCAAACCGCCGTAACGATTTTTATCGCCGTCGCGCATTTCCCAAGCTTCGTGGATTCCAGTCGAAGCGCCGGACGGCACGCTCGCTTTCGCGACTATGCCATTGTCCAGCTCTACTTTCACTTCCACAGTCGGGTTGCCTCTTGAATCAAGAATTTCCCGAGCGATTATGTTTTTTATTTTCATAAATTTAGTAAACAGATAACAGACGACAGAAAACAGATTTTAAATTCTATCTCCTGTCGTCTGTTTACTGTTTTTTATTTGAAATTATAATTTTGCAACGGAATTTTTCAATGTTATCATTGACTTATCCTTACATAGGCAAGGATGTCCATGTCGGGATTATATAACTCAATCATATCTGGATCTGAGCGTTCAAAAACTCTTGCGCCTCTAATATGCTGGCCGCCTGATAATGATTTCTTAAGTTCCGCATATTTTTCTGGTTCTAAATAAAAATCGATGTCTCCGACTTGATAACGATATGGGTCTGGTTTGCGTATATAAAGATAGATGTAAGCCGTTTCCGGTACGTCATCATATGCGGGGATGACAATCGGCTTACGCAAACGAAAATATTTCTGATAAATATTGTCAGATGGATCGGTTAATTTCTCTCTCAGTTTTGTCAGAAACGCATATTCATCGTCGTAATGGCAAAAGATACCGATATTTCCAGCAATTCGCAGATACTTTCCTAATGACAGCTTGCAAAGTTTGTGACAGGAAGTATGGATATATCTTATAGCTTCTTGCAGCTGCTCTTCGTTTTTTATTGGACTAAGTCTGTATAGCTTCATATATTTTTATTTTGCGTCGCTACGGAATCTCTCGCAAGAGGATTCTGCCGATAATCCAATCAGGATCCATTTCGGAAGATTATGGCACAACGAAAATAAAAATTTCTAAATTATAATTTCCAATTTCTAATAAAATATCTAATTACAAAAGGAGGCATTAGAAATTATAATTTAAAAATTAGAATTTATCGTCTAACAATTCCTTTCAGTCCCGGCATTTTCTCGCCGTTCAAATACGAAAGCATGGCGCCGCCGCCGGTCGAAACCCAATCGACATAATCCATCATGTGCGTCGCCTTCAAAGCCTCGACCGTTTCCCCTCCACCGGCCACTCCGAAAGCGGCGCCGGTCGACCTTGCCGCTATTGTTCTCGCGATTGAAATCGTTCCGTGCTTAAAATGAGAATTCTCGAACATGCCCAAGGGTCCGTTCCAAACAATCGTATTTCCCTTCTTTATGAATTTCGCATAAAAAGAAATAGTCTTCGGTCCGATGTCGAAAATGTAATCTTTTTTATCGACGTTTCCCAGGGTTTTTATTTTCGCGTTTCCCTTTCCGTCTTTGCTTTGGGAAACGGCGAAATCCAGAGGCAGAATGACTTTTTTATTTTTGCATCGCTTGTAAAAAGAAATAAGCTGATGCGTAAGGCTCATATCATCCGTTTCCACTCTTGATTTCCCCACTTCGTATCCCAAAATCGATAAAAGCGTGTTGGCGAGCGATCCGCCCAGAAGAATATAATCGGCCTTGCCTTCGAATCGTTCAAGAATTTGCAATTTGGTCGCAATTTTCGCTCCGCCCATGACGACAACGAACGGTTTACTCGGATGCAAAATCTTGTTTAAGTTTAAAATTTCTTTTTCCATCAAAAGTCCGGCGTAATGGGGCAGATATTTTCTTATCGCGCTGACGGAAGCATGTTTCCTATGACTTACGCCGAAAGCGTCGTTCACGTAAATATCGGCCAAACGGGCGAGTTTTTTCGCGAATGATTTTTTATTTTTCTTTTCTTCTTTGTAAAATCGCAAGTTTTCCAGAAATAAAATTTCTCCGTCTTTCATTTTCTCTATTTCTTTTTCAACTTTCGCGCCTATACAGTCGTTAACGAACTTTATTTTCTTACCGAGCATCCTACCGAGTCTCAACGCAATCGGTTTTGTGGAAAAAGCCGAACTTTTTCCTTTCGGGCTGCCCAGGTGAGTCCCGATTATGATTTTGCATTTATTGCTCAAAAGAAAACGAATCGTGGGCAGACTGGAAATTAATTTATAATCGTCGAGTATTTTCCCTTTTACAATAGGTACATTAAAATCGGAGCGCAAGAAAACCCTCCTTTCTTTTAAATTTTTCGCTTCTCTAATCGACTTAATGTGCATAAAATTATTATAACACAAAATCAAAGAAATAAGAAGGCGAGAAAACAAAAAAACGATTGCGACCTTTGAAAAATTACGTTAAGAATTTTTTCGAAATGCCGTTACAAAATTTCACTGTTTGAGCGACGTTAGGAGCGAGTTTGAAATTTTGTCAGGCATACCGGAAAAATTTAGCAATTTTTCAACGGGAGCGCTTTTTTGCGTCCCTTCTTTCTAAAAAAAGGGGCCGCTGCCCGCGGAGGGCCCTGCGGAGCAAAAAAAAGAAAGGGCTTAATCCCTTTCACAAAAATTTTTTCACGAGGCACCGGTAAGCGCGCCTGTCGCGATCCGAAACGAGTAAACATCTTGAGGCCATCTCAAGAGCTCGGGAAACCCCGGCTTTGGCACCGCGAGAAAGTTCTAGGTTTCCTTTGGGCGAATCTTTTATCTCTTTCTTTATCAAACGATCAAGAACGAAGATGAAAGGATTATTTTCACCTTCTCTTACCGTAAACTCTTTTAATGCAAGCCGAATATAATCTAAATCGCTACCACTGATTGAAATCAGTATCTTTCTCCTGCTGTGGCCCATTTTAATAAGCCCCCCCTTAATTTTTATTTCAATTCTCCCAATTTCACCGCGATTTGATTTTTCACCCCGTTCCTTAAATACGTAACCATAACCGTATCGCCGGCATTATAGCCTTGGATAACATCGGTCAAATTGTCGTTCTGATCGATATTCGTATTGTCCACGGCCAAAATCGTATCGCCTTCCTTAAGGCCGACCGCGCTCGCGCTCGAACCGGAGACGACCGCTATCCCGGACTTATCTTTATAAATCAAAGCTCCTTTATAATCTAAATTCGAAGTCGATTTTAAAGGAACCAAATCCGAATAATTTATGTAATTCACCCCGAGACTCGGCCTTTTGATTTCTTTATAGGTGAGCAGACTTTGAAAAGCCGCGGTCAAATGATATATCGGCTCGATTTGTCCGCCCCTGTTAAATCCGATTACGTTACCGGCCAGATCCAAGACGACCAAACCGCCGTCCGGGTTATCGGCAAGACTGATCGAAGTATAAAAACCGTCGCTTGATCTTGTAAGATTATCATGGGTTTCAACGTTGGCGTTTTTAACCGACGTGACGATATCGTTGCCGTTCCAGTTCGCGACCAACGCCGTTTCACCCGTGTTTATACTAGTCGGGTCGGCGAATTTTCTCACCGGCAAGTCCAGGGCGGAGATATGAATAAAATAAAACGGAGTCAATTTATCTGTTACAATTTTGTCTATCGGATAAATTTTATCATCCGAAGTGACAACCGAATAGTCGCCGGACTTATCAATTTTAAAATTCGTCAGAATCCAGCCGTCGCTCGTCATAATAAATCCTTGGCCGGCCGATTCGTCCGCGCGGTAAAAATCGCTTAATTTTTTGTCATCGATTTTATTTTTGGAATTGTCGATTATCCCGACCAAACTGCTCTGGACCGAATTTAGAGTTTGCTGAACCATGTCGTTTTCCTGGACGACAACTTTCCCCGGATCGCGAATTACAAGATTCGAGCCGCGATAATTGCCGTTGGAAAAATTTATCTCTCCCAACGAGGCGTCGTAAATTTTCTGGAAATAAGAATTCGAAATTGTGCCGGCCGCGAAACCGCTTAAAGCTCCGATAAGGACGGAGATGATTATGTTTGATAATAATCTATTTTTTTTCATAAATATTAAAAGGTTTTTATGTTTTAGCTTTATGGGTTATAGAGAGTATAAAAATTACTCGGACCATAAACCAGAAACCTATAAATTTAAACCCATCTTGCGGTTAATAAAATGATAAAAATACTCGCGATGCCGACGCCCAAATAAACTTTTATTATCCTTTTATTCAAAGTTCCGCGCAATCGTACTCTGATTAAACCCGTCATGACATAATAAATTATGGCGAGGCTCAAGCCCATTATATTGAAATTAAACGGCAAATAAAAGATGGCTCCCGCCAATTCAGCCAAGATTAAACAACTGACGGCGATATAAATCAAATTTTCTTTGATTTTATCGATGCTGGCCCAAATCATTTGATATACCAGAACGCCGCTCGCCAAAATAATTAGAAGCAAGAGCGGCCAGACTGACGCGTTCACGAAAGATTGCAAGCCGAAGATCAGAGAAGAAATAAAAAAATAAGAAAGGAAATTTCCGCAAGAGGAAATGTTTTCAAGGCTTGTCTTCCGGTCTTCCGTGGGAAAAACCAGATAAAAATATACGGCCCGCAAATAAATATAAACAAAAAAAATGTCAAATAAAAATAAAAGTTGTATGGACCCGAAAAAAGATCGAAAAGGAATAAGTGTGGAATAACCGATCAAACCGTCCGTAAAGACGATGGGCAAAATCATCAGATTCCACCATCGTTTATCGATAAGATTATCTTTTGTAAGTTTGTACGCGGCATAAAACAAAACATAATCGACCAGCGCAAGAATAAAATAAACAAAATGCGGCTGATAAAGAAAAATCTCCAGCAGCGCCAGAGTGGAAAATGAAGCGAGAAATGGTAAAAAACGTTTCTCCATAATTAGTTAAGCCAGGAATAGCTTTGCCTCGCTTCATTTAACATTTTTTCGCTTGCGACCTTTTCGTCTTGATTGCCGGTTTTAAAATAATCTTCCATTTTTACGAAAGCAAAAACAAGATTCAAATGTAAATCTTTAAATTGAGTCGGTACCGTTAAATTAAGGATTCTGTTTTTTATGTTTGTAACCTGATCCAAGTTCGAGGAATCAGGATTATAACCGTTTAACGCCGATTTGAGACCGGACTTGTAATCGTTTACGAGTTTCTCTTGCTTATTGTTTGCTTCTCTCGCGATTTGAACCGAGCTGATTTCTTTTTTTAAGTCGCCTTTTCCGAGATAATAAAAAAAAGCCGCACCGCCCAAAAGAAGTAAAACGATTAAAATTTTGATGAGATTTTTCATATCAGGTTTTAGGTTTACAGTATTTTTAAATAACTAAAACCTAAAAACTATAGGGTAAAATGTTTTTGGTCGACTTCTTCCCAATCATCGGTTTCATCGTTCCATTTGTAAATTTTAAATTTATGACTTTTTTCTTCTTCGCTGTAAATATACTCGACTTTCGTCTCCGACCCGATTCGACGGGAAAATGTCGTTTTTTTATCAAGAACGATCGGTTTGGCTATAAATTCAAGGCGCATCAAGCCTAATGGCCCCTTAAATTCGATAAATTCGGTATCAATACCTCCCTCTTCGTCTTCGTGGTAGCTTCCGCTGTCCAGAACTTCAAAACTGTCCCTGATTTCGTCTTTTATGTTTTTCCATCTTTCCGGCGTCATATTAGTAATAAACCGATTGGGTTTCCAAATCGCGTTTTCGATTTTGAGACACCTCGGCAGAAATTAACCCTTTTTCGTATAAATTATCTATGGCTTTGTTCATGGTTACCATGCCTTCTTTTTTCCCCGTTTGAATGGCGGAATAAATTTGGCCGATCTGGTTACCTCGGATTAAATTGGCGATCGCGCTGTTGTTTATCATTATCTCCCTCGCCGCGATCCGCCCGCCGTCAATTTTTGGAATAAGTTGCTGCGAAATGACCGCCCGCAAAACCGAAGCAAGTTGCACCAGAATTTCTTGATGCTTGTGCGCCGGAAAAATACTGACGATTCTGTCGATTGTTTCCGGAGCGGTAAAGGTATGCAAAGTCGTCAAGACAAGGTGTCCGGTTTCCGCCGCGGTAAGCGCGGCGGTAATCGTTTCCAAGTCGCGCATTTCTCCGACCATGATTATGTTCGGATCCTGACGCAAAGCGTATTTCAAGGCTTCGGCGAAACTCGTCGTGTCCGAGCCGAGCTCTCTCTGCTCGATTATGCTTTGCTCTTCTTTAAAATAATACTCAATCGGATCTTCAATCGTGATAATATGAGCCCTTCTTTCGTGATTGATTATGTTTATCATTGAAGCCAAGGTCGTCGATTTTCCGCTTCCCGACGGTCCCGTAACGATAATGAGGCCGTCCTGGAGATGGGTTAACTTGTAAATGACCTCATCAAAACCGACTTCTTCGGGAGAGGGAACGGCTTCCGGAACCAACCTTGCCGTAAGACCGATTTTCCCTTCTTGAAAATGCAAATTGATTCTAAATCGCGTTCCGATCAACTCTTCGGAGAAATCGAGTTCTCTCCTGCGCAGAAATCTTTCCCATTTTTTTTCTCCAATCAAAGCCCTGACTTCTTTTTCCAAATCGTTTGAGTTAACCGGATCGGGACCCAATTTAAATAATTCTCCGTCGACTCTGATTGTCGGAACGCTGCCTCCCACCAGATGCAAATCCGACGCTTTCTGTTTTATCGCCTCCTCGAAAAAAGCTTTAAAGTCCATAATTGGTTTTTATTTTTATGCCCTTATTATAACATTTATAACTATTTTTGCAAATCAAAATTCATGATTAAAAATTATTTTAAACTCTCGAATTTTTCGGATTTTAAAGCATCATGGGGTTCGGGGGCGAAATCGAGTCCCGAAAGATGTCGGGAAATTGGAGCCCCTGAACTTCCCCGCCCGCATCGCTATGCGAAGCATCGCGGACGGGTTTGGTTACTTTCTTGGTTATTTACCCTCCTTTGGAGGGCAAAAAAGTAACTCCTAGCGAAGCGTCTAAATTTTATTCTTTATATACGAAAACTAAATTCGCATCCGCAATAATTTTGGCGATAGATGCAAAGTTCATGAGAAAGCTGAATCGATTTTTTATAACCGTCTTGTTTTTTAAAATCGCGGTCTAAATATCGCACGTTGTATTTTTGCGCCAACTCGTTTCCGATCAAACTCACCGCTCTTGCGTCTTTGTACGGACTTACTGTCAGGGTTGTGGTAAAAAAATCAAATCCGTTTTCCTTGGCGAAATTGGCCGCCATTTCCATTCTTTCGGCATAGCAAATCTTGCATCTTTCTCCTCTTTCCGGGTCGGCTTCGCGTCCCCTTGCCATTTCGAGCCATTTTTTATGATCATAACCGAGTTCAACGACTTTCAATCCGAATTTTTTTGCGATCCGATTCGCGTCTTCAAGCCGTTTTTTATATTCTTCTTCCGGAAAAATATTAGGATTATAAAAAAGCAGAGTGACCTTAAAGTCCTCTTTTAGTACGTTTATAACATAAGCGCCGCAACCGATACAGCAGGCGTGAAGCAAAAGTTTCGGTTTCCGCTTTAATTTTAAAAAATCCAAAAGATTCATACTCCTAAAAATTTGAAATCGGAAATAAGAAATTTGTAATTGGCGACTTAGTAAATTTGTATTTATGAAGAGTGAACATAAAAAATTTCTAAATTATAATTTCTAATTCCTAATAAAATTCCTAATTTCAAATTAGACATTTATTTTTTTATTAGAAATTGTAATTTAGCCATTAGAAATTTCATGCACCGCCAAATAATATTATATTTACGATTGCGACATGGTAAATATAGACCTGCTGAAGGCAAACGGCATTTTTATAACTTGTTCAGAACTTCGGCAACTTTCTCTCCGAACGCCCGCGCCGAAGCCGGACCGTCGGCCGTGACTATCCTGCCGTCTACCGTAACCGGAGCGCCGGTAAAAATCGCGCCTCCTTGGCGGACATCCTTTTCGACTCCGGACCACGATGTCGCTTTCTTTCCTTTTAAAATCCCCGCTTTGGCCAAAACCGCGGGCGCCGCGCAAATCGCGGTTGTCAGTTTTTGCTCGTTGTAAAAATTCCATGCCAAGGATTTCAAAGTATCGTCATTCGAAATTTCGGCCATGCCCGGTCCGCCGACAAAAAGAACGGCCTCATAATCTTTCGGATCGGCTTCTCCGGTCAAAACATCGATATTTACCCTTGTGCCATTCACTCCGACGGCGGTTCCTCCCTGAATCGACGCCACCTTGATTTGCGCGCCCGCATCTTCGAGAATTTTTCTTGGTTCGAGATATTCTTCGTCGCGAAAATCTTTCGGCGTGACCACCATTAAAATTTTTTTATTTTCCAATTTCATGTTTCCTCCTCTGACCTGTCCGCTTTTAAACGAACAGCCGGTTAATAATAAAACGGGGATTAAAAATAAAATTATTTTTTTCATGATATTGTTTAATTTTATTTTTTGTGTTAACCTCTTTTAATTTGCTATTCCATGCTCTATCATAGGATTTGCTCCTTTTGTCTTCAAATATTTAAAGTCCCTTCTTTGAAGAGGATTTTTTTATTGCCTTCGCAACCGCCACTGCCACATTTTTATCCGTAACCAAAGGCAATAATTTGGTCCTGGTAGGTTTTATCGAATAAGCGATGGCCAGACTTGCTGCCACTTTTATTTCCGTCGTCACGGTTTTAATTTTTCCGTCGAGAAGCCCGCGGAAAATTCCGGGAAAAACCAAAGCATTATTGATTTGATTCGGAAAATCCGATCTGCCCGTTCCGACTACGCCCGCTCCGGCTTTCAAGGCGATGCCGGGCATGATTTCGGGGATCGGATTGGCCATGGCGAAAACGATCGCATCCTTAGTCATCGATTTTATCATTTCGGACGTAACGATGTTACCGACCGAAACTCCGATAAACACATCCGCTCCGGACAAAGCTTCTTCAAGTCTGCCTTTTACTTTTCTCTTGTTCGTCTTTTCGGCTATTTCTTTTTTGATCGGATTTAAATCTTTCCGACCGGGATAAATCGTTCCGATTCTGTCGATTAAAATCAAATCGCGAACACCCTGACTCATAAGCAGACGCGCGATTGCGATTCCGGCCGCTCCGGACCCGTTAATCACGACTTTTAATTTCCGCATCACTTTTCCGGTTACGCGGCAAGCGTTGATAAGAGCGGCCAAAACCACTATGGCCGTCCCGTCCTGATCGTCATGAAAAACCGGAATATTCAATTCTCTTTCAAGACGCTTCACGACTTCAAAGCATCTCGGCGCGGAAATGTCTTCAAGGTTAACACCGCCGAAACTCGGCTCGATCATTTTGCAGAAATTCACGATTTCATCGACGTCTTTCGTTTTAATGCACAAGGGTACGGCGTCGACTCCGGCGAACTCTTTAAAAATAATCGCTTTCCCTTCCATAACCGGCATACCCGCTTCCGGCCCAATATCGCCCAATCCCAAAATCGCCGTTCCGTCCGTTACGATCGCGACCATATTGGAACGATTGGTCAATTCCCAGGAAAGTTTTTTATTTTTTGCAATTTCAGTGCAAACCGCCGCCACGCCCGGAGTGTAAGCGATCGAAAGATCGTCACGCGTTTTTAAAGCCACCTTTGAAGCGACGGAAAATTTTCCTTTGTGTTTCTTGTGCAATTCAATTGCTTTTTTGTTGTAGTCCATATTTTGATGAGACAATTGAGATTTTTAGGATACTCGGGATCGTTGAAATTCTAATCCCAAAAATCTCAAGAGGCCCCAAAGATCTCAAAGGTCTCAAATTTCTTTATATTGTTTCTTTTTGAATCCATTTCGCGTAACTCTTATTTGCCTCCACTTCGATTTTCATTATGCATGGCACTTTATACGGATGAATTTTTTCTATTTCTTTTTCCACTTTATGCCAGTTTTTTTTGCTTGTTTTTAATACGGAAACGGCTTCTTTAACGGTCACGATTTTACCGGTCCATCTCGAAGCGCTTTCAATCGGAAAATAATTCGCGCAGGCGATCAATCCTTTTTGCAGCAAATAGGAACCAATCTTTTTGGCTTCCTTTAAATTTTTATGCGTCACATAAATAATTATAGATTTCATAATTTTACGTTTTTCTTTATTATAGATACTTCTTTCCATTGCTGGCTCCATACTTTGCGTGGAGTCATATTGCAAACTGCGGATCGCAGCTTGCTAACGAGATTATAAAGCCGATGGAAACTATTAAACTATTTTATAATTATCACCTTCTGCAATAATAGACTGTTCATCGGTAATTGGCACTAAATCAAACCCCTTGTTTGAATAATTCTTTATTATATTTTGATGTTTTTCACTGTATTTCTTATTTCCATAGTGCGGCAATACCAAAAAATTTACCAGATTTAATCCGTCAAAAGATTTTAGTTCAGGCGCTTTTAAAGGATCATCTAATAAACTTACGGGTTCAATTGTCGGTCCGGTCACTACTGCTCCCGCGCTTGATCCTGAGTACAAAAGGCCATTATCCACCAAATCGGGAAGTATTTTATCCAAACCACTCTCTCTCATTTTTTGCAATAAATAGAAACTATTACCGCCAGCTACATACAAAATATTTGCATCCTGCAATATAAGTTCAAGGTTTTCCTTTGTTTTATCCTTTAGGTCTAATTCGATAAATTTAAAACCCAGTTCATTTAATTTTTTTCGATCAGCTTCAACAAACCATTTATCTTCATAAGGATCAGCAGCCGTTGGAATAAATACAACCTTTAATCGGCATGGATCGCTAGAAATTAAACTGGCAAGTAAATCGATTTTTATCGATGTTAAAAATAATCTTTTCATTTTACTAAAAAATTTAATTTTTTCTATTTTCTTTCAAATATTTTCTTCCCTTCAACTTCTCCGGCAGATACTCTTGCTTTTCTTCATATCCGAAATTCGGGCTGTACTTATAATCTTTCCCGTATCCGAGCTCTTTCATCAGTTTCGTCGGCGCGTTGCGAATATGCAAAGGCACGGGCAAATTGCCGTAATCACGAACGTCTTTCGCCGCTTTGCCGTAGGCAACGTACAAATCATTTGATTTTTTACATCTCGCCATATATACGACCGCTTGCGCCAAAATCACGTTGCATTCGGGCATGCCGATGAAATGACAGGCTTGATATGCGGCAATGGCTTGATTCAACGCGAGCGAATTCGCGAGTCCGATATCTTCGGAAGCGAAACGCACGATTCTCCTCGCGACGTACAGAGGATCTTCACCGGCCTCGAGCATACGCGCGAGCCAATACAAAGCCGCGTCGGGGTCCGATCCGCGCATGGACTTATGCAAAGCTGAAATGATATTGTAATGTTCTTCGCCGTCTTTATCGTAAAACAAATATGATTTTTGAAAAGCCTCTTTAATAAGGTCGGTAGATATCCTCACCCCTTTCTCCCCTTTCCTAATTAGGAGAGGAGCCGGGAGTGAGGTTACCGCGTATTCCAAAACATTCAAAGCCACGCGGGCGTCGCCGTTACTCATGCTCGCGAGCGCGTCAATCGTTTTGGCATTGATTTTTATTTTTCCGCCAGAGGCGGATCCGCCTTGGGCGTACATCCTTCCAAAGCCGTTCTCTTTGTCCGCGAGGGCTCGCTTGATGATTTCCGCGATTTGATTCGCGTCAAGCTGCCTTAAAACAAAAACGCGGCATCTTGAAAGCAAGGCCGCTCGCACTTCGAAACTCGGATTTTCCGTTGTCGCGCCGATCAAAATAATCGTCCCCCGCTCGACATGCGGCAAAAGGGCATCTTGCTGCGCCTTGTTCCAACGATGAATCTCGTCTATAAAAAGAATGGTTTCGATTTCCAGTCTTTTATTTTCCTCGGCCCGTTTAATCGTTTTTCGCAATTCATCCACTCCGCTCGTAACGGCACTCATCTGAATAAAATCCGATTTCGTCATCTTCGCGATGATAAACGCGAGGGTCGTCTTGCCGCTTCCGGGCGGACCCCAAAAAATCATCGATGGCAGATTGTCGCTTTCGATCGCTTTTCTTAATAAAGAGTTCTTTCCTACAATCTCTTCTTGTCCCAAAAATTCATCAAGCGATTTCGGCCTCATCCTGTCGGCCAAGGGAGAATATTTGTTAAATCGGCTTTTTGACATGAACTAATTATACCTGATTTTCAGTAAAATTTAAAGAGTTTGCATTTATTTGTTTTCTATGCTAATTTATCAAATTAATGACCATATAAAGGAGGATTCATCGATACGATGCAACCGACCGATACCGTGCGAAGAAGGAAAAAAGCGCAGGCCGACAAAAAAATTTCCGAGGGCAGCATTGTTTTATTCGAAGGTAAGGAGTTTGTAGTCATGACTATCCAAAAAAACGGATTGCTTCTTCTCAAGGGGAGAAGAAGAGGGCCGGTCAGCCCCGTTATGGTTGAAAATACCGGAAGATTGGGGGAATGCGTCAAACTGCCGCCGAATTATCGGCCCATAAAAGAGCGGTCTATAAATAGACTGGACGAAATCTCATTAAAAACGGTCATATGGGTGATAATAAAAGGGCGAAACACGCCCTGTATTCCCAAAGGGGAAACCCTTAACAGTCTGGAGCGAAAAAGGGTTGCCGAATTAACGGCGAACCACAAAGCGGCCATGGATTGTCTTCGCAAAAATTTTAAAAAAGCCCGAAAAATTTAATCGGGCTTCTTTTTTTTATTTTCAAAATTTTAACTTCTTGTTTCCGCCTTCTCAATACCGATTTCCGTTTTCCAGTCTCCGCCGAATCTTCTCTTCCTTCTTCCGTATTCTTCCAAAATCAAATTCACGTCATGCTCCTCGAATTCCGGCCAAAATTTTTTCATAAACATCAATTCCGCGTAAGATGATTCCCAAAGAAGAAAACCGGAAATCCGCTCTTCTCCCGATGTGCGA
Source organism: bacterium (assembly GCA_021788015.1). Lineage (GTDB taxonomy): Bacteria > Patescibacteriota > Patescibacteriia > Patescibacteriales > JAKAJF01 > JAJYLD01. Next base: position 141,413 of record JAJYLD010000001.1, on the reverse strand, counting down.
ACGATTATATCCGGATCGGACAGATCGCCGTTGTAAAGATGCTTTCTGATCATGCCCTCGTGAATCTGCTCCAATTCTATGTTATTTTTGAATATTTTTTTAACTGCATCGACGATTTCCGCGCGGCCGCCATAATTTAAACAGATATTTATGGTTCCGTTTCGACCCGGTTTGGTTTTATTCATGGCATCGTAACATAATTCCGGCAAATCCCCGGGTAATTCATCGATTCGGCCGCTTATTAAAACCTTATAGCCCTTCTCGACCGCTTCCTCGCCTTCTTTTTGCAAGGCCTCTTCGAGAAGCTTCATGAGATAATTTACTTCCTCGCGAGAGCGATTCCAATTTTCCGTCGAGAAAGCGAAATAGGAAATAATTTCCACTCCTCTCGCAAAAAACCATTCTTTGGATTCTCTCATTTTCTGATAACCTTTGAGATGACCTTCGAAAGTTAGTAAATTTCTTTCCATGGCCCATCTTCTGTTTCCGTCCATTATGATGCCGACGTGTTTTGGGATATTTTTATCTTTGAACATAAATAAAATTAAAAAATCAAAACAAAAATATAAATAAAAAAGTTTTGAAATTCGGAATCCGAAGCACGAAATCCGAAATAAATTCAAAATTCAATAACCAAAATTCGAAAAGGTTTCAGATATAGGATTTAGAATTTAGGATTTCTAATTTTTACTAATTTCAACTTACTGCTCTGGCCAGAAATTATAAGCGCTTCTCCTCCAAGTTCGTGAGATAAAAATTTAATCAACTCCTGATTCGCCTTTCCTTTCTCCGGCGGGGCGGCCACGTCAATTTTAAAAATTTCGCCTTCGGGATCGTTCGAAACGCTCGAAAAGGCCGTTCGGCTCGCGCCCGGCCTCGCTTTAACGCGCAAATATATTTCTTTTTTTTTATCCAATTCTTTTTTTATTTTTTCCCTGAAAATAAAAGACATAACAATCATTATTGCTTAACCGTGATAATATAAATTTTCCCGTCCGTAAAAAATTGGTCTCCGGTAAAATTTTGTCCCAAAGTTGGCGGAACGAATTGTTCTTCTTTCGCGCTCCGAATCAATCCCGTTTTCGATAAATCGCCAAAAACAAGTTCTCTTTCCGTATCGACATCGGGACTGATTTTATGCGTTAACCCCAATTCCATAAAACTTAATCCCCATTTCAAACCGACATCAAAGCTTGCCGAACCGACGTAAATGACTTTGCCGTTTTTCAAAACGTAACCCGTATCCCATAATCTTATATGATGCCTTTTTTTGATACTGTTTGAATTGACAAGTTTTTCAAAACCCAAAGTATGAACCTCGGTATTCCAAAACGAAGGCGTCATCGGCGCGTCTTCATAACCTTTCTTTTCTCCCAAGGCTTTAACCATTTTCCCCAAAGAATGAAAATCGATCTGGTCGGCCAAATGCCAATGGGCTTTTTCAAACATGTTGATTATTTCTTCCTGATTGTCGGCGATAATTACAAAACTTAAAGGCTCTTGTCTCGTTCCCGTTAAAGTTTCGGTGTATCTAGGAAAACTTGTTGAATTTAAAAGGTCGTATGGAGAGTTTATTACGATCGGATTCCGCGGTTCTTCGTCCTTTAAAAGAGGCTTGAAACTGCGGGCGGAAAAAAAATACGAACCGACGGCCAACAAAATGACGGCGACTGAAATGATTTTCATTTTTGAATTTATCGAAATTTTTTCTTTTTTATATTCAAATTTGAAAGCAAGCCATTCTCCGATAGTGATACCGAGAATCAATCCCGAAGCGCCCAAAAGAAAACCGGCCCAAACATCGCTGAAATAATGAACGCCCAAATACAGTCTGCTTAAGGAAACGATTATGATTAACGATATATTAAAAAATAAAATATTGATTTTTGTCTTCCATCTTTTGAGATTACGCCAGAAAAAATAAATCAAAAAACCGTACAAAGCCGTGGACAAAGCGGCATGACCGCTTGGAAAAGAAAAACCTTTTTCGATGTAAACCGCGTCTTCCGGCCTCGGTCTTTTAATAATCATTTTTAGCAAAAGTTCAAAAATCGCGCTGCTTACGACAGCCACCCACAAAGAAATCAGATAATATCTTTTTTTCCACGCCAAAAGAAGAATGGAAAACAAAACGGTAAAAATCGCGATAAGACTGCCCTTGCCCAAAACAGTTATCCAAAGAAAGGCTCTGGTTAGCAAGGGATGGCGAAAAATTTCGAGCAAATTCAGGACCCTCAAATCGATATCCACTATAACTCCGGAAGTTAATACGTTTCTCAGTACGGCCAAAAATGAAAAAATGAAATAAATGAAAACGACAGCGAGCAATGTTAAAGGAAAACCGGTGAATATTTTATAATTTAATCTTTTTTTAATAAATCTGAAAATTCTCGGATACTTTTCGATCAGTTTTTTAACGTCTTCATTTTCAAATAACGCTTCTTTTATCGATTCAAAAATTGATTTAAGGAAGGAAAAGACGTATTTGCTTTCTTTGATAACAAAAATTTTCAACAAATAAACCAGGATGAAAAAAATAAAAAGTCCGAAAAGAAAAAGCCCGAGCCTGTTGGACCACAATTCGATGACCCGGAAAGCTTGACCGAAGAAATATCCCAAAACAAAGTAAATTCCGACCCAAAAAACGGCGCTTAAAAAATTTAAAATGTAAAATTTTATTTTTTTCATTCGGCACAGTCCGGCGATAAACGAAGTTAGCGGCCGAATCGGTCCGATGAATCTTCCCAAAAAAACGCTTTTATTTCCATGAGCGTCGAAAAATTTCTCTCCTTTTTCGAGATATGACGTTTTTAATAATTTATTTTCAAATTTGAAATAATCTTTTCCTTTGGTACCCCAATAAAAACTTATCAGGTCGCCGAGCAGAGTCGAAAAAAGAGCGAGTGGAATAATTATCTCGGGGTCGAAAATATTGCGAGCGACCAAAAATCCGGCAATCATCAAGAAAACGGTGCCGGGAATCAGAAGTCCGATAAAAGCCAACGATTCGAGAAAAAAAACCGAAGCAAAAAGCAAATATCCGAATACGGACGAATGTTGAATGGCTATGTAAATCGAATTAAAAAAATTCATTTTATTACTACCGACTGCAGTCGGAAAGAGGAAGATGTCGGGCTGCCGGGAATTGAACCCGGATTACACGCACCCGAAGCGTGCGTAATACCGTTATACCACAGCCCGATTAAAAATAAGCCTCTCTTCTAGGCCTGATTTCAATTTACCACAAAAAAAAGAATTTGTTAAGTTAATTTACAAATCCACAAGTTTATCAAAGTTGGTAAAATATTCGCGATTCGCAATCAATCGAGTCGGGTCTTCTCAAAATTTACCGCCTTGCCCAAAAATAAGCCCGCCAATTTGGAAATTCTATCCGAATTTTCCGTGGTCAAAAAAATTCTCTTTCCGTTCTTTTCGATTTTCCCGTCGATTTCGGGATGCCTGCTCAAATAATTCTTTAATTTTTCAGCTATAATCTTACCCTGTGAAATTATTTTGACATTTGCGGGAATGTTTTTCGCAATCAAATCTTCAATAATGCCATAATGCGTGCACCCCAAAATTATTGAATCTACTTTTTCGCTTTTTTTAAAAAGCTCTACTAGATATTTTTTCGTAGCCGATTCCAGACCTTCCCATTCCGTTTCTCCCGCTTCAATTATCGGAACCAAAAGCGGGCAGGATTGGCCATGAATTTTTAATTCCGGAAAATGCTTTTCAATTTCTTTTTCGTAAACTTTTGAATTGATCGTCGCTTCCGTGCCCAAAACACCAATTTCTTCGGCCGAAGAAGTATTACCGATCTCTTCGGCAGTCGGAATGATTATTCCGAGTACGCGCTTATCGGGAAATTCTTTCGGCAAAAATTCTTGTTGAATTTTTTTTAAAGCGACGGCCGAAGAAGTATTACAGGCCAGGACAACAAGCTCCGTTCCCCTTCCGAATAATTCCGCAACGCCCTCTTTCGTGAAATTATAAATCATTTCTTCGCCATGCGGACCGTAAGGCGCACGAGCATTATCGCCCAAATAAACATACGAATATTCCGGCATTATTTTTTCCACCTCTTTTAAAATTGTCAGCCCTCCCAGGCCCGAATCAAAAAATCCTAACATAACTAAAAATTATAACAAAATTTAGACATTAGAAACACCACGGGGTCTGGGGGCGGAATTGAGTCCCGACAGGTGTCGGGAAATTGGAGTCCCCGAAACTTCCCCGCCCGCATCGCTATGCGAAGCATTGCGGGCAGGTTGGTTACTTTCTTGGATATTTACCCGCCTTTGGAGGGCAAGAAAGTAACTCCCGGCGAAGCGTCTTTAAAATCTCCTCCATATCATCCTTTTCCGTTTTTTTATTCTTTTTCACATGTCCGCATTTCACGCATTTATGAATTAAAACATATTCCCCGTTTTTCATTTCCAATCCGATCGGTTCCATCAATCCTTTGCATTTCGAAGCACGATCGCCCGGATTTATATCGACATGCTTTGACCAAAGGCATTTCGGACAATGATTCGTATAGCCGTTGCCGCTCACTTCATATCCGCAGCGCTCGCAAACAAAATTCTCAATTTTACGCTGAAACTTTTTTGGCATGTTGACAATTGTAAACTTTATTTTAAAATTAAAGAAAAAGATCGGAGGTGTAAAAATGGAAGTACCTTTTAAAAAAATAGAGCCAGGAAAACTTTTTATAAAAGTGGAAGGGGGACAATTCATTCTATGCTCGCGCCTTAAAGAGCCTCTTTTACCTTTTGACATTTTAGAAAGATATCTTGCGGGGGAGATATTAAAGGAGGAGTTACATAAGCACGCACACAATGCGGTAAAACGCGGCGCAACCTTCCGTATGGAAGAGAACGAATTAGTATACCCCGCAAGATAAACGGAATCAAGCCCGTTTTTTTTATTTCATGCTTTCCTTGATAATTCTTAGAAACTCGTCATGTAAAATTCCGTTCGTGGCGAGAAAGCCTTTTGTTTCCCGATCATATCTTTGTTCATTCCCAAAAAGATCCGTAACTTTTCCGCCCGCCTCCTCCACGATTATTTTTACTGTTGCCGCGTCATGGGCGGCATTCCCGGGAAAGACTACCGTACTGAATTCTCCGCTGGCCACCATCATGCTCATGTAAATAACGGAAAGGACGTTAATCAATTTTACACTGTTTTCTTTTAGAATTTTTTCGGATTCATAAAACTGGAAAGGCGCTTCTTTCCAGAAAGTTAAACCGACAATCGTGTTTTTGATTGTGTTCGCTTTTGAAACCGAAATTTTATCTCCGTTCAAAAAAGCGCCTTGGCCTTTTACAGCGGAATACATCCTATCCATAAACGGATCGTAAACAACGCCTAAGATACTTTCGCCATTTTTAACCAGGGCCAAAGAAAAAACGCAAGTCGGCACGCCGTGCGAAAACGGAATCGTCCCGTCAACCGGATCGCAAACCCAAACGTAGTCGCCGTTTCCCGACATATCGCTCCCCTCTTCGGCCAAAATTTTATGATCCGGAAATTCTTTTTTTACGGAATCGATGACAAGTTGATTTATTTTTAAATCGGTCTCAGTCACGGGCGAGTTATCTTTTTTCCATTCCTTTTTCATGCCAAAAACAAAATTAGCCTTGATTATCTCTCCGGCTTTTTTTGCTAAATCGATTGCGAAATTTAATTCTTTTTCCATGTTGTGGACTTGATACGCAACCAATGGAACGAAATATTGCGAGAATTGGCCGAATGGAATCAACTCAAGATCGCTCACGAAGCACTGCTTGCTACCAGATAATCACAGTTTAGCCGATTTTTCCGAGTTTGTGAATGGAACTAACCGGACCAGAACTTAACCCACCGATTTCTGCCCCGTGTTTGCCCCTGGGGCGAGAGTTGTATCGACAGTAGACGTTTGATACCATCCTCGACCATAGCCCACCGGTTTGACCAAAATTGAGAGCCTAAAACGATTTGCTTAAGTTAAGCAATTATGACTCTCATAGAAAATAAACTCACCAAAACTCCAGACAAATTAAAGCTTTTGATTTTATTTACCGGCTGGCAAGGTAAATAACTGGACTTGTGCCGAGGGCAAGCGTATGTTCTTGCTTGTCTATGAACGAGGACATCGAAGCCGTCCTCCGGGACGCAAAAAATCTACGATTACCACATCAGCGCGGATCGATGAATCCGCTATCCTCGCTTCCGGAACCTAAAGCCAAAATTAAACAAGCAATTAAAGACAGGATCAGACTTCTTGCCGGCGCTTATATCTCCCTAGCCGGCTTCGTGGACGATGACGATATCCAATTTGCCGAAGCAAATCCAAAATCAGACAAGACCAAAGCTATATATCAAAAAGTTCTCGGAGATATGGAAACAGCAATCGAGGAAATGAAGCAATTCAAACTGATTGATCAAGATTAGCTTTTTGCGAATCTTTATCGGCTAGCTTTTTCTCCATTTTCCTAAGACGTGATTTGACCAGCTCGACAATGTCTTCTTCGCTTTCGAGGCCTCGCAATCGTCCGGAAAGAATGCCGAGACTGTACGTAAGCGTATCCTCGGCCATTCTCCAATTGGTATTGGATAAAGCTTCGCCGATTGTCTTCCGGAGGGCGGATTTACGGTCGTGCTCATGAACGCCTGATCTACTGTCCTGCACGGTGAAATTAATGACCACACCTTTCATCAGTTCAGGTTTGCCCAGATCGAGCTTTATAAATCCTTCTTTTTCTAATGCCGGGCCCAGGTGCTTCTCCAGATCGGCAACATTCAACTTTTCAATCTTTGCCACTTCATCATAAAGGTCTTTTTGTTTTTTCTTCTCTTCATGCTCAGCGATAACATTTTTCAAATGCTCGAATTTGGCTTTGAAGCTTATAAACTCCATGCCGGCCGCTTCCGACAAGCAGAATCTCTCCCGATCGGCGATAAACTGCTTATCCCTATCTTCCGTGTTACCACCCAATTCCAAAACGCTTGTCTCTTTAAAACCGCAACGGGTACAATCGTAGATACTCGTAACCTTATCACCTTCGCGCGTATCAACCGACAAGACTACTTCTCCGCACTTGGCGCATTTGTGGGGCGTGGGTCGGTATTCTTCACCGTTATCATAAAATCCCCGTCCTTTTCCGCATTCGGGACAACGGAATAGAAACAAAACCCGGTCATCATCCGGTCCGGACATAAATTTCATCGTGCAAGCCATCGGTGACTGGCAATTGAGGCAGAATATGTCATGGCGAGGATTCGCCCGGTCCAATCGATTATCTTTTTCAGAGTCACTATTCATCCATTCCCGGATCTTTTCAGACCGGCCGGAGAACATTTCGCCCTTAAGAAAATACAAGCTTAGATACAAAGAGACCCGGCGAGCACGTTTCTCCTCTTCGGAGTCGGTTTTCTTTTCGCCTTCCAGAAACCTGCGTTCCATGCCCCGGCATTCATCCACAACAAAATGATCGTAGCGGTCGCGATAAGACTGCTCGTCCTTAAGATTTCTGATTGTTTTTATTTCTTCCATCTTTTTCTTGTTTGGGAGTTTCGGGGTCGGGCAAACCAACAAGCAAATCCCAAAGCTGGCGTACCCGGTCCTTTTTGTCCGGAAGCTCTTTATAAATCACTTCAACCTTAAATTTTGGATTTCGCTTTTTCCTCACGCTTGTTAAAGAAGTTCCTCGAGCTCAACAGCGTCGTCTTCGTCAACGCTATACTCTTCCATGATTTCCTGCACGCGCTCGGCTGTGTCCTGATCGAGATCGTGGTTTTCCATCAGTTCTTTGACTTCCTCGTCAGGAGCTTCGTCTTCGGGAATTTCGTCTTCAATTGGATCATTTTTATCGGCCATACAATTAATTAAGAATCCAAATCATAAAGTTCAAATACCCGGCAAATGTCACCCAGAGGATGTATGGTGTAAGAAGCCAGGCCGAGGGTTTAGATATACGTGTGAATACAATGATCATGGCGAAGATAACGAACCAAAGGATAAAGAGTTCAATAAAAGCGCCGGCCGGAGAATGTAGACCGAAAAAGATGATTGACCAGAGCATGTTCAAAACGAGCTGGCCGATAAATATACCGAGAGCGATTCTTACATCCTTGCGGTCAAGTCCTTTCTTCCAGATCAAGAACGCTGAAATGCCCATCAGGGCAAACAGTGTCGTCCAGACCGGTCCAAAGACCCATGCCGGAGGATTAAGAGCCGGCTTCACAATCCCAGCATACCAGCCAGCAATGGATGGAGTCGTAAATATTGACCCGATGATACCAGCAAGTTCAGAGATGACGATAGCGATGATGAGTTTGAATGTGTTGTTTATTTTCATATTTATAATTCTTACCCAACAAATGCATCCGAAAGGATCATCACTTCTCTGCCTTTGCGTGACTCATAAGCGTTGTAGTTAAGTGAGAAGTTAACAATCTTCCGATCCAGATAAAGGGATTTAATTTCTTTTTTATTATCGTAAGTTAAAAGCCAAAACGCATCTGGATTGCTGTTCAGTTTTTTGGCTAAAGTCTCATGGTCTTCTTTCTTGTAGTGGTTTAAGTAAAGAGTTGCACCCTTTTCAAAATAAGGAGGATCAAGATATATAAATGCATTTTTTTTATTCAGATACTCACCAATCAGATGAAGTCCATCCTTATTAAAAACTGATATTTTGTATTTATAGAGAGCTATCTGCCGTATTCGTTCTATTAAAATGTCTTTGTTAAACCTGGCATCGATTTTGTATTTACTTTTTTGTTTTAAACCTCCAATAGGTCCGCCATCCAAAATACCGGAAGTGTTAGTTCTATTGAGAAAAAAAGTGGCAAAACCAAGATCAAAGAGGCTGGCTTTCGAATCGTTATAAATAGCTTTTTGTTTTTTCCATTCGCTAATCGTTACTGGAGTCGATTTTATTTTTTTAATAAATTTGGCGGAATTAAATATAGATGACCTCCAAAAGGCATAGATAGCCTTATCCAGATCATTAATCACGATGCGATCAACCTTCCCGAATAAAAGCAGGGCCAGGGCCGCGCCAGCACCACCGGCAAACGGTTCAATGTATGTTATTTTCTCCAAACCACGATCTTCAATAACCTTTTCAAAAAAAGGGAGTAACGAAGTTTTCCCTCCGGGATAGCGAAGGGGGCTGTGGTAGTTTTTTCGACTTTTGCTGGTTAGTATTTTCATTTGCTTTTCTTCTTTTTAACTGTCGCGAAAGAACTCCATAGTGCCACAAAGAAACTATCGAGATTCTCCCAGTATTTTTTTAACTCGGATGGTATCGGCGATGTTTTATAATCATGAACAAAATCATGGAATGTTTCGACTGAAAGTATGCTGTTATTGTCTTTCGTCGCCACTCTCCTCATATTCTTAAATTTAACTTTCTCCTTTACTTTCTTAAACTCCTCCGGTGTTGGTGTTTTATTGCCTTCTTCGGCAAGACGGCGTAGAGCAATAGCATCTTCAAGATGATCGACAACCTTCAGGATTTTCCCAGCCAACTTTGTATCATCTTTTATTTTCAATTTGTGAGTATCAATATAGCAATCAATCGAGCATTCCATAAAAACACGGAAAAGAACCGCCACTGCATTGGGAGCGTTATCTACTTCAATTTTCTTTCGCAATTCATCGTAAATATCGTTAATCCTGAAACTTTGGATATAAATTGATGAGTTGATTAAATACTTACGCTCGCCGGAAAGTTGATTGCTTTTTGTTCTAGCAGGAGTGAGAATTACCTGTTCTCCAAACAAAGTCTCTTTTGTGCTTTTCTTTATTTCGTTATCAACACGAGTCGCATTTTTAACTTGTATACCTGAAATGTAACTCTCTATGGCTCTCGTCTTGTTAAGTGAGCGCGAATCAACATCTTCGCCATTAAAGTCTTTCTTTGCCCAAATATTATATGCGATTACCTTGAGTAAGCTGTCGAATTTTTTCTGGTCTTTAATGCCTAAGGTACCACTTTCAGAAACTTCATATCCTAACTTTTTACGTGCAGATATGCTATCCACGATGCGGTAAAAAGTGGTAACTAAGCCCCTGCTAAGCACTGCTTCTTTAATGGAATCTGGTAATGAAAGCCTCTTAACCGCATTGGCTAATTCAACCCGGAGAATATCCTTGCTCCCACCATGAGAACGGCGTACTGCGAAATTTCTACGCTCAGGTTCACCCCAACCCACCTCATTATTTCCTCTGTTATGTTTTCTATCTACAAAACGTAATCCCTCATCTTTGATTGTGGTAACATTTGCTTCAAGCCCGAAGGAATCTTTTATTTTTGTCTGTCTTTGTAAACTTTCGAAAAGAGTTTTTGATGATGGATTGCTGGTCAGCACCGGATTAAGCAGTAATTTATACACAATCAGACGACGATTTCCCTCCAAGACAATATTCTTTCCTTTGTATTGAAAGACAACTATTCTTTCCAGTTGAGGAAGATCAAATTCCTTTGCAACTTCTTTCGCAAAAGAATCGATTTTGAATTCCTTCTTTCGCAAGAAATATTCTATGAGTTCGGATTCGGTCTTACTAAAATACTCTTCTGGAAATCGCGGATTCTCATCCCAAAGCGAAAGGTCTTTGATTGCTATATCTTTCTTTTCCCATTTTTGAATATTAGTGCTCATATTTGCATAGATTATTCTTTTTCGGAGAACTTGCCACCGGAAATATCAAAAAATCTTTCAAAGAAACCTGTTAATTTAGCGAGAACGGTCTCGCGTTTCTTTGTGCGTTCACCGGTCGGCGAAAAACGGGATACAGGCGGTAGGACTTTAGTGATCGCCGTGCCTGTCGTAGGCACACTGCCATCGCGAAAGGCGTTTTTTACGAACTTGTAAGTTGCATCGCGATCGAGCTTTTCATTGGCAATAATCTTCTCAAGCTCTTCAATCTTCTTCTCGTCGACGAATTTCTGCCAATCATCGTCCACAACCGAATGAACATCAAGAGAGGAGATAAATTGATTGATCAGGTCTTTCTTATTACGCAATTCAACACTTGAATCTATTGCTTTATTAATATCAACCAGAAGTTCGCGGTTTTTAACATGATCCTCGTGGTATTTTTTGATCAGGCCCAAAACATAATCGATATTTATCTCAATTTGTTTGATGAGTTCCATTTCAAACACCAAATCATCATTGATATTTTCTTTTTCTTCCTCTGTGCTTTTACGAAATTCGTTATAGAGATCGATGTACATACTGTGATAATCCTGCACATCTCTTTCGGTCAGAATTTCATTGCCGATAAATTCGTCAAAAGTTACCAAAATATTACGAACTCGTAAAATAGCACTGTAGAGCTTTATAAAATCCTTTTGGTTTTGCTCGCCAATAATCGTCTGTCCGACCGGAAACTTCTCCATCAGTTCTTCTACCAGACTCTTGTAGCCGCGCACTTCTTTGTTGCCGTCTTTATAGCCGTTGTAGTATTCGGCATATGATTTCAAAAGCACGATACCACTTGCTTCTTTGTCGCCAAAAAGAGCAATTGACTCGTTTGTTGCTTTTTCAAGATTTCTGAAACAAATAACATTGCCAAAAGTCTTCACGCTGTTGAGAATTCTGTTCGTGCGTGAATATGCCTGCAAAAGGCCATGCAACCGCAAATTTTTATCTACCCACAAAGTATTGAGCGTTGTCGCATCAAATCCGGTCAAAAACATATTGACCACGATGAGAACGTCTATCTCGCGGTCTTTTACTCTTTGGCTGACATCCTTGTAGTAATTCTGGAATTTATCCGATGACGTGTCGTAGGAAGTACCGAACATAGCATTATAATCAGTAATAGCGGAGTCCAAAAAATCTCTAGAGCTTGCGTCAAGCCCTGACGTATCTTCTGAGTTTTCGTCGATCATTCCATCGGCATCTTCGTCATTGACACCGAAACTATAAATCAATGCGACTTTTAGCCTTTTGTCGCTGGAAACGCCGGCCAACTGCTTTTTGAATTCAGCATAATATTTCTTGGCAACATCAATTGAGGAAACAGCAAAGATTGAGTTAAAGCCAGCCAATCTTCGCTCTTTCAATTTATAAAAACTGTTGCGCTTGGTCTTCTGATCAAAATGCTCTCGTATATAGCTGACGATATTTGTTAAGCGCTCGGGGGCGGACAGAACCGCTTCTCGGTCAATGTCGCTTACTTTTTTGTCTTCGATATCTTCAGCTTCGCGGACAGTAGATACATAATCAACTTTGAACGGCAAAACGTTCTTATCGGCGATTGCATCGACGATTGTATAAGTGTGAAGCTTTTCGCCAAAAGCCTGCTCTGTGGTTCTTAGGTCAGGCCGACCGCTCGATGAAGCGTTAACCGCAAAAATTGGCGTGCCGGTAAATCCAAAAATGTGGTAATTCTTGAACGCTTTGGTTATAGCGGAATGCATGTCACCGAATTGCGAACGGTGGCACTCGTCAAAAATAAGAACCACATGACCATCAAAAATCGTATGACCGGAGTTTCGTTCGACAAACCGGTCCAGCTTCTGAATAGTGGTTATGATTATCCGAGCATTAAAATCCTCGAGCTGACGCTTCAAAATGGAAGTGGAAGTGTTGCTATTAGCCGCACCTTTTTCAAATTTGTCATATTCTCGCATGGTTTGATAATCCAAATCTTTCCGATCAACCACAAATACAACCTTGTCGATATACGGCAGTCTGCTTACCAGTTGTGCGGTTTTGAAACTGGTTAAAGTTTTGCCCGAGCCGGTGGTATGCCATATATATCCGCCAGCTTCCACTGTGCCGAGTTTTTTATAGTTTGTGCTTACTTCTATGCGGTTTAATATCCGTTCCGTTGCTACGATCTGATACGGGCGCATTACGAGCAACATACGATCAGTCGTGAACACGCAATAACGGGTTAAAATATTTAAAAGCGTGTGTTTAGCGAAAAATGTTTTTGCGAAATCTATCAAATCCGTGATCGGGCGATTGGTAGCGTCAGCCCACCAGCTGGTAAATTCAAAACTATTGCTGGTACGTTTTCCTTTCTTTATCACACCCTCGCTTGCTTCTTTGATATGCGTAGCACGAGTCGTATTGCTGTAATATTTAGTGTGTGTGCCATTGGATATAACAAACAACTGGATGTATTCGAAAAGACCGGCCGACGCCCAAAAACTCTCCCGGTGATAACGGTTGATCTGATTAAACGCTTCTTGAATCGCAACGCCTCGCCGTTTGAGCTCTATATGAACGAGCGGTAACCCGTTCACTAAAACCGTGACATCATAACGATTGGCTCTTTGGCCGTCTTCAGTGGCATATTGATTAATAACCTGCAGACTATTGTCGTGAATATTATCTTTTTTGATGAGGTATATATTTTTTACCGAACCATCATCACGTGTCAGGTTTTTAATATAATCCTCCTGAATCGTTGCTGTTTTCTCTTCAATGCCTTGATTTGGATTAGCGAGTTCGCTCGCAAGGAATCGTTCCCATTCGTTATCACTGAATGCAAAGCCGTTCAACTTTTCCAATTGACTGCGTAGATTGTGTATCAGCTCAGCTTCGGATGTGACGGTGATATATTCATACGCTTGCGTCTCAAGCTGTTTAATAAATGCTTTTTCGAGTTCGGCCTCGCTCTGGTAGTGAGCAACGCGAACATTGTCCGGTGTATATTCCGAAACAACGGTGCTCTGCGTGTTTTCCGCGACTAAATTGTATTTATTATGCTGGGACATATTCGTTAAAGGTTAAGAGCTTGCCTCGATAGTATTCATACTGAGACCTGCGCGCGGAAAGCTCTGCCGGCAAACCGATAGAAATATCGTTCACAAGAGCGTCAAATTTATCTAGGACAGACACGACACGTTTTTGCTCATCAAGCGATGGTACAGGGATTTTAATTTTCTTTAGATTGTCGTTATAGAGCCGTTTGATTGTGCCACCTTCAGTCTGCCATTTCACTATCGCGTACAAATAATACAAAAATTTATTAAGCACTTTACTCTCGTCATTATCAATCCAGATAATATTTGAATCCTGAAAATATGCTGGCTTGCCGTCATAAATAACCATTCTGCCGATCGTACCCGAGGCAGATATAAGAACATCGCCTTTTTTAGGAAATGAATATTTTTTGCGATATTCGTCAAAAATTTCCTGCGAAATAAAAGCGTCTGGTTCTTTACCAAAAGTCCCGATCTTGTAGAACGGTATATCGCCGGTTGCAGATGTTTGATTTTTGAAAATTCTTTTACACATAGATACTTTTCCTATTTCACTCAGCGCGGCCCATCTTACTCTCTCTCTCTCGGTTCCGTCCTTGAACGTCAGGAGCTCAGAGCGATAATGTTCGTACTGCTTCTTTCTCGCTTCTAGCTCTGCTTCTAGCTCTGCTTCTAGTTTCGTAAAAGTATTGAGGATTTTTGCGACTTCTTGCTGGATGTCAAGTGGTGGGATGGGAATTTTAATCTCCAACATTTTTCCCTTAGTCAACTTTGCTCGAGTCCCACCAGTCAGATAAGGAACAAAGTTCATACTCCTAAGGTAATGAAATAGAAATTTGTTATTGAGTTCGTTGCACCCTCTTACAACATGAACGTGGTTATTTGCCCAAAATTTACCAGAAGCAAATTGTATTGAATAATTCTCCAGACTCGCGGAGCCGTCTTCCGCAATCAATACATAATCACCTTCATGAGTAAAACCTTCAACGTAGTCCTGTATGTTGTTTGCACCATAGTAAGGTATTTTGCCAGCTACGCGTAAACTTGACGCTACCGGCTTCCTTTTATTGTCGGCAATTTCGCAAACTTCTCCTAACTTCTTAAACTCAACCCCTTTGGGGCAGTGTTCGGCGATCAATTTTTCTATTTTGCTTTGATGTTTTGGCATATTAAACTTGATTGATTTTTATCAATAAAACATTGTAACGATACAGATTCAATTGCTTCTTGATGTTCCTGTAATTAATAATGCTGAAAAATGGTAATTTCAGGTCATTCTTGCTGGTGCCTATGGCATAAACAATTGTATACTCTACAGGATTCGGATCACTCTCTGAGACCACGCTTTTGTGCGAGGTCTTCAGTTTCCCATTTACTTCTTTTCTGAATGGTTTATCCGTAAGCAGTAAATCAGCAGATACCAATCCTTGACTAAACAAGTGACTCAATACGGCACTTGCCCCGTATTTCTTTACGTGGATCAGATGTTTATCGGACTTCACGAGATCGGCAAATTCAATTTTGCCCTTTCCAATTAAATTATTTTGATTGGAACCACCATCAAGACATTGATAATTTGTAGCATCATTAGTCTCAACTTTTTTATTATAGTCATTCTCATGATCTGCCTTATCCCAGTTTGGTAAAGTAAAATTTGTATCAACTACATATTCACTCTCGATTTTATTTTTATATGTCGCATCCACTCTGTAGTATTTGGCGGCCACCAATAAATACTTCTCATTATTTAAGTCAACTTCCGAATATAGACACTTATATATAGACCATTCTTTTACTATTTGATCATTTGTATCTATCTGCTGTACCTTTTTGCCTTTGAGTAAATCTATAGTGATATTATTTTTTTCATCATCTTTCAACGAATCTTTGAAATCTTCAAAAGTGATATCTTGATACTCTGGCGCGTTATTTTTGGCACTATATTTAAAGCATTTTGTATTTTCCCACTCTACAACCTCCGGAATAGACAACCAATAAATTACATCTGTATTATTGTCATTATTTATTTTTGCACTGATTTTATTATCTAAATCGGCGATCAGTTTTTTGTCATGAACTGCTGAAAAATTATCAAACCAGTCAAATCTTTCTTTGTATTTATTAGAAATGTAAGCCTTGTACAGTTCGAGAAGCACATCGTTGATTTCATCCACACTCTTTTTAATAGATATGCTTATCGCATCTTTACCTACAACATTCTTTCCATACGATTCTTGATTCTCCGGTTCGCCAACAACCGCTCTCATAATGTCTTGCTCTATATCAAAACCGAAGTCTGCAACCGTCCCAATCCTTCCGAGTTGCTCTGACACATCTTTCAACCCATTCTTAAAATTCTTCTTTTCAATTTTCTTTACTTCACTTTTGATAATGCTGAGGGCTGTCTTAATACCAAACTGCTCAACAATAACGCCATCTTTGAACATCTGCCATCCGTGCCCAAAAGAGATGCCGAAATAAATATCTTTATTGCTGTGTTTTACCTTTGTGATATACAAACCGGATGCAGTAGAGTTTTTTAATGCATCTATGCTTTTATTAAAAAAGTTATCTGTCCATGCCGGCTCTTTTGAGAAAGATTTTTTGTAGTACAAAATGCCATTATCAAAAGTCTCTTTTATATTTACATCTTTAACAATGTCAACGTGATTCGTGACACCATCTTTAATTAAATAAATTGAGAGCTTTTGATTTTTCATAACTTTATTTATTGCCCTCGATATCCGCCACGATTTGATCGATCGCGGTACGGAGTTCTTGTTGCCGAGCAACAAGAACCTTTATTCGGGCATTGAGCTCGGTGATATCAACTGCTTCACGCGTATCTTCTCCTTCCACATAACTCGAAACGGCAATATTGTAGTCATTTTGGGCAATAGCTTTGTTTTCAATTAGTTTTGCAAAGTGCTCTGCGTCCTTTCGTGCGGAAAAAGCCTCCAAAATCTTGGATCGATTGGCTTCAGTCAATTTATTCTTGTTCCCACCTCGCACAAATTCGGCGGAGGCATCAATGAATAAGGTCTTGTTGTCTTTTTTGCTCTTTTTAAGAACAATAATGCAAGTCGCGATTGTTGTGCCAAAGAAAAGATCGGGCGGTAGCTGGATGACCGCATCAATATAGTTATTGTCTATCAAATATTTGCGAATCTTTTGCTCGGCACCGCCACGATAAAGAACTCCCGGAAATTCAACTATGACGGACGTCCCGCTCGTAGAGAGCCAAGCGAGCATATGCATGGTGAAAGCCAAATCTGCCTTGCTCTTGGGGGCCAGCACTCCGGCCGGTGAAAAACGAGGATCGTTTATTAATAACGGATTGCCGTCGCCATCCCAGCGGATTGAATAGGGAGGATTGGAGACAATGGCGTCGAAAGGTTCGTCGTCCCAATGTTTCGGGTCCGTCAACGTGTCGCCATGCTCAATATCAAAATGATTGTAATTGATATCGTGCAAAAACATGTTGATACGGCACAGGTTATAAGTGGTTATATTTATTTCCTGTCCATAGAAACCCAATCGTACGTTTTCTTTGCCGAGAACTTTGGCGAATTTCAAAAGAAGCGAACCGGAACCACAGGCTGGATCATAAACTTTGTTAACTTCTTTTTTACCAACAGTAGCGATTCGAGCCAAAAGTTCACTGACCTCCTGGGGAGTATAGAATTCACCGCCAGACTTTCCGGCGTTTGAAGCGTACATGGTCATCAAGAATTCATACGCATCGCCGAACGCATCAATCGTATTGTCTGAATAATTGCCAAGTCGCAGATCGCCGATTGCTTCAAGGAGTTTAACCAGTTTTTGATTTCTTTTCTCCACTGTACTGCCAAGCTTGTTCGAATTCACGTCTAAATCATCAAATAAGCCCTTCAAATCATCCTCACTGTTTGCCCCTTTTGCCGAGTTTTCAATATTTCTAAAAACAGTATTCAGAGTTTCGTTAAGATTGGCATCATTGCGAGCTTTATTTCTTACATTTACAAAAAGCTCGCTTGGGAGAATATAAAAACCTTTCTCTTTTACTGTGTCCGTTCGGCCGAATTCAGCCTCTTTGTCTGAAAGCCTAGCGTAATCAAAATCCTTTTTACCGGCTCGTCGTTCGTCGGTATTGATGTAGTTAGTTAAGTTCTCACTGATGAAGCGATAGAAAAGCATACCGAGCACATATGACTTGAAATCCCACCCGTCAACACTTCCACGCAAATCATTTGCAATCTGCCAAATAGCACGATGCAACTCCGTGCGCTCCTGCTCTTTGGTCATACTTATGCTTACATCTTTGGTTTTATTGGCGATTTCCTTTGGCATAAATTTATTATTTATCTTTCTCCATTTAATATTCTCTCGAATGCTTCGAGATTGCCCATGGCATCGTGAACCGGATTGTGATCATGCGCGGTGATTCGCAGTTTTTTCCAAGAGCTTGCATCGGTAAAGTCCCCGACAAGGCCAGCATAAAAATCACCGATCCGCCTTGCGGAATGACCGAAGGGATTTTTGCCGAGGAACGAATGGAAGTAATAATTAATAAATTGCCAGTCGTAAGCCGGGTTGTCGCTGACAAATAGCGGTCTGAATCCTTGTTCAATCACTGATGCAATCCATTTGTCAAAATTCTCGAATGTTTCTTTGGTTGCGCCGGTCCCGTGGAATGTCTGCCGTGATGGATAAGCGACTGCGCCAAACTCAAAACCAACCGGATCGTTCAATGTTGGCGCCGGCCCGTGCCCTTCGCAATCTACGAATATTAAGTTTTTGATGGCGATTTCCTGCGACATATAATTTACTTTTGATTTTTATCAAGAAGCCACTTCCAGAGCGGTTTGAATTGTATGGTTTTCCCGTCTTTCTTTACCTCCCGCTCATCGTCCCATGTCAGTATCGTCAAATTGGAAACTTTTAGTTCATCGGAGGCCTCGGTTAATGCCTTTATTTCTCTCTGCTCAACATCGGAATTTCTCAAATCGTAGCAGACCTGAATAAGTTCGGAGGTCTCGTAGCCATTGCGAATAGCGAAATCAACCTCCTTGCCGTTGCGAGTTTTGTAATAGAATAATTCTCGATTCGGTTCAAATCCTCTTTTTACCAGTTCTGTGAATACCAAGTTCTCCATAAGCTTTCCATTGTCAGGAGAATGTTGAACGGCTTTGGAAGCAACGAAGCCGTTGTCTACGGTATAAATCTTTTTAGGCGATCGGAGACGTTCGCCGGCCTTGGCAGAAAAGCCGGAAAGAGAAAAAACAACATACGCTTCTTCGAGATATTTCAGATACCGTTCAAGTGTCACATTGCTCTTAAATTTCAAAACGTTAGCAAGTTTGCGAAAACTGTATTGATTGGAAACATTGTTTATCAGATACGAACCAAGCTGGTCTATTTGTTCGGAAAAACGAACCTTGTGTCGCTTCACGACATCCTTGAAAAGCAATGCATCAAATAGCACATCCAAATATCCACGCGGATGCTGATTTTTTATAACCACTTCCGGAAAACCGCCGAACGCCATGTACTGATCCAGTAATTTCAAAAGTTCCGATTTCTGATCGAGCTGGGAAAAATTCTTAGCCTTCAAAAATTCCTGAAAATCAAACGGCAGTATTTCTATCGGCAAATGCCGGCCGGTCAAATGGGTCGCGAGTTCCATCGACAAAAGATTGGCATTTGAACCAGTCAAAACAAGATTGTAGCCCTGGCGATGCAGACGGTTTGCAAACAACTCCCAGCCCTTAAGATTTTGTATTTCGTCGAACAAAACAAATTTCGTGTCTCCGTAGAATTTATGCAGTTCGTCGACAAGCTCATACAAATCCAATTTTTCTCCAACCAATGCCGGATCGTCAAAATTAAAATAGAGAAAAGGCTTGCCCTTGAGCAACATGAGGGAAAATACCGACTTACCGGCGCGTCTCGGTCCTAGCACAACCTTAACCAAAGGCGAGGACATCCATTCAGGGGCTTGAACCGCCTTAGTTCTCTCCACGTAATCCAAACGGGACAGGACTTCTTTTTCCTGGCTTTGCTTGCTTATTACTTCTTTTATTAGGCCTTTTTGCATAGTATTTTAGGTGTATTAATCATTATTTGCCCTTTTTGTTTATTACAAGTATTATATTATACATAAAAGGAAAATACAAGCAACCGGGCTATAGCCCGGAAATTAGTGAATTTGAGCTATAAAATGGGTCTTATTCACCAAAATGAGTATGAAAATGAAAAAGGCCGGGCTGGCCACTAAATACAAATTTAATATAAGAAAACCGGTAAGCTTGATATCGACTTATCAATTATCCATCGCAACTACCGAAAAGATTTTGCGGTCATCGATGAAATCGGTAGGCATATCTGATAGTGATCAAATCATAAAACGCAATCAGCCGGCGATCGGACTTCTAACGAAAGAGATTATTGAAACAAAGCTTGAGGTAAAGAGCATCCGGTCCCTCTTGGAACGCCGAACCAGCAAATTTGAAGGATTAACTGAATATGACCAGCATTTTATAAACACATTTGCCAAAGTAGCCGCAATTTCTTTTGCCGAATATTTTTCTCAAGGCAAAACCAAACCAGTTGAATTAAACCAGACAATCCTCCACTTGTCGGCCGAGGCCGATTTATATCGTGAACCGAAAAGTAAATACTGCTACCCGATGGGCAAAGAACAATCCCGTCATCAGATTATTAAATACCTGATTGGCAAAGGATATCAGGCTACACCAGATATACGCACGGCAACCGGTGCTAATAGCGACTCATCAATCCGTTCAGCGATTATGAAAATAAACGCTAAAGCCAAACACGATTTGAAAATCGTAAAACTTATCGAAGGTCGTCGTACTGACGGCTATCGCATTAACCCAAAGTATAGAATTTTTTTGAAGTGACGCTCGTAGTCCTCAAGTAGTGTTAATAACTTTGGCAACACGCTCACAAAATGAGCGTTTTTTGTTTGCCAAAATTTCTCCGCGGACTATTTAAGGCATAGTGGCTCGCTCGCTACGATGAATGCATATGTTAAGTGTCGAGCGAGTAAAACAATTAATCAATAATCCGAAACTCTCCGACCAAGAGGTCGAGGAAATCCGGGACGGCCTGTACATGCTGGCCGAACTTATGTTTGAGCAATGGCAGGCTGAACGCATCAAAGCCAAGAGCGAAACGCAGGAGAATAAAAATAACAATCAAAATGAACATGAAAAACCAACCGGACAACAACAATAACTTCGCTACAAGCGACTTCTACGCGGCCGCTTTCCTCTCGGCCAAGGGATTTCAGCTCTTTGGCATAAACAAAGCCGACTCACGCCGGTATCGTTTCATTTTCGCCGATCAGCCCAACCGGCCACAGCTGGTAAGCGCGTACTTTGCCGGCTTGGTCGAGGTTAATGCCCGGGCATTTGTGACAGCGATCAAGGAACTTAAATCGCTCATGTACAACGATGCCGTAGAGTAAGCCGGTCCAATGAATATGAAATATGGAAAATCTACCATTCAAAATAGACAATAACGATTACGTAAAGCTTCCTCGAAGCATCAAGACCGCCCTTGTCGACGGTCATTTGCGGTTTGAGGAATATGCCTTACTGGTTTGGCTCTGGCTCAATGCTAACCCACGAAACGGCCGGTCCCAGGTTAGCTACGCCGGATTATCCAAAGACTTCAAGGAAAAATACTCCAAGAACATGATCAACCGGCTGATGTTAAACCTTAAGCGTAAGAAGTGGGTATGGTTTGCCGTACAGCAAGGTCGCAGAAGTTCATTCCATGTTGATATTAGCAATTATCCCTTATCTGACGGTGGTTTTGTAAACCTTGAGACTCGGCTTCAGCAGAAGTCTAGCAGAAGTGAAAGTGATACATCAGGACAAACTGTGGCAGAAGTGCCGGCAGAAGTAAGCGAGGTTCGGCAGAAGTTGAAAGACGATAAAAATGCTTTGGTAGAAAGGTTTTCTTTCACTTCGGAAAATCAAAACGGCAGAAGTTCCAATAACGATAACGAGAATGAAAATAAAAATAACCGATCGACAGGTCGACGACCGGTAAGAGGATTTGTTCCCAAGTCTTACGAGGAACAGCGATGCTGGGAAATCGCCCAAGAGCTGGGAGAAAAAGATATGACTTTCATTTTGTCAGCTTTAAGAAAATTCGGACTCCCAAGAATTGAGGAAGCATATCGATCCGTCAGAGACCAACCAGAACATAAAATCAGAAAACGGGGTGCGTATTTCAATTCATTATTAAACCTTAACCAATAAACCTATGAGCAAACAAAAGACACCAAAAGAAAAAGCGGAAGCGATATTCAAGAAAAATCTGACTAAAGCGGCCAGGACACTGATATCGCTATTGAACAGCAAAGATAAGACGATCAGAATGTCGGCGACTAATTTCATCATTAAGAAATTGACCGAACAACCGACTGTAATCGTGGTCGATGGCCAAAAGAAAAAGTCTACTTAACTCTACTTTTTATGGCAGATATAAAACATCTATCCTCATATCATAAGCTGGCGTTTGAGCTGAAATATAAAGGATATTCCTATCAAAATATTGCCGACGGCCTGAATAATAAGTGCCCGAAAAGTAGACCTGCGAAATTCAGCCAGCAAACCATCAAAGACTGGTTCAAAGAGGACGGCCGGCTTTATAAGGCATATTGCGTTTATGAAAACGAAATGGATCAGATTCATGCCGAAACAATGGAGATCGTCCGAAAAGCCGGTGCCAGGGTCCGTGAGGAAAATTTCCGCCTGGCCAACGAAATGCTTGTGGCTCTTATGGGTAGTTCCGACGATGCTGTGAAGCTGGCCGCGATCAAGGAAATATTGGACAGGGTCGAAGGCAAGCCAAAAGAAAATATAAACTTTAACGAGATGCGAATATCCGAAATGTCGTTCCAAGAACGCTGGAATCTTATCCCTTACGAAATCAAACTGCGCCTATCCAGAAACCAGTATCCGAAAGAAACTGCCGAGATGATTTATAACTGGATCGAGATCGGGAAAACCAATCCAAAAAAGTCTGCGCCGAAAGAGAACCCGAATCCTAATCAATGATTACAGTTATTTACAATTAATTGCTGGAAAACGGTGAAAAAGATCAATGTTTAAACCCGATAAAATCCAACAAAACCCTGCGTTTGAAGAAAATAAATAGAGATAAATGGAGATAAATAGTGCAAATCAGCAAAAGTTTGAGAACTGTGGGCAACTACCGCTTAGCTTGTTGCCCAAAAAAGCGTATGTTGTGTGTTGAGAAATCTATGCCAAAAATATGATGCGAGGAATAATTTACACAAGAGTATCAAGCGACGAACAGGTCAAAGGAACCTCTTTGGAATTCCAAGAGGATCTTTGCAAGAAATACTGCCAAGACAAAGGCATCGAGATCGTTTCGGTTTTCAAAGAGGAAGGCGAAAGTGCCAAAGATTTAAGCCTTAACAACCGAAAGAAATTCCTCGAAGCCCTTGAGTTCTGTCGCAAAAACAAAGACAAGGTCCAAGCCTTCGTGGTTTTGCGCGTGGATCGCTTTGCCCGAAATGCCGATGACCATTTTGCCATCAGAAAAATTCTGGCCACATACGGCACAACACTGCATTCAGTCACAGAACCGATCGGAAACGAGCCGGTAGCCAAACTGCTGGAGACATTTCTCGCCGGCATTGCCGAGTTTGATAATGCTATAAGAAAACAGAGATGCAGTGACGGCATGCTCGCCCGAATCAACCAAGGTATCTATCCGTGGAAACCGCCGATCGGATACAGGTGCCTTCAGAACAAAAAACACGGCGAGAAAAAGACCCAGCCCGATCCGCCACACGAGGAAATTTTCCCGATTATCCAACGCGGACTAAAAGAATTCGCCCAAGGACTACATTCGCAGAGCGAGCTTGCCCGAAAATTGGATGAATGGGGTCTTAAAGATTTGACCGGAAAGAAAACACCGCCTCAGCTGGTGAGCCGATTGGTAACCAACTATCTGAAATTTTATGCCGGCATTATTACCAATCCGTGGACAGAAAAAGACGTTGAAGGATTGCATAAACCGATGATCACCAAAAACGAGATGTACCAAATTTTGATGATCCTGTCAGGCAAAAAGCGAGTCGTCGCAAAGTACAACAAGTATAATCCAGATTTCCCGTTAAGACGCACCGTACTCTGCGGCGCGTGTGGCCGGGCACTGACCGGAAGCGCACCGCGCGGAGGCATGGGAGGCAGATATAACTATTATCACTGCAAGAATAAGACCTGTGCTGAATTTGGAAAAAGCATAAAGAAAGCCGATTTGGAAAGAGAGTTTATTGAATATCTGGCGAGGATCACTCCAAATGGGGAATTTTTGTCCGCTCTGAAAGAAGTCGCCATAGATGTTTGGCAAGCCAAAGGCCAGAGATTTGAGATGGAAGTTGAGAAATGGAATAAGAAAATAGAGATACTGGAGGCAAAGAAAAAACGCATCTATGAAATGCGAGAGGATGGGTCCTATACGAAAGAGGAATTCATGGAGCGTAAGGACGAAGTAGAAAACGAGATTACAGCCACGAGGATATCGGTGAACGAAGCCCGGATCGAACAGTTCGATCTTGAGGGCACGGTCATCTACGCCACTAAATTCATAAAGGATCTTGGCCGGCAGTGGTTCGATCTTGTATCGCACTTACAGCCGAAGTTCCAAAAGTTGGTCTTTCCAGATGGAATCCCGTATGAACGCAAAAAAGGATTTGGAACTGCCAAATTAGGAGTAATTTACGAGCTAAATCAGCATTTCGCTGATGAAAATTCTCATTTGGTGGACCTAGGCGGAATCGAACCGCCGTCTGTGCAATGCGAATGCACTGTTCTACCGCTATACTATAGGCCCATGTTCACATAATTAAGTGTTCCACGATACGCGATACGCGATATGCGCTATTTCACCCAAAATTCTTTTTTTAATTCCTCATCATCTTCCATTTTTTTCTCGTCGATTGTTTCTTTCGCTTTTTTTCGTAATGTTTCCAATTCCATTTCATTTAATTCGACGGCTCTCTTTTCCAAATATTCTTTCGTATTCAATTTCGGATCCTCGATCACTTCGCTTAACAAAACGTCAAGAATCGCGCCGATTTTCGGTCCCGGCTCGATTTGTAAAAGCTGCATGATATCGCTACCGTTTATTTTTAACATCTTTACCGAAACCGGATGCTTTCTCACTTTCTTCATCATGTACTCGAGATGGCGGAGTTTGTACGGTTTCGCTTTCGGAACGCCCGAACCGAGACGGTCCGCGATGCGCAAGTCGATTAGGTCCTTCAAATTTTCCTCGCCCACTTTCACGATCAATCTTCTTACCGAACTTTCCGTAACTTCCCCAACATTATAATAAAACATATGATTTTTTACAAGCGTGGTCACTTTCTCCGTGTCTTTACCCGAAAATTTTAGACGTTCCATGATTTTTTTCGTCACTTTCGCGCCGATAATGTCATGATTATAAAAAGTTACGTCGCCTTTTATTATTTTTCTCGTGTTCGGTTTGGCGATATCATGCGTAAGGCAGGCCAATTTCACCCGCCAGTCTTTTGATGGACAAAATTTCAAAGACAAAACCGAATGATTGAACACGGAATAAAGATGATGACCTTTTTGCGCCATGCCCACTCCCCGTTCGAGCTCGGGAATTATGTATTGTAAAAGTTTCAATTCACGCAGTTTCGTGATCCCGTCGTAGGCTTTGTCGGTTTCAAAAATTTTAACAAGTTCGTCCCTGATGCGTTCTCCGGAAATGTATTTTATGCTTCCCGCCAATTTTTTTATCGCCCTTTCGGTCTTCGGTTCGATTCCGAAATCGAGCTGACAGGAAAATCGGATGGCCCTGAGCATGCGCAAGGCGTCCTCTTTAAATCTTTCTTCCGGTTCTCCGACCGCGCGGATGATTTTCTTACTTAAATCTTTCTGCCCGCCGAAGAGATCAATCAGCAGAAATTCGTTTCCGCTCAGATTAATTTTGTGTTCATAAATTTTTAATTTTTCATTTTTAATTTTTAATTTTTTTAAGGCCATGGCATTGATCGTAAAATCCCTTCTTTCCAGGTCTTTTTCAAGCTTGTCTTCGAAAGTGATTTTATCCGGATGGCGGCGGTCGCTGTATTCCTGCTCCGAACGGTAAGTCGTCACTTCGACAATATCCAAAGTTTCGCCTTCTTCTTTATGCGGAACCAAAACCGTTCCGTAAACATTTTCGTATTTGCCCTCGATAATAATTTTTAAAATCTGTTCCGGCCTGGCGTTCGTCGTTACATCCCAGTCTTTCGGTTTTACGCCGCGCAAAAGATCGCGCACGCATCCGCCGACAATGTAGGCTTCAAATCCGCCGCTTTCCAATTTTTTTACAATTTTTTCTACGTAATCCGGAATTTGCATAAAATTAATTCGTATGTTTGTGGTTTCGCATTTTCAATTCGTAGCTTCGCGTTATTATTATATCATAAAAGCCAGCTTCACGCTGACCTAATTTGAACTAATTATATTACATTTTTAATCTAAAATCAAGGATAAAAAAGAAATAAGGGGCGAAAGTCTTTCTTGACTCACCCCTCATAGTTTGTTTTCTTATCTTGGCGGCATTTTGCCTTGCGCCGCCCAAACCTTTCTTTCGGCCTGGACCTCTTTAAAGGCGTTGCCCCTCATGCGGGCGACAACGCGTTGCCGCCGCTTCGGAGACATTTTCTCCTCAATTAGGAGCCAAATCTCCATTGCGGCGACAAGAATGGCTGTCCCGATCATTCCCACCCTGAACACTTCTGCCCAGGGAAACGGCTTAGGAACGATAGTGTTATTAAATGCCACTGTGCCACCCCAAAATGCCGAAATCACTACAGAAATACCCAGAGCGGCGAAAAGCCACTCCTTAGAAGATCGCCTCTCTCCTGCAAGAAAAATGACACAAGCACCAAAGAAAGTAACAGCTGAAAGCCAGAGGGACATTTTTCCATGAGGAAAGAGGCCAACGGCTACCGCGAGCAAAACGGCAAGAGCAATTGCCCTTTTCCTTTTCATTATTCCGCACCCCCCTTCTCGTTGGGCTTTTCATCTGTGGCAACCTGTGCCGGGCTGCCATAAAGCTTGTATCCACCCCAACCAATGAGGCCGAAGACGAAAATCATTCCGATAAAAACCAAATGCAATTCTACATCCGGTGATAATGTGAACATTACTACCTGCCTTTCTCCCCTGTTTGTGGGAATTTTATTTTTTAAATTTACAAAGACCAATGCTATATCATAACATAAAAAAATGGTCTCGTCAAGACCATGTTAAAATTGACTAGGGTTGGCTTTTTTGGTCGATTGCCTCACTCTTATATATGATTATTAAGATGAAGGCAACCAAGGCCAGAAAGGAAATAAAAAATACGGATACCCCCGAAATGAGCCACTTCCCTATAAACAGATAGAGCGAATAAATCAAAAGAGCGAACGAAATAAATACGCCGATTAAAGCGCCAAGAAGATTCATATATCTCCTCCCCTGTTTTTTGGTTTATATTTTATTCTAATTCTTTTATCAAAAAAGATCAACTTTGCTTGACACGGACCAATGCGGACTGAAACGCTGACTCGCGCGGATGTAAATAAAAAGGAGCGATTTTCTCGCTCCGTATTTTATAATCCTTGCTCTTTGACGTTGTTTTGCGTCCACTTGCACAAGTCCCAAAATCTTGAATAATCGATTCTTTTTGTGACCTTGCAGGCTTCCATAAAATCATTGTTTCGCGCCTGCGTTTCAAGAAGATAATTCTCGATTTCGGATCCGAACCGGTTGGCGATTATCGAGGCGTAATGCACCAAAACCCTGTCGCCTTCCTTGATTGACATCGCGGTTACCGGAATAAGGCTTTCCAGCTTGACCTCGACGCCGGCATTTCCGTAAACCCCGGAAAATAATCCGTCTTTGTCTCCGGTAATCGTAATCGGAATAAGAATATGGGCGAAAAGAATCATCTTGCCGAATCGCTGCGGCAGGTTGTTTTCCCGAACCTGATTGCGAATTTTCTCTACATGCGGATCGCTTCCGAAGAATTTCCAGATTATTTCTTCGTCAACTTCCGCCACATCTATTTCTCTGGCATAATCGAAAATTTTCGAATAGGTTTTGCTCGGGAGCGGCATTCCGCCCAGAAATTCTTCTTCGGTCATGGCGCCTTTTCCCGACTTGGTCGTTTCGATTATGTACCTCTGGTTCCCCGTGAGCGTTTCGCCCATGATCGGCTTGCAACTCAAAGCCATTATTGCCAAATCCCGTATGGCTTCGCCCGTTATCTTCATAATGTTTTTTCTCCTCCCTCAAAGAACTCGTTTATTTTATTTTTATCGAATTTTTCTATAATGACGCCGTTCTCGATTAAAACATAATCATCTATATCGACATCTATGAGACTTCTCACGGTTTCTTTCGCCCCGCCAAAATCGGAAACCGTAAAAACGTTTCCTTCTTTCGCCGTTATCTTCTTAGGTATATTAAAACACATATTTTTTATTTAGTTTACAATAATGTATAATTTAAATCAATATGAATACTATTTACATCTTCGGCAATCCCCTGCTTACGTTCGATAACTTGCCTATCCGTTTAAAGCCGAAACTTGAAAAAGCTTTTCCGGATATAAATTTTATAATTCAAGATCCGAACGAAAATTTGCATCCGGAAAACGGCGAACTTTTTATCATCGACACAGTCGAAGGAATTAAAGATGTTATTCTAATCGAAGATCTCGACCAAATAAAAAACGATCCCAAATACTCGATGCATGATTTCGATCTGGGATTCAATTTGAAACTGTTAAAAAAAATCGGTGCGCTGCAAAAAGTAAAAATTATCGGTGTGCCGATGGAGATGAATGAAAAGACGGCTCTAAAAAAAATAAACCAATTACTTCAAAAATATAAATCAGATTTCGTTTTAAACAATCATGGGGTTTGGGGGCGGAATTGAGCGCCATGGCGAGAGAACTAAATATTAATCAACGTGATAGCGAATTGGAGCCCCCAAAACTTTTTGGTTACTTTTTGGTTACAAAAAGTAACTCCTAGCGAAGCGTTACAACCAATTCACTCTTAAAAAATGCGTCGCGCAAGACATGCAAGGATCGTAAGCGCGAATCAATTTCTCGACTTCTTTTTTAATCTCGCCCTCCAAAACAACCGCATCCTTGTTCGCGGCAAGAATATCATTAACAATTTTTTTGACGTCTTCGCGAAGATTGACTAAATTCTGCGCCGTCGGGATTACCAAATTGGCGTAGCGCACTTTTCCATTGTCGATTCCCAGCCAATAATACAAAGTGCCGCGCGGCGCCTCGACAACGCCCACGCCCTCGCCGGAAAATTTTTTCGGTTTGGCCGGCGCTTCTTTTTTAAAATCGGTCGTTTCCAGAATTTCAACCGCGTGATCTATAGAATGCATAATCTCGATCGCTTGGGCCAAATTGTTGTGATAAACGTTTTCGGAAGGAAAAACCTTTAAGAATTTTTCCATGTCTCTTTTCGTGTTCTGATGCAAACTTTCCTTGTTTAAATTCAATCGCGCCAAAGCTCCGACCATAAATTCTTTGCCCTCGAACTCGAATCCGCTCGCCTGCGAATACGGCAAAATAACGCTATGGAGATGATCCCAATAATCTTTCTCTTCGATTACTTCTCCGGTCGATGTTTTTATCTTGCCCTCGAGATAAGAAAAATCGGGCGTAGCCAAGGCGACAAAATTCGTTTTTCGTTTAAACTCCCATGGACAATGATAAAAAAGTTCGGCCAAATTCATGATGAACGGACGAATGCTTTTCAATTCTTTGATTATTGCCGGAATTTTCTTTTTGTCGATTTCGTTCGAGAAACCGCCGACCTGCTCGAATGGCGCGTGCACGGCCCGACCGGCGATTAAGTTCGACAAATTATTCCCGGCTTCTTTTACGTGCAAGGCTTCATGAATCAATTCTTTTTTGTCGTCCGGCAAATCCAAAGCGGAATCGAGTCCGAACAAATCCGGCAACACGAAAAAATAAAGATGCAAAGCGTGATCGCGGATCATCAGGCTGTACATGGTCAATTTTCTTAAGATCATGGTCTGCGCGCTCGGAGTTACGTCCAAAGTTTTTTCGACCGCTTCGATGCAACCGGTCAGATGCGCGATCGAGCAGGTCCCGCAAATGCGTGAAACCAACTGCGGAACGGCGGCATAAGACTGACCCTGCACGGCTTCGTTAAAAAAACGTAAATTTTCCATAATGCGCAGATCTACGTTTTCAACTTTTCCGTCCCTGATTTTTATGTCCAAATCGGCATGCCCTTCGATTTTGGAAAGTTTGTTGATTGAAACGTCGAGATCGCATGTATGCATAAGGTTTAGCTGGTAGCTTGTAGGAATTAGCTTATAGCTTAATTTAAGTTATATGTCATTTTATTCAAAATTCTCATAATCTCATCCAAAAGTTGACCCGCCTCTGAAAATTTATTTTCCTCACAAAATTTTAACCTTTTAGCTATTTCAATTTGGGTTTCCAATTCAGCTCCGGAACCATAGCTTGTTAATAAAAACCTTAAAAATTCTTTTTTACTTCCCCGCCTTCTTCCTTCGGCGATATTGGAGGGAATAGAAATTACACATCTCCGCATTTGAGATATCAAACCATAAATCTCTTCTTTTGGGAAATTTTTTGTTATCTTGTAAATCTCCGTAACCAGCTCCATTGATTTTTGCCAAACAACCAAATCTTTATAAGAACTAATTTTATTATTTCCCTCCATAAATTTTAATAATAAATTCCTACGAGCTACTTCCTACAACCTACAAGCTAAATATATTTCTCAAACACCTCCACAAACTTCTTCGGATCAATCGGGCATCCGGGAATTTCGTCGTCCGTCTTTACCGCTTCTTTTACCGACAAAGCTTTTGGCAAAAATTTATATTTTTTCAAATGGTCCTTTATTTGCGCGAGCTGGTCTTTATTAAAATTATTCCTCTGGCCCGAAGGCAGGGCGGTTATCGCGCAAGTGCCCATAGCGACAAGGACTTTCGTATTTTTTCTGACTTCTTCGATCAACTTTTTGTCTTTTTCGCTCGTTACCACGCCTTCAACCAAAGCTATGTCCAAATTTTTTATTTCCACGAAATCTTTGATTGCTAAAAAATTTACAATCTCGATTTTCTCGAGCCACCCCAATAATTTCTTATTAAAAATTTCCGTCAGATAAATGCTGCACCCCTCATCGCAGGTCAAAGAAAAAACCCCGACCCGCTTTTTTTTGTTTTTGTCTGAAAATATATTAAACATAATTTTGGTAGATTTTTCCCTCTTTAAAATTTTTGAGCATAATCTCCGTCCCTTCAAACAACCTTTTAGGTAATTGATCGACAGCAAACCAGTCCCATTCTTTAAATTTCTCCTCTTCCATAACTTTTGGATCGCCACCATTATAGACCGCTTTCACGCCTATCCCCAAATAATGTTTTCCTTCCGATTCCAAATAACGCAATTCATCAAAAACAGAGATGAGTTCAAATTTATAAACATCAAGTCCGGTTTCTTCTTTTACTTCTCGTCTGGCCGTTTCAAAAATAGTTTCGCCCCACTCCAAATGACCTCCGGGGAAGCTCCATTCTCCGGCTCCGTGCGATCCTTGCCTTAAGCCGAGAAGAATTTCTCCTTTTTTATTTTCAATCATAACGCCGATGCCGACGCGAGGAAATTTGCGTTCCGAGTTTTCAAGTTTGGTTTGAGGGGATTGTTTATCCATTATGTTTTCTTTTTTATGTCTAACAAATCTTTAAAAATCAAAAACATATACACGGTAAAAAACGGACCGACCAAAAATCTGATTATTTTGATGATAAACTGCCAGAACTGATAGGGACCGGAATCGGCCGCGAAGAAAGACGCCGGCAACGACAAAATTAAAAACAGAAGATAAAAAATGATTATGAACAAAACCAAACGCCAGGCAATGGCCCACCAATTTCCTTTGACCAATTCTTTGCTTCGTTTCAAGGCGGCGCGGGGGGCGTAATTTTCAAATATCAAAACGAATTCGGCAAAGCTGTAAAAAACCAAAAAAATCAAACCGGGGATGATTAAGAGCAACGACCATAATAAAATGAACACGATTTTCAAAATTTCCAGAGCGACGTATTTCCAGAATATTTTCCTCCCGTTTCGCAAAGATTGGCCGATGCCGTTTTTGTCCCGCAGAAAAATTTTCATGCCGATATCCGCCAAAATCGCGGCGTAAATCGCTAAAAAAACGCCCAAGATTCCCAAAATTAAAATTAAAATTTTTACGGCGTACAAAAATCCGTGATCAAGCGACGATCCGAAATAATAATATATGAGATAAATCGCGAAAAGCGGAAAAATTCCCAAAATCGGAACTAATGAAATGCCGATGAGTTTCCAAAATTCTTTTTTATAGATCGCGAAAGAATTTTTATAAAGCTCGGAAACCGCCGATAGATTATTTTCCATTTTTTATTTTATCAATTTATTTTTGGCAATATATTCGCATAAATCGGCCAAACGGTTCGAATATCCCCATTCGTTATCATACCAGGAAATCATTTTCAAAAGATCGCCGTCAATCACTTTGGTTAAAAATAAATCCACGATTGAACTTGCCGGATTGCCGACGATATCGGATGATACGATCGGTTCGTCGGTCGCTTCCAAAATTCCCTTCAATTTTTCGCTTTTGGTCGCGGCTATGATTGCCGCGTTAACCTTTTCTTTATCGACTTTCTTCTCGGTAACGAAAACAACGTCGCAAATCGATCCGACCGGTGTCGGGACGCGCATCGACATGCCGTCAAATTTTCCTTCGAGTTCGGGAATGGTCTTGGTAACCGCTATGGCGGCGCCGGTTGTTGTCGGAATGATATTCAAAGCGGCCGCGCGGGATCGACGCGGATCTGTATGCGGTCCGTCGACAAGGCGCTGGTCGGCCGTATAAGAATGGACCGTTGACATTATCGCTTTTTTAATGCCGAAATTCCGTCGAATCACTTCCGTAAGCGGGGCGAGGCAATTTGTCGTGCATGAAGCCATGGAAACGATTTTGTCTTCTTTTTTAAAATCATTTTCATTGACTCCGAGAACGATAGTTTTTACGCCGTCCCCTTTTGCCGGCGCGGAAATAATCACTTTTTTCGCGCCCGCGGCGATATGCATGCCGGCCTCTTCCTTTGCCCTGAATCTGCCCGTCGATTCGATAACAACATCGACTTTTAAGGTTTTCCAAGGCAATTTTGTCGGATCTTTTTCGGCCGTAATTTTATATTTCTTTCCGCCCACGATTATGCCGTTTTCCGCGTATCCTATTTTCTTTTCATAAATCCCGTAGCAACTGTCGTATTTTAACAGATTCGCCAAAGTTTTTGTATCGGTCAAGTCGTTTATGGCGACGATGTTCATTTTCGGTTTTGTGAGAAGCGCTTTAAAAGTGGCCCGGCCGATTCTGCCAAAGCCGTTGATAGCAATGTTCATCCCGTTAGAGGCAGATCGCGATCAAAAAATTTGATGACACAATCTGCATAATTATTTATTAAACAAATTATATTTTAATCCATTCCCGCTTGAAGCGATCGCGGCCTCTAACGGGATTCATAAGACTGAGACATTTATACATTTATTATAGAACATTTCGGGGATAGAGTACAAATCGCATAACTCATAACGCGTAACGTATAGAAAAGAACCACCCGCGGAGTGGCCCAACCAGAGCCGCATTAAAAATTTTATCATTACAATAAAAAAAGAACAGGTGTTAACCCTATTCATGATAAATATAGACCCATATAAAAATCTACAAGAAGTCTACATTTTATTCGCCTCCTTAAAACCCTGTGTAAAAAAATAAGCTTTCTAATATCATCCCTTGTTAATGTGGGCTCGGGTTTAAAAGCAGCTCCGAATAAAGTATCGATATATTCCACCTCATCTTTAAACCCCGCTTCAATCAATGATTTCATGAGTAAAACCAATTCTTTAATTATAACTTCGAGTTCATCTTTCTTTTTGTAGCATTCCAAAATCAAATTTTCACACCGGAACATGATAATTTGAGCCGCTTCTTCCGGATCGGTTACTTTTTTCTTGGATATTAAAGGTAAAAGCACGGCGCCCCCCTTTCGCGTTTTTTCTTTATTATAAATGTTTTTAAGAAAACAAGATCAAAAAGACGTGCCTAATGGCACGTCTCTACCTCTTGAAATTTTATTTGTTTATTTCTTTTTATTCCTATTCAAATCCACTTCCATTCTGGTCGGCTGCTCGCTTTCTTTTTCCGACGGAAACTCGACGTCGACCGACTGCTTTAAAACGTGATGGCCAACAACGACTCCGCGTTTACCGTCAACGTTCACTTTCATTCCGATCGGAGGCATATTTTTTTGCAAATCGGCATAACCTTTTTCTTCATAAGCCAGACAGCACATCAATCTTCCGCAAATGCCGGAAAGCCTTTCCGATCCGCGGTGAGCGCATTGCTGAACCTCGGCCATTTCCGAAGTGATTGAATTCAAATCTTTTAAAAATCCTTTGCAGCAAAGAGGCAAACCGCAATGGCCGAAATCGCCGATCAGTTTCGCTTCGTCGCGAATTCCTATTTGCTGAAGCCTGATGGTTTTGCCGAAAGTTCGCGTCAGTTCTTTGACCAGTTCGCGGAAATCGATTCTGCCGTCCGCGATAAACGCGAAAGTAAGACGCGTTCCGTCATAAGAAAAAAATGCGTCCACTATTTTCATGGGCAGTTCCAGCTTCTTGACCGCCTTTTTGCATATATCCAGCGCCTTGCTCCTTTCTTCCTCGTTCACCTTTTTTTTAAAATCGGACGGACCGGCAATTCTCAAAATCGATTTTACTTCTTTTGTCTTTTCTTCATTTTGGCAATTCTCGCAATTTTTTTTACAAATAACGATTTCTTTAGTTCCATCTTCTTTTTCTTTTACTTCCGTCTCGACAAAATCAATCACCTCCCCGATTTCAAGGCCAAGATCCGTTTTTACCACAACCTTGTCCCCTTTTTTTAAGCTCAACTCGCCGGGATCGAAATTGTAGGCCCTGTCCCAGGGAGAAAATTGTATTTGAACTAATTTCATGAAAATTAAAATAAGAATAAAAAGAAAAATAAGAAAAAATTTTTTGATTATTTTGGATCTTGTTTCTCTTATTTTTCTTATTTCTAAATCCCGCAGGTTAACGGCGACCCGGCCAATTTGAAAATTATGAATTTCTCGATTTTCGCGTCGCCCAAAATATCCTGAACTTTTTTGCCGTCGTCTTTTATGTATTCCTGTTTTACCAAACAAACATCTTCGAAATATTTGTTAATTTTTCCTTCAAGGATTTTCTCAACCATATTTTCCGGCTTGCCTTCTTTTTTAATCTGCTCGCGGTAGATGTCTTTTTCTTTTTCGATTTCTGCGGCCGGAACCTGATCCGGAGAGATATATTTCGGATTGGACGCCGCGATCTGCATGGCGATATCGCGGGCCAAATCTTCTTTCACCGGTTTATTCAAAGAAACTAAGACTCCAATCCTTCCGCCCATATGCGAATATCCGGCAATGCTTCCGTCAGAAGATAAAACCACGGCTCCTTTTATATCCAATTTTTCTCCGATTACTCCGCTTAAATTGTCCATGATACCTTTCACAGTAGCCGAGTCCATTTCCGCGCTTAATAAAGCATCACGGCCAGCGGTTTTTTTCGATTTTAAAATAGTGAATGCGTCATCGGCAAATTTCATGAATTGTTCGTTACGCGCGACAAAATCCGTTTCCGCGTTGACTTCGAGCATATAACCTTCTTTCCCGGATGGATCCACTTCGACTTTAATCACGCCCTCGCCGGCCTGACGATCACTTCTCTTCGCCGCTTTGGCGATTCCTTTTTTTCTTAATATTTCCATGGCTTTTTCAAGATCACCGCCGGCTTCTTCCAAAGTCTTTTTGCAATCAACCATGCCAGCCCCGCTCTTATCTCGCAGTTCTTTTATTGTATTCATGTCCATATTTTAATAGCAACTCGTTAAGCCGTTGACTCGTTAATAACCAATAAAAAAATTATTTTATTATTCGGTTAATGGGTTAAAGAGTTAACGGGTTGAGTTTATTTTTAATTTTTTATACTTTTGTTACGTGTTCCGCGTTACGCGCCTGCCTGTCCGGTAGGCAGGTTACGCGATATGAGATCGTTTTACTTTTTTGCTTCAATCCTCCCTTCGTTAATCGCGTCCCTAACCAAACCTAAAATCATCTTTATCGTTTTTGTCGCGTCGTCGTTCGCCGGAATGACATAGCTTACTCCTTCCGGACTGACATTGGTGTCGCAAACGGCGATAATCGGGACGTTCTTCTTTTTCGCTTCCGCCAAAGCGGTCTTTTCCTTTTTAAGATCCCAGATAAAGATTGCGTCGGGGATTCTGTTCAAGTTGACCAAGCCGCCGACTCTTGATTCGAGTCTAGCGATTTCGCGCTCAATTTCCAATCTCTCCTTTTTGGTGTATCTGTCCAACCTGCCTGTTTCTTTCTGTTCCAAAAGATCTTTGTATTTTTTGATCATTTTCCTGATGACAGGGAAATTAGTCAAGAACCCGCCAAGCCATTTTTCGGAAACATACGGAGCACCCGCTTCTTCGGCAATTTTCTTTAATTCGTTTTTAACCTGAGTTTTTGTACCGACTAAAAGGATTAATTTTCCTTCGGTGGCGCTCTTTTTTATAAAATCCAAAGCTTCGTTCAATTTTTGTTGCGCTTTGGCCAAATCAATAATGTGCACTCCGTTTCTTGAGCCAAAAATAAAAGGCGCCATTTTCGGATGCCATTTTGATGTGCGATGCCCGAAGTGCATTCCTGCCTTAAGCATCTCTTCGATTGTTGGAACTTTTGTCATAGTTTCCTTTTTGCCTCTACCCCGGTTACAGAAATGTCATCCTGGAGCGAAGCGATAGGATCTCGTGTTTAAACAAGATTCTATGCATTTCTCCGGCGACAGTTCTGCAAGGAAAAATTTCCAGGGTATGAGAGATTAAAAATAAAAAGTGTGGTTTTTGTAACCAAACACTGTCATTAATTTAATACATTAAGAAAAAAAAGTCAATCTTGACAGATATTAAATGTCGTGGTACTTTCGATTAGATAAGAACTTGCAAAAATTCTTAATTATGTTATTATAAATTTTGACAGCACGGACTCGTGATCTGTTTTTTAATTACACATTATGAAAGAAAAAATCCACCCAAAATACTACGAAGATGCGAAAGTAATCTGCGCTTGCGGAAATACTTTTACGACCGGTTCAACTTTGCCCGAATTAAAAGTTGAAATATGCTCGGCCTGCCATCCGTTCTACACGGGCAAGCAGAAATTAGTCGATAGCGCGAGACGCGTTGAAAAATTCAAAGCGAAAGTCGAAGCGAAAACCGCAAAAGCGGCAAAACACAAAAGCAAAACCGCAAAGCGAGCTACGAAAGCGAAAGCGAAAGCAAAAAAAGATTAAACTTGAACTCAAAAAAACCGTCCCAAAGAGGGGCGGTTTTTTTGTTTTTGTCATTCCGGACTCCAATTGTCATCCTGGAGGGAGTGAGGAACGAACGACCGATAGGATCTCGTGTCTGCATAAACCACCGAGATGCTATCGCTCCGCGCTAGGCTCTGCTCCATTATGACATTGTGCGTTTTACCCCTGGATTGCGGCTCAGGGCCGCAATGACAATTTTATTTGACTCCACGCAAAAAACCATCTCAAACGAGATGGTTTTTTGTTACAATCCAAATCTTTCTTTAATCATCATCGCCGTTTTCTTAGCGCTTATTTTCGTATTGTTAATTTTGATATAATTCTTTCGCTTAAATTCTCCATCAAATGTGTTCAATCTGTATTTCGTTTCCGCTTCATGCAGATATCGATCCGAAAGCTTTAAATTTCTTTTCGTCGGCTTATGTTCTAATCGATGCGAAGTTCGATTGCGCTTTAATCTTTCTTTCAAGTCGGCTTCCAGTTCAACATAATAAATTTCCTTTCCCTTGAATATATCCACAATTTTATCAATAAACTTTGCATCCGATTTTTTATCAAACGCCCAAGCGTAAGTAAAAATCATTCCTTTTAAATCGCTTTTGACAATTTCTTTAAACATCTCCAGGCGGAACAATTCCATAAGTCTTCTGAAGCCCGGCGAGTCAAACTCAAAAAACGGCCAGAGGAGATCTATGGTCATGTGATTATGGAAAACTTTTAATCCCGTAATTTTTTCAAGTTCATGTCCGACCGTCATTTTTCCGACTGCCGGCGGACCGAAGATTATGATTAATTTCATAAATTGTTTTAGACACACAAACACTCTTTTGATTAAGTATGTCTAATTGCTAGGGAGGTGTTTTTAATGGAAGAAATCTGCAGGCTGGTGGCGAGAATTTATGCCGGCAAGGATTGGCATAAATTAACCCTGAACGAAGAAAGACTGGGCAAAATGCTGGAAGAAAACGGATTCATTATCCCGAACAACCCGGAAAACGGTTTCGTGGGAAGAGCCGCAAAATAGCAATCTCAAACCGCATGGTTTTATCCGGCAGTTTTTTTATTTTTTGTTCGTTACAGTTCTGAAACAATCCCGAACCAACAAAATCCTAAATAATTTTTGTTTTATATTTTTTGATCGCTGGCTCCGGGTGCAACCCGGAGCCAGCGAGGGTAATTATTTTTCGTATTTTCGCTTTTTAGCTTCTTCGAATATAAGCTTGTATATAAGAGCAGTAAGGTTGTTATATTCCATTGGAGTCTTATGATACTCTTTTATTTTTTCGATTGATAAGCTGTGTTTTTTATATGTCAGCCAACCCGAACTTATATTTTGATGAATGGCTTGTATTTTATCAAACGCAGCTACAATTTGAGCTTCCGTCGTTTTTCTTTCCTCATATTCCCTGAACAACAACATAAACTCACGCGCTTGCTCATCTGGAAGTTTAGAAAAAAGTTTTTTGGCGGCATTAAGCTCTTTTCTTTGTTTGTCTTTTTTGGCAAGCTTGCCAGTAAGAAAAAATTCATCACCGGCATATATTTCTGCTAAATCGTGTACTGAAGCCATTTTTAACAACTTAACTTTATCTATTTCACGAGGAAGCTCGTCCTCAAATACAAGCAAAAACATGACCAAGTGCCAAGTGTGTTCTGCGTCAGTTTCACCTCTCGTTTGATCAGAAAAATAATTACCCCTTTCGATTTTTTTAAACTTCTCAATTTCTTCTAAAAATTGTAGTTTTTTCTTAATATTTTTTATATCCATATTATTATATTTTACATTGCAGCGGAATCGTCTCGCAAAGGATTATGACGCAACGGAAATTACTTGCCATTTCCCCCTAATTTGCTATACTTTATTCGTACTTAATTTAATTCTAGCAGAAAATTGAGAAAATGGACAAGCAATTCGAAACAGTGAAAAAAGAATACGCGGAGCTTAATGAAAAGCTCTTTTCTCCCGAAGTTACGTCTGATCCGAAAAAGATGGCGGAGCTCGGAAAGAAGCAGGCCGAACTCAAAGAAATAGTTGAGATGGTTTTAGAATTGGAAAAAATTGAAGAAAATTTGAAACAAAGCCGGGAGATTTTAAAGAGCGAGACCGATGAGGAACTGATAAAAATGGCCGAAGAGGAAATAAATGAGAATGAAGAAAAAAGCAAAGACCTGAGAAATAAAATCGAATTGGAACTTCATCCGGCCGACCCGAATGATAAAAAAAATGCAATTATCGAAATCCGCGCCGGAACCGGCGGAGACGAGTCCGCTTTGTTCGCCGCCGATCTTTTTCGCATGTACTCGCGATACGCCGAAAGAAAAGGCTGGAAAATTGATGTCATGGATTCAAACCGCACCGGCATCGGCGGTTTTAAGGAAATTATTTTCGGAGTGAATGGAAAAAATGTTTACGGAAATTTAAAATACGAAGCCGGAACGCACCGCGTGCAAAGGGTGCCGGAAACGGAGAAAGCGGGACGCATCCATACCTCGGCCGCGACCGTCGCCGTTTTCCCCGAAGCGGAAGAAGTCGATCTTAAAATCGAACCGAAAGATATCCGCATCGATACTTTCTGCTCGTCCGGTCCGGGCGGCCAATCGGTTAACACGACCTATTCGGCCATCCGCATTTTGCATATTCCGACCGGGTTAATCGTGAGCTGTCAGGATCAAAAATCCCAACACCAAAACAAAGAAAAAGCTTTGCAGATTTTGAGATCAAGGCTCTTGGCTAAAATGGAAGAAGAAAAACGGGAAAAAGAATCGGCGGAAAGAAAAAGTCAGATCGGTTCCGGAGACCGCAGCGACAAAGTCAGAACCTATAACTTCCCGCAGGATCGTGTCACCGATCACCGAATAAAACTTACCCTGCATTCGATAGACAGATTCATGGACGGAGATTTGGAAGAAATGATCAATGCGTTGAAACAGGAAGATTTGAGATTGCGAATGAAAAAATAAAAAAGCGGTGCTGTTCACCGCTTTTTAAGTCTACATTTAAAACATGTTGCGCTCGTAAGGAAGCATCCACATATTACCAGTAGATATGAAATCAGTGGCTGATTTCCGGAATTTACGAAATCCGGCTTCGCCCATTTTCTTTTTTAAGACGGCCTCAAGAGACTTGGTTTTCTTCTTTACAAAGAATTTTTTCATACCCCCCCTTGTTTGAGTTTCTGGAAAACAATATCCGTGCACGTTCCATGGCCGCAAAAAAGATACGGCCGCCAAACCTTTTTCGTCGACAAAAAATTCCGCATAACCATGTTGATCTTTTAAGTCTTTTTTACAGATTTTCAATCCTTTTGATTCCAGAAATTCAATAATTTCGAAAAAAAATGATTCCGCATTAAGATTAGGCGCGTCAAAGCCGTAATACTCCCATTCTCCGATAAAATTGTTTGTTTCCCCCTTGTTGCTATGAAAAGACCTTTATTTTCGTTCTTTAAATGTTCAAAAAGAACGTGCAGGTAAAAAATTTTATTTATCGCCCCCATTATGTCCCCCTATGAAAAAAATAAATTTTAATGATAATACGGACACAAACTCATGTCAATAAAAGATTTACGGATTGAATATTTCAACAAGGTCG
Source organism: bacterium (assembly GCA_021788015.1). Classification (GTDB taxonomy): domain Bacteria; phylum Patescibacteriota; class Patescibacteriia; order Patescibacteriales; family JAKAJF01; genus JAJYLD01. Next base: position 100,535 of record JAJYLD010000001.1, on the reverse strand, counting down.
ATTCATTGGATTTTGATTTGATTTTAGAAGCTGTCTTAAAAAAACCGCGAGCTTTTATTTTGGCGCATCCTGAATATGAAATACCAAAATTTAAAATTAAAAATTTAAAATTAAAAATTTCCCGCCGGATAAAACATGAACCCTTGGCATACATTCTCGGACACAAAGAGTTCTATAGTTTAGATTTTATTGTTACCAGGGACACTCTCGTCCCTCGTCCCGAAACGGAATTGATGACCGAGGAAGCGCTGGATCGCATAACGCATAACGCGCAACGCGTGACGCATGTCATTGATATCGGTACTGGGTCGGGATGTATCATTATCACGTTGGCAAAAATATTGAATAAAGAACCAAAAACCAAAAATCAAAAATTTTTTGGAATAGACATTTCACAAAAAGCATTAACCGTCGCACGTAAAAATGCAAAGTCGCACGGAGTGGAAAATAAAATATCTTTTTTACGGGGAAATCTTCTAGAACCTGTTTTAAAAAAATTGAAAATTGAAAATTTAAAATTGAAAATTATTTTGACCGCCAATCTCCCCTATTTGTCGCCGGATCAATACAATGAAACGGCTCCCGAATTGAAATACGAACCGAAATCAGCTTTGGTCGCCGGCGAAAACGGAATGCAATACTATATTGAATTATTCGGGCAAATCAGAGAATGGATTAAAAAAAGTAACACCGAGGTCATTCTTCTTTGCGAAATCGATCACAGGCAGGTAAAAATTTTTCGCGCCACCGCCAAAAATGAACTTCCTCCCCATACTTTTAAGATAAGAAAAGACGCGCGTTGTCTTGATAGATTGGTTGGAATTGAAATTAAATAAAATTTTGCCATCTCTTTTTTATCTCAAAACTCAAAACGCAAATGTCAAAACTAAAACTTAAAACCAAAAACTTGGGGAGTTTTGAATTTTGAGTTTTGAGTTGATTTTGTGCGAATATAAAAGCACCCCGGACTCGAAGTGCTTTTAAAATTTTTATGTAGAATTCTTCGCGTTTATTTTCCCGCTTCTTCCTTTTTCTCTCCTTCCGCTTCGACTTGCGCGGTCGCTTCCGCTTCCGCCGCCGGAGCCGCCGGAGCCTCTTCTTTTTGCTGTTCCGCGACCATGACCACTATCTCGTCGGTCTGACTGACCAATTCGATTCCTTGCGGAAGTTTTAGATCGTGCATTCTGATCGCGTCGTGCAAATCTTTCAGAGCGGCGATATCGACTTCGATCGTGTCAACCAAGTCTTTGGCCAAACATTTCACTTCGACCATATCGATCGTTTTAACCAACGTTCCGCCTTGTTCTTTGACCGCTTTCGATTCGCCGACAAAACGCAAAGGAATTTCGGTTGTAATTTTCTTGTCCATATCGACTTTAAAAAAATCGATATGCAAAATCGTATTTTTTACCGGATTTCTTTGCACGTCTTTTACCAAGACCTTGACGTTCGATCCGCCTTCGATTCCCAAATTGATAAGATGGGATTCGCCGGCCGCTTCGAAAACTTTATCAAATTCCGATTTTTTGACTTTTAAATTTTCATTCACCCCTCCCGCTCCGTACACGACAGCCGGAATAAAGCCTTGATTTCGCAATTGCGACAATCCGCTTTTCTCTCTTTTTTGTGCGCTTAAATTGATTTCTTTGCTTGTCATAAATATTTAAAATACAATCCGAATGCTCCGAATTAAAATCCGAATGCTCCGAACTTTTTTGTTATAAAACCAAAAATATATTCGCGATTCGCGGATGGGCGTCACATTACCTTATCTTCGACCTGATTATTATGCTTTCAATTACGCCGAACATGGCCAGATTGGAAATGATTCCCGAACCGCCATAGCTTAAAAATGGTAATGGGAATCCGACAACGGGCACAATGCCCATGTTCATACCAATATTAATAAACATTTCGATAAAAATCAAGCCCACCGATCCCAAAACGAAAAATATGCCGAAATCATTGTTGATTCGCTTCAAACTCGCCAAACTCCGATAGAAAATTACGGAAAAGAAAAAAATGACCAAGGCCACGCCCAAAAATCCCAGTTCTTCGGAAATTACGGCGAAAATGAAGTCGGTCTGGCTTTCCGGAAGAAATTTCAACTGCGATTGGGAACCGAATCCTATGCCCTGGCCGAAAGTTCTGCCCGCGCCGACGGCGATCATGGCTTGAGTAACGTTATATCCCTGCTTTAAAGGATCGGATGACGGATTGATGAAAGTCAAGATGCGTTCTTTTTGATAAGGCTTGAAATAAAACATCCAGGCTCCCGCTCCCAAGACGGCCAGGATTAAAAATAGAATTGCGAAATAACGTTTTTTAAAACCGGCCGCGAGAAGGATAAAAAGCCAAAGGGCGAAAAGAAGCATGGCCGAGCCGAAATCCGGCTGCAACAAGACGAGTATAAAAAGCACGGAAGCGCCCAATCCGGAAAGGAGCAAATGCTTTAACGGATTCAAACGCAAGGACGCGCCCGAAAAATATTTCGCCAAGAATAAAATCAACGCGACCTTGATAAATTCCACCGGCTGGATTCCGAGACCCAAGACATAAAACCATCTCCCCGTTCCGCGAACGGTTTTGCCGAGAACCAAAACGGCGATAAGCATCAAAACTCCGGCTACATAAATATACGGGCTGAGACCGCGCAAATTATAATAATCGAAAAACGCCAAACCAAAAAAAATAATCAAACCGATTATTACGAAAATGATTTGTTTTTTGAAATTGAGAAGATCCGTTCCTCCTCGCCCCAAAGCGACACTGTAAATTTCCGCCAAACCGAAACAAACCAGAAGCAAAATCGCAAAAAATAAAATCCAGTCGAAATTTTTTAAATATGTGTAAATTCTGCCCAACATTTTTATTGCCTTCCATTCCTCCCGAAACTTCGTTTTAAAAATTTAAATAAACGTTTTTATCCATAATGTTGACTTCGGGAATTACTGAAATCTGGCTTGAGGAAGGCAAACTGCCGGACCAGATAACGTCTATATGCTGGGATTGCGAGGACATCAAACTGTCGATGGTGTATTTGTTAACGGCGACCAAGTCGGTTCCGTCCGACATAAGAATATCAAAACCGAGATTCGCGTAATTGTACGCCGTATTATTCGTAACGTCAAACGAGACATGATTCATGTCGACTCCGGGAGTAGAGGTGCCGGAACTTGAACCCAAGCCCGAAGAATAATTTATGTTTGCGACGGACAAGCCGGCAAGATGATTGTCCCTGAAAGTACGCCAATCTCCGATTTCGTGGGCGTCGATTCTGTGCCAAGTTAAATTGTTGATTTGTAAACGCAAATCTTCCGGATACGGACCGTCATTGGCGAGAGACATGATGTATTTCGAATCGCCGGGCAGAATAAAACCGCTTTCCGTTTCCGTCGTCGTTCCGTTTCCCGCAAAATCGTATTCGAAATCGGCCCAAATCTTCGGATTCGGATTCGTAATTTTTACGATGTAATCGAATTTGTTGTCGAAACCGGAATTTAAGACTTGAACTTGGCCGATTGCCAAATTTTTCGGAGCAGTTTGGGAAAGGTAATTCAAATTTACGTTTCCGGTAGCGATTAAATTTCGATTGATATTTTCATCTTCTTGCATTCCTTTCGCGATGTAATACCCGAATCCGTAAATCGTGTAACCCCAGGAAATCGCGGCGACCAAACCCAAAAAAATCAAAAAGGCTTTGCGCATCAAGTCTTTATGTTCGATATACCACAATCCGAAGTTTAGCTTTTTTATGCTAACCCCGTGCGGGTCTTGGTACTTCCTTTCTATTTCTTCTATCTGTTTTTGATTTTTTGTGTCCATAAATTTATTTTAACATAAAGAAAGGGACACTGACAAATTTAACTTTACCCCAAAACCCTCTCCTCAAAGTATACGAGCGGGTAAGGTATGCATTAGATGTTTGTTTAGATGGAGTCTCTACCGGGGATTTTGCCGAACTGCCCACGATAATAAAAAACTCCCAAAAAATCGAGAGCTATTTAAAAATTTTTTTTATTTCTCTTTCTACAGCGGATTTGACTTTCCTGGAGACTCCGGCTTGGGCGAGAGAAACACCCAGCGTTACGGAGAAGACAGTACTTGCCATGACTCCGGCTACTGCGCCAATTTCTCCGGGCTTTAAGCCGTCTTCCTGGAGCTTTTTAATAAAGGACGATAAGGCATCTTCACTGGCACAAAATGCTTTATTGATTCGCAAAAATTCCTCCGGATGTTTATTGGCCAGATCATTCATTCTCTCTTGAGTCACGGGTTCCATTGGTCCTCCTGCCAGATTATTTTTGAGTATTAACTTTTTTCTAGCACAATAACTAACTATTGTAAACTCACTATCAAAAAGTCGGGTAAGTCCGCGTTTCACCCCGTATTAGCCAGTGTCAAAATCCTTGCCACTACTTACATTTTTTGATACAATATTAGTGTAATAAATACCCCTAATTTCACGGGATATTTTTATGTAAAATTAGTAATTTTTTATTAAAATATGGCCAACAAAAAAGTTAAAAATGTTAAATCAACTTACGGAGCCGACGCGATCACGGTTTTGGAAGGTTTGGAGCCGGTCAGAAAGAGGCCGGGCATGTACATCGGTTCGACTTCGGCGGCCGGTTTGCATCACTTGATTTGGGAAGTTGTCGATAACGGAATCGATGAAGCCATGGCCGGTTACGCGACGGAAATCGGAGTGACTTTGCTTCCGGACGGCATGGTCGAAGTCGGCGATAACGGTCGCGGCATTCCGGTCGAGAAGCATAAGGTTACCGGCGTTTCCGCCTTGGAAACAGTTTTGACAAAGCTCCATGCCGGAGGAAAATTCGGCGGCGGCGGCTATAAAGTTTCCGGCGGTTTGCACGGTGTCGGCGTTTCCGTTGTCAATGCTTTAAGTTCATATTTAAAAGCTGAGGTTCATCGCGACGGAAAAGTTTGGATGCAGGAATACAAAATCGGCAAACCGTTAAAACCGGCGAAACCGGTCGGAACGACAAAAAAAACCGGAACGATTATCACTTTCAAGCCCGACGCTTCCGTTTTTACGGAACTGGAATTCAGTTGGGGCAAAATTTTGGATAGATTAAGGCAACAGGCCTATTTAACCAAGGGCATTACCATATCGGTTGCGGACAAACGCGAAGGTCACAGAGAAAAATTCTACAAATTTTATTTCGAAGGCGGAATCAAAGCCTATGTCAAAGCTTTGAATCATAACAAAACCGTAAAAAATGAAACGATTTTTTACATAGACAAGGATGTCGACACTTCGAAAGTGGAGATCGCACTCCAATACAATGACGAATTCAATGAAATGGTTCTCGCTTTCGCCAATAACATCCATAATCCGGAAGGCGGAACGCATATTGTCGGCTTTAGAACCGCTTTGACAAGAACTTTAAATTCATACGCCAGATCGCATAATCTTCTTCGTGAAAAAGACGAAAACTTGACCGGTGAGGACGTCCGTGAAGGTTTGACCGTCATCGTCAGCGTGAAACTGACCGATCCGCAATTCGAAGGCCAGACAAAAGGAAAGTTGGGCAATGCGGAAATGAAAACGTATGTCGAACAAATTTTCGGCGAAACTTTTTCGACTTTCTTGGAAGAACATCCGAAAGAAGCCGAGGCGATTATCGGTAAATGTGTTTTGTCGGCCCAGGCGAGAATCGCCGCCCGCACCGCGCGCGCCACGATTTTAAGAAAAGGTGCTTTAGAAGGCATGACTCTGCCCGGAAAATTGGCGGACTGTTCGAGTCGCAACCCGGAAGAATGCGAACTGTACATCGTCGAGGGCGATTCCGCCGGCGGTTCGGCGAAACAAGGCCGCGATCGAAAATTCCAGGCCATACTTCCCTTGCGCGGAAAAATTTTGAACGTGGAAAGAGCGCGTCTTGATAAAATGCTTGCCAATAATGAAATTAAAAATCTGGTTATCGCTCTGGGCACGAATATCGACGATCAATTCGATTTGGGAAAATTAAGATATCATCGCATTATCATCATGACCGATGCCGACGTTGACGGAGCGCATATCCGCACTCTGCTTTTGACCTTGTTCTATCGTCATTTCACTCCGCTGGTCAATAACGGCAATTTATACATCGCCCAACCGCCTTTATACCAGCTTAAAAAGGGCCAGAACATAAATTACGCCTATTCGGACGAAGAAAAAGATAAGATCATAAAAGAACTCGGCGGCGAAGTCGTCGAGGTCGAAGAAATAGCCGAGGGTGAATCGGCTGAAGCTGAAGAAGCTGAAACAAAAGAAACAAAAAAAGCTCCGGCGAGAATAAATATCCAGCGCTACAAAGGTCTCGGCGAAATGAATCCTGGACAGCTTTGGGAAACGACTATGGACCCGAAGCAGCGCATTATGCGCCAGGTTACGGTCGAAGACGCGGCTCGCGCCGATGAGATATTCGACATGCTCATGGGCGGCGAAGTCGGCCCCCGCAAGCATTTCATCCAAACCCACGCGAAGAAAGTTGAAAATTTGGATATATAAACATGAAAAAATATAACATAAAAGAAGGTGTTGTTTGTGGCAGAGAAAATAATGAAGATTTGTTTATTAGAAAGAAAAAATTTAAAAAAGGATATACTGAAAAAGATTTTCATTATCATCTCAACTCATTTGAATTTTACGTTGTTCTGTCCGGAGAATTGATTTTTTATTCTGAAGAGAATAAATTAATAAAAGCTAAAAAAAACTCAATTATTTATTTTAAAGATTCAGAAAAACATAAGATAACAGAGGTGCTGCTCGATTCAGAACTTTTGTTAATTAAGAAGATTGAATCTGAGAAAATGTAATTTGGTTCCGTCAAAGTCTCTCGAAGAGGACTTGTTGGCTCCATAGTGGCGAAGCCCTGTAGAGCCACGGTACAGACGGTAAACTCGGTTCGCATTTTGGCTCCACAGCCTATCGGACTATGGAGCCTCAGCAAAGGTAAATTATTGGTTTTTAAAATAAACAAATAATAATTTATTCTGTAAAAAATGCTTTACAGAAAACAAAAAAATATGAATAAATTTGAAAATTTTAGTGCTCCAATCCAAATAACCGAAGAAGAATTAAAAAAGTATTCTCATCTTGCCCTTACTTCTCCAGACGAACCCGAACTTTTGAAATGGATGGGAGAAAAAGGGATTAAATTTGATAGTGGGAATGTAGACGTGCAAATAAACGGACAAACAGAAAAAATGGTCACGAGTAGAGAAGACTTTGGAACCATTGTCTATGACGAAAAAAGGCACGGAACAATTGAATCTGGTTTTTAATATTTTGACGCCATGATTGCCGCATCCAACTTGCTGACTCGGGTTATACCCGGAGTCAAAATGCAAGCGGTTGAAATTAACAAACTTTGTTTTTATTCGCGTTTGCAAAATGGCTCCGGGCCAAAGCCACGGAGCCAGCCCAGCGCAAAATATTGTCTCCAGGCTCATGAATATAAAGATTTTCAGAAAAGAAAACGCGATAATAAGAAAAATATCCGATTCGTATTCGGTATTTAATTTTTTAACCGCCGCGGATAGCGAAAAAGTCAGTGTTGCCGTCGGAGACGCCGCGAATCATAATGAAACTACTACGATAAACAGCGACAGAGCTTATTATATTCTTGCAGGAGAAATTATTGTTAACGAAAACTTAATTGGCAAACCGGGAGATGTAATTTTTATTCCATCCGATACGGAATATAATTTTAAAGGCACTTTCAAGGCGGTAATCGTGAACTCGCCGCCGTTTAAAAAAGAAAACGAAAAATAAAAATATGAATTTGATTCCGTCAGAGTCTCTCGAAGAGGACTCTGACGCCATGATTGCCGCATTCACCGCGGCAGAGTCCCTATCGGAGACGCTGCCGAAACGCAAAACTATGGACAAAAATAATTATGCCGCTGTCAACAAAGAATGGTGGGAAAAAATGGCTAAAGGAGATTGCGGTTTTACAAAACCTTGGTTGAATTTGGATGTAAAAGTTTTTCGAAAAATTGCCAAAGGAGAATTGAAAAATTTACCCGAACCACTAAACGATATATATCCAGCTAGCATACTTTCGAACGTTAAAGGTAGAGATATTTTATGTCTCGCTTCTGGCGGAGGTCAACAATCAGCGGTTTTTGCACTACTTGGCGCCAATGTAACAGTTGTTGATATCGCAAAGGGTCAACTTGAAGGCGATAAAAAGGCGGCTGCTCATTACGGTTACAAAATTAAAACAATACAGGGCGATATGAGTAATCTCTCAATACTTAAAGACAACTCTTTTGATATTGCGTATCAAGCCCCGTCAATGACATATGTTATGGATGTAAAAAAAGTATATTCCGAAGTTGCTCGCGTATTAAGAAGTGGCGGTTTGTATCGCGCGGATGCTCACAATCCGCAAGCGTTTCATTTTGAAGATTGGGATGGTAAGGGTTATCGTATTTCAAAACCTTACGCAGTAAAAGAGCAACAAAGATCAAAAAAAGAAAAAGTTCTTGAATATCGTCATTACTTAGATGAAACTTTCAATGGGTTAGTTGAATGTGGTTTTGTAATTGAACGAGTTGAAGAAATGCCCAAAGGTCTTTATCAAAGTAAAGACGATAAACCTGGTAGTTGGGGGCATTCGTTAAGATATATACCGGGCATATTCTGTATTTTAGCGAGAAAAAAATAGATGTTCTGTTAGCTCTGGTTCCGGGCACGGCATCGGAGCCAGTAGTGAACATAAAGTAGAGACGCGGCATGCCACGTCTCTACGATTATATACAATATTTTTTTATACCACCAAATCCAACTTAATCACCTTTCGCGATTTCAAAAAGAAATAGCCGACGACCGCGAAAGTTACGATCGGCGAGAGCCAACTCGGCACATCAAAACCAAAGCTGTCCAGAATCATGATCAGCCCCAAAAATAAAATCGAATACATGGCTCCGTTTTTCAGAAAAATGTATCTTTTGATTCTTTCCACATTTCCCGTGGTCAGTTTGCGAACGACATAAGCGCCGATTCCGTTTCCGATTAAAATCAGAGGCACGGACAAAGTAAACGCGAACGCACCCAAAACGCCATCGATTGAAAACGTCGCGTCGATTACCTCAAGATAAAAAATCTTGCTTAAATCGGACAAACCTTTTTTTAAAAGGTTTTTTTCACTCGCTTCCGCGTTCTCTTTAAACCCGTGCGTAATGAAAAACGCGGTCGAGCCGACCACCGCGCCGAAAGCCATCATCGGATTTTTTTTCAAGGCGAACCAGACGATGAATGCCAAAATGACGGAAACGACGGCGTAAAACCAAACGCCTTTGGAATGAAAAAATTTCTCGCCGATCAAGCCGTAATGTTTCTCTTCGACGAAAAGCCAGTAAAAAAACAAAAAAATCAAAAAAATTCCGCCGCCGATCAAAAGCATCGGCGACGACATCTCGACGGCCTGTAAAATTTTCGGATCCTTGCTGAAAGTCGCCGTAAGCGCTCCTACGGGTCCGAGCCCCGGCGTCGCAAACCAAACGATAAACCAAGGCAAAAGGCCGCGGACGACGAATACGGCAAAAAACAAACCCCAAAGCAAAAACCATCTTTTTGATTTTTTGCCCATGGTTGAAAGCACTTCCGCGTTGACGATGGCATTGTCGATGCTTGAAATAATTTCAAACAGCCCCAGTCCCAAGATTATGAGAAGTAGTTCCGGCAGATTCATAATTTAAATAATTTTTGATTAATTTGACATGATTGGCTTCCGCCTGCGACAGGGCGGCAAAAAATATGCGAATTTCCGGTTCGTCGGCTTCTTGCGCGAATTTCATATAGAGATCAGTTGCATTTTCTTCAAGTTTCAGAGTTCGTTCAAAATTTTCCAAATCTGTTTCGCTGCAGTCCTGCTCATCGATTGCCGGCTTTTCAATTTTTAAAAGTTTGGTGATCGAACTTACATGTTCCGCTTCCACCCTTGAAAGCCTTTTGTACATGGTTTTTATTTCATAAGTGTCCGCTTTGTCGGACATGCATTGGTAGATGGCGGTGGCCGCTTTTTCCAAATTAAGGGCGGCGATCAAATTCGCTTTTGATTTTTCGCCTACAGCGATATTGCGATTAACGATCGGGTTGGCTTCGTTCCCCTCTTTTATGAATGCCGCACGCGCTCCGCAAAACGGGCAATCCGTCGGCTTTCCCTCGCCCAAAAACGCCTCCCCGCAAATTTCGCAAATGTATGTTTTCATAAATTTAAAAAAATAATTCTACTTACATTTTAAATGCATGCACATAAAAAATCAACCCGCCGGTGGTAACGATATGCATCCTTGCCTAAAAGAGCGTAAGGCGTCTTGCTTCTCCCGCTTCAAATGGACAATTATTGAAAGTCGACTGCAGCAATTATAGCCGGAATAAAAATTCCGACCATAAAAAATTTACGTAAAATTTTTCGAATGTATTATTGACCGGGCTTTTGCAATAAAATCACGATGAAATAAATGGCCGAGATGCCGACTAAAATATAAATTATTCTTGAAATGACGCTTAAAAGTCCGAAAATGGCGTCGATAATATCATAACTCGTCAAACCGTAAATGCCCCAGTTCAAACCGCCGATTATCAAAAGTATGGCCGCAATATATCCCCATGTATTTAATTTTACCATATTTTTCACCTCCTTTCTAATTCAAAATCCCAATTTTTGTTTTACCAATAAAACCGTAATTCTGCCGGGCGCGACTTCCTTGTTTATAATTAAAATTTTATTGACTCCGCTCGGAACCCCGTACACTTTCAAAGCGCGTTCGTTTTCAAGGGGCAGGGCGTACTTATAAATTCTTTTAAAACCGTCATCCAAATTTTTCACGATTTTTTGCGTTCCGATTATGAACATCACGTTCAAAGCGCCGTAAACGTACGAAGGAATTTGACTTCCGGTGGCGGAAGCGACCATGATTTGCCCTTCTTCGGTAACGGCATGCGCGCTTCCGATTACCCATTCGTGAGCGGCTCCCAACCTCCTTTTTTCGATGCCCTTGTGATTCACCGTTGTGGCCATTTTTTTTCTTACGGAAGCGAATCTCTCCGATTCGTTTATTTCCTTGTCTATCCCCAATTCCGAAAGCGTGACAGATGTCATGTTCATGATTTCGACTCCGAGCGGAATCATGTTGAAGATCATTTTTTTCGCTTCTTCCTTGTTTTCGGCGATGATCGTTTCCATACCGTTACCGACCAAAGCCTCCAAAGTCTTTTCGATCTTGCTTTCGCTCGCCAATTTCTCAAAATTTTTATTTAACATAAAAACCGACCGCTAATCGGCATACTCAAAAAAGCATACCGGTTAATAGTCGGTTTCGCCATTGGCCTTCCCGCGAATTTAAGGCGATCCAATTTTATTTCGCGGGAATACGCCCCTATTAATCCGTCCTATTTTAGCAAAATTTCGAGCGGTGGTCAAAGGATAACCTATGGATAAGTTATTTTTAAGCCGAAAATCTTGGCCTTTTCAGATGTACGGATCAATCAAAAAACTCCAGAAAATAAAAATTTTCATTTATATCGTGTTCAATATGTCTTTTCCCCGACATGGCCAAAACCTCTTCTTTTGCAATCCTATGTTCAAGCGGCGGCCCGAATTCTGTTTCCCTTTTTTGCCAATCGATTATTATCAATCTTCCGTTTTCGTTAAGTTTGGCAAAACATTTTTCCAAAAATTTTTCAGGTCCTTCCAACTCATGAAGAACCGTTATTAAAAATATGAAATCGACATTATCGGGGGCCTTGTCCGTATTGTTTGACCGCATAATTTCCAAATTTTTTCTTGCGCCGGCCCGTTTTCGCAATTCATCGAGCATCTTCTTTGAAATGTCTATGGCGATAACCTTTCCGTTTTCTCCGACCAGTTCCAGGGCGGGAATCGTAAAATAACCGACTCCGCAGCCGAAATCTATGATCGTATCCCCCGGCCGAATTCCCAGCTGATTCAGAATGGCGTCGGGCGGCAATAATTTTCTTCGTTGGGGATTGTCGAGTCTCTCCGCGTCCCCTTGAAAAACGTGAGCCATAAATTAATTTACAAAATATTTATTTTTGAATGACGGTTTAAGCGGCAATCTTTTTCGAATTTCTTCGATTCTTTCTTTCTTGATTTCACCGATGTGATAAATTCCATCGTGCTTTAAGCTGACATCGTTTCCGATTGGATCGGATAACATCCATGATCCCGTATATTCGAAATAAGGATCCTGGCCGACGCGATCAACAGTCGCGCAATAAATTTGATTCTCCCCCGCTCTCGCTTGCGCGTACACTCTTAACATTTCGAATTTATTTTCTCCCTTTGTCCAGTTGGCCGGAATGAAAATTACTTCCGCTCCGTTATCCGCGAGCGCTTCGAACAACCTCGGGTAACGGATATCGAAGCATATCGCCAGCCCGCATTTCCATCCGTCCAAATCAAACAAAGCCAAATCTTCTCCGGCGGAATACAGTTTAATTTCGTCCGATTCGGAATATAAATGATTTTTTCTGTATTTCCCGGCCATTCCTCCTTTTTTGTTTGTCGCGAACACGGCATTGTACGGTTTTCCGTTATCGCTTTTTTCCAAAAATCCGGAAATAATGTTTACATTATATTTTTTTGCCATTTTTTGAATTCCTTGAACGCAGTTACCGTCCATCTTTTCACTGTATTTATCGGCGGTTTCATCCAGCACATATCCTATGCACGACAATTCCGGAAAAACAATCGTATCAATTTTTGAATCGATGCTTTTCGCTTTTTGGATGTGTTTTCCCATGGACAATAAATTTTCTTCTTTATTTTTCCATGCGATATTCATATTCACCAAACAAATTTTCATATATTTATTTTAAACATGATTTATAGAGCTTAAAATGGTCCAAAACCAGTCGCGGAAATAAAAATTTTTGCAGAACGGTTTTTCTAGCGGCCTTTCCCATCGCTTTTCTTTTTTTCGGATGAGACAAAAGAAAAATGACTTTTTCCGCCAATTCTTCGGGGGTTTTTACGATAAAGCCGTTCTTGCCGTTTTGAATTTGCTTGCGGATTCCGGAAGCGGGACCGCCGATAACCGGCTGGCGCTTCCACATCGCTTCCGCGACCGTGAGCCCGAATCCTTCTTTGGTCGAATTTTGCACGATAATATCGGCGGCGTTCTGCGTCATGACCGTGAATTCGGCGATGTTCTTTCCTTTCGGGTCGAAAAAAATAAAGATGTCCTTCGAGTTTCCAGCCACGGCCGCCACGTCTTTATGCACGGCCGCGGCCGCCGGATTGTCTTTCGCTTCGTTAAAACCGACAAGAGCCAATCGCGCTTCGGGATACATGTTCTCCACCATGCGAAAAGCCTGGATCACTCCCATGGGATTTTTCCAAACGTCGAAACGCGATATTTGCGCGACAAGAGGGCAGGCCGGCGGTATGTCGCCTTCGTTTTTTAAATAATGCCGGGCTTCCTTACGGGTAATAATTTTCTGTTTCGACGCCAACGGATCGATGGCCGGAGTAAAAACTTTTATTTTACGGCGAGGCAGGCCGCCGCTTACGAAGCTGCGATTGCTAAAAACGATTTTACGATAAGAACTTATTACCGGGAAAATTTTTTTCCAAACCGGCATGAACGCCGCCGAAGTGTCGATATGGCTGAAGTATATTTTGGCCTTGCCCGGATGGGAATAGCTTCCCGCGAGAAGAGGCTGGGGATCGTTTATCACCAAAACGTCGCAATCGATTTTGTCGAGATCGTCAGCGATTTGTTTGTTTACCCGCTGATATTCCGCCCATTCCGGGCTCGTTATTTTAACCGCGGCGCCTTGCAAAGCGTTGTGAATTTTATTGGTCACCGTAAAGAATTCTTTCCCGACCTCCGGATTTATGCTGTACCAATCGGCTTGCACGCCGAGAGATCGCAAATACGGAATCAAACTTTTTAATATTTCGGCCACGCCGCCGCCAGCGGCCGTGGCGTTTACGTGCACCACTCTTTTGCCCCTAAGTTCGAAGGCCTGTTCAAGCAGTTCCTTTTTTTCTCTGGCCGGCATGAATTTTAAAAATTCGGACGAATGTATTTGTTTGGAAACGATGACTTTTTTAAGTATTGATTTCGGCATACACTTATGCAAATTTATCAATTTTGTTTTGGATTAATTTTTCAAAATTCATAATTTCATTTTTGTATTCGGAAAGATTGTCATAATTGTCGGAAATTAATCGCGAATAATAAAGAAGTCGGTTTGACGTATCGTCTTCTAGCGATTTTTCCTTAACCGTTTCCCAAATTTCTCCGTTCAACCAATCTTTTTTATTCATATCCACCCATCGCACATGAAACTTATTGTTGAAACTTCCGTTTTTGATAACTATCGTGTCCCATTCGCTATTAAATTTAATGCCGGCCGGAAAAGGAATTTTTTCTTTAAATACTTGTTTCATGACTCTTTTGCCCTTTATGGTGCGATCAAAAGAAATGCATTCTTTTTTATTCAATGGCACGGAAATAAAAAAATGATCTTTGGGCGATGGATTATAATCAATATGAATCTCCATATTATTTTTTTAACGAAGCGTCAATTGCCAAATCGAAAAATTCAAATAAACGGCGAAGCCGACCCAAACGATATAGGGCGCGAGCAGCCAGGCGGCCGGTCGGGAAATCCCGGCAAAAACGATTATCGTCGCGAGAATGGCTAGCCAAAGAAAAATAATTTCGCCAAACGCCACGCCCGGTTTATGGAGTCCGAAAAATATAATCGACCAAAGCGCGTTTAAAACAAGCTGGACCGCGAATACGGCCAGAGCCGCTTTCACGTCTTTGCGCTCCAGGCCCTTGTCCCAAACCAAAAACGCCGCAATTCCCATTAGCGCGAATAAAATTGTCCAGACCGGAGCGAAAACCCATGCCGGAGGCGTAAGCGCCGGCTTGGTCAATGCCGTATACCAAGTCGGAATGGAGGAAACCGTGAATAGAGAGCCGATCACGCCTGCAAGTTCCGAAATTATGATTGCGACGATTAATTTTAAGAGGCTGTTTGTTTTCATGTTTATATTATAGCAAAAACGAAAAACCACCGATACCGGTGGTTTTATTTTTCAAACTTTCACTTATTCGTTTTTCGCTAAAGAAAAAGCGACATAGGCCAGAAAGGCCGTAACTACGGCGCCGAGACCGTTAAGCCAATAAGGGACATTCCATGAACCCAAAACGAAATGCAAACCGAAAATGATGCGGGAAAGATGCAAAAGCGCCACGATGGCGAAAAGCGCGCCCGCGACAAGATGAAACTTTTTCTCCGCGCTCGATTTCGGCGTATCGGACATGCGCCAACCGTAATAAATCAAAAACGCGATAAGCAAAGCGTCGAAGATCATGGCTTCAACGGCGTTGCGATAACCGAAAGGGATGCCGAGAAAATTAATCGGCAGGCGGCCGCCAAAGTAAAACCAAAAGAGACCGATTAAATCTCCCGTCACCAACCCGGCGGCGTATTTTGAGATTTCCCTGAGAGTGTTTTTGCGCATAGATATATGCTTAAAAATTAAGAACCGTATATATCTTTATTATACACCTTTTTCATGATTGGATAAAATCACTTTTGCAGAAAATCCGCGATCACGACGGCCTCGTTATGAATTTCATCTTTGGCGGCGTATAAAAGTGTTACCTTCTTTTCGATTTTGACGATTCTTTTCAACTCATTGACGGTTTGTTTGTTGGCGGCGAGTTCTTTTTTATACCATTTTTGAAATTCTTTCCATTTTTTGGGATCATGGGAGAACCATTTTCTTAAATTGTTCGAAGGCGCGATATCTTTAAGCCATAAATCGAGTTTGGCTTTTTCTTTCGACACGCCTCGCGGCCAAAGCCGGTCCGTTAAAATTCTGAAACCGTCGTCTTTTTCCGGTTGTTCGTAAATTCTTTTGAGTTTGATCATGTATTTTTAAATGGCCATGTAATAAAGAACGAATAATATAAGATTGAAAAGGAGGCAGTCATAGTTGATTATCGAGCTGAAGTTCAGATATACATTCAGATATCCCAGAAATGCCACCGCAAAATGGATGGCGGCCGGTATGTATATTATAAATTTATTTTCGCCGTAAAAGATTATTACCGCGATCATCATAAAAAGTGAAAATACCGGCCATACCGCGTGTATGGACAAAATCCAGCTTACAAGGCCTTCTTTCCCCGTGTAGTAATGCCTTAAAAAATCGGCCAAAAGAACGGCGCCGAAGACAAATGCAAAAACTATGATTTTGTTTTTAGTTTTGTCGATTGTTTCCATATATGCGTTTCATTTCCACAAATAAACTGTTCGGAATGGTGTCTGAGTTTAGCACAAAATGAGCGGGAAGTCAATCCGATTTTACAAAAAATAAAAAGCGGTTTTTTATTCCGCTCGATTTGCCGACTTACAGTCGGCGCTTTTTAATCTCAAGGGTTGCCGGAAAATTTGGCGGGTTCGCCTTTGGCCTTCGACTGTTTGGGCGGGGATTTTTTTGCGCGCGGCTTTTGCTTGCCGCATTGCCGGCCGCTTTTCTTTCCGGAACTTTGCTTCCTTTTTTCAGGCATGCACGATTCCTCCTTCCAATTTTATTTAAACATGATTAATTTCTTGCAACATCTTGATGTGCTTATCGGTTTCTCTGTTAAGTTTTCCCATAACTTCTTTCGCTCTTGAATTTGACGGAATGAAAAAGTCGAGGCATTTCTTTTCTATGATGGATTGCTCCACTCTCAAAGCGGTGTTTACGGCCTCGCTTTTTAAAATCTCGCCGTTCTCGGCTTTTTTAATTTCTTCGTCGACAAAGCCGGTGACATAATTTATGGCTTCGCGGGTAAAATCATTTTCAATAAACATTTCGGAACCGTCGTCCAATTTAAAAATTTCCTCGGCATGCCGTTCTTCTTCTCGCGACAGTCTTGACCAAAATATTTCTTGATCGGGAATTTTTTGAGAGTATATCTTATACAATTTGCCGATTTTCAGCTCGTTCTCCTCAAGCAGCTGTATTATGGGCTTGTTTTCGGTGTTCATAACAATTAATTTGTTATATCTATTTTATCCTCATTCACTTTAAAAGTAAATGTTTTCATTTTTAAGAGAGCAGAAGCCCATGCCGACACACAAGATCATCATTCCACAAGCAAAATAAACTCAGTCTTTTTGACTGATTTTATTTTGTTGGCTCCGGGACAAGGATTCGAACCTCGGTTAGCGGAGCCAGAATCCGCTGTCCTACCACTAGACGATCCCGGAATAATTAATTTATCTGTTTTGTAAATTGGAAATTGATTCTCTTTTTTCTCTTACTCCCTTATAGTTTTTTAAATATTTTTCTCTTTCCCTTGCAGAGGCATAATTTTCATGCTGTTCAGAATAAATGGCTGTGGGACGGCCGGGTAGTCCGCTGTCCCGCCATTAGTTTGCCCGCGAATGCTTATGCATTCAGGGACGATCCCCGAATAATATTTATGTAAAACTTTTTTAATAAAAAAGAGGCTGATTAGCCCGGTTTGATTTTCCAGCAAGCGGCCGCCGCTCCCCCGTCGGGAAGCGTAACGGGACCTTTGCATACGGAAGTCCGAAAAAGACAATAACCGCAATTTAATTTTTTTACAAGATACCGCATGTCCGAATCCGTCCACCCTTTCCCTCGGCCGACAGAGTCGATAACATCGGAGTAAAGAACCATTTTTTCAACTTTCCCCTCCAATATCTATTTGCAATACTGTACAAATTTTTTATTCACTTGTCAACTAGCCGACGACCCTGCCTCCGAATGTCTTTAATAAATTGTCAATCGCGTTTCGCCCCTGCTCCGGCTCTTCTTCTTTTTTCTCTTCCGGCGCGGGAGCCTGATCGGGCTCGCTTGTTTTAATTTCCAAATTTTCATCGATTATCGCCTCGACGGCCAAAGAAGCCCCGTACACTTCCCGCAAAACTTTTTCGACCAAAATTTTTATGTTCGCTTCGCTTATTCTGTCTTTGTGAAATTTATATTTGAAAGCGAGGCGGAGCCGATTATCTTTCAAATCGCGCGGTTCGCAAACGCGAAGAATAAAAGTTAAAGAATGATTATATTTTTTCACTTTTGCCAAAACTTCGTTCCATTTTTCCAAAATTTGTTCATGATCGATATTTAAAACGCCGCTAATAATTTCCGCTCTCGAGTTCTCTTCGGCTTCCGCTTCCGGTTTTTTTTCGCTCGGTCGATTCGATTCCGCGCGAACAGGCTGTTTCGATTCGCAAAATTCTATTAAGGCGAGCTCGATCGGAAGCTGAATTATGCTCGCGTTTTTTAAATTTTCCCTTACGTTCAAAAATTTTTCCGCAATGATCACAAGTTCCGGCACGGATAAACTCCGTCCGATTTCGCTCATCTTTTTTTCAAAACTTTCACCGAATTCGATTCCTAATTTTTCCGCGAGCCCGGGATTCACTTTCGCAATGAGCATTTTTCTTAAAACGTCGATCAAGTCGGCGACGAAAATTTTAAGGTCTATGCCTTCATCGACAAGCTTATTGATCAGTCCTATTCCTCCGCCGGCGTCTTTCTTGCTTAAAAATTCGATCAAACCGATAACTTCCCTCAAATCGTTCCGCGGAATGACAAGCAAGGCTTCTTCTTTCGAAACTTTTTTTCCGCTTATCGAAATAATCTGGCCGAACAAGCTTTCCGCGTCGCGCATGTGGCCCTCGGATTGCCGCGCGATCGCTTCCAAAATTTCTTTTTCGACTTTCACGCCCTCGTTCTCGGCTATGTAATTTAATTTTTTAAAAACATCAAGGAGGCTGATTCGTTTAAAATCGAAACGTTGGCATCTTGAAATGATGGTGGTTGGCACCTTATGAATTTCGGTTGTGCAAAGAATGAAAACAACGTTCTTGGGCGGTTCTTCGATTATCTTCAATAAAGCGTTGAAAGCGGAGATCGAGAGCATGTGCACTTCGTCTATGATAAAAACTTTAAATTTCTCACGCGTCGGCGCGACTCTCGCCGAAGCGATTATGTTCTCGCGAACATTATCCACTCCCGTATGACTCGCCGCGTCGATTTCGATTATGTCCATGCTTCTGCCTTCGGTTATGTCTTTACAACTTTCGCATTTGTTGCACGGCTCGAATTCTCCTTCTTTCCGGTTTTGGCAATTGATCGCTTTCGCGAAAACCCTGGCCATGGTCGTTTTGCCGACCGCTCTCGGCCCACAAAAAAGATAAGCATGGGCGATCTTGCCCGACTCGATCTCATGCTCCAAAGTCAATTTTATGTGATTTTGCCCGACAACTTCGTTAAAATTCTGCGGTCTGTATTTTCGATATAATGTCGCCATAATTTTTCTTTTTACTTTAGGGTTCATTGTTAAATACGCTTTTGAAGCGAAATTTTTGAAATTCGAGGAAAATTTTTCAAATAAATTTTGAGGTTTATATGAAATATAAGCTGAGAAATTTTTTGAAAAATTTTACCGAATTTCAGGAATTGCAGCCAAAATGGTATTTAGCGATGGACCCTTTAATTTTACAACAAAACATAAAATAATCAAGCAACAATAAAAGCGCCCGTCCGGAACGCTTTTATCTCGGTATAAAAATCGATTTATTCGCGATCACGACAATCTCATCGTCGCGTTTTCATCGTTATTCGCGCCTTTCCGTATTTTTGTATTCGGCCGAGGCCGATTTTTTCGCCGCTTCAAAGTTTACCTTGGCTCGGGAAAGAGCGTTTTCTCTCGCCTTTTTCGCGGCCGCGAGCGCGTCTTTATGGGCCGCTATTCCGGCCGCCATTTCGGTCTTGTTTTTCGTCGCTAAGGCGGTTTTGAAATTCGTTTCGGCCGTTTTGACGGCGGCGGCGTAAGCGCTGTTGGCGGATTTGACGGCGTTGTCATACGCCTCATCGGCGGTTTTCACGGCGGCCGCGTACTGCTTCTTCTCTCCCGATGTCGTTTCTTTTTTCACCTCTTTCTCCGTTTTATATCGATCAAGAACGACCTTTTTCGCCGTTTTTAAATTTATCCTCGCCCAGATGAAAGCATTTTCTCTGGCCGTTCGCGCCGAGTCAAGCGCGTCTTTATAGGCCTTTCTCGCCTCGACTATTTTGGTCTTGTTTTTCGTCGCCAAGGCGGTTTTTAAATTCGTTTCGGCCGTTTTGACGGCGGCGGCGTAAGCGCTGTTGGCGGATTTGACGGCGGTAATATAATTTTTGTTGACGACTTTCAAGCCGGCGATATATCGTTTGCTCGCGTTTCCCAAAATACCGGACGCGAAAACCGGCAAAGTCAAACTCGCCGCCAAAATCAAAATAAAGACGACGACAAACGCTTTCTTCAACGTCCCGTCATTATTCTTAAAAATATTTTTAAAATTTTCGACTCTTAAAGATTTAAAATTTACCAATTTCTTTAAAAATGATTTTTTATAATCAAAATTTTTCGCCGTTTTGAATTTCAACAGCGAATAAAAAAAGTACGCAGCCAGTCCGAAACTTAAAAGGAAAAAAATAATAGAAATCTTGGGAGCGAAATCGTACAAAGACATGATTATTCCGCTTATGACCGCCCGATCCATTTCAAAACTGGAAACCGTAACCCGGGCCACTTGCAAAAATTCGACTTCGCTCATCCTTGTCCATGCGTAAAAAGAGAAAAAAATTAAATTCGCGATCAAAAGCAAAGCCGTGATTAAAAAGACACGGCGCAATTTATAAAAGACCACGTTCTTCATGATATTATTATGAAGAGCACTTGGAAATTCTTTTTCTTCTTGTCCGTCGGTTTTTAAAAATAATTTACGCATTTTTTTCTTCCAATTCGTTTTTTAAAGATTCTTTGCCTCGCCTGATGTGAGTCTTAACGGTATTTATGGGTATGGATAAAATCGAAGCTATTTCTTTGTAATCGAAGCCCTCGAAATAAAACAGCGATAAAACGGTTCTGTGGATTGGCTTTATTTTTTTGAAAGCCTCTTCCAAATCTATGTTGCCTTCTATTTCTAGATACGGCGAATCTTCGCCGATTGTTTCAGGCGCGTCGTCTTTATCCAAAATCAAAAGTTCCCGTTTATTTCTCTTCGCCCGAAACCAATCGTAAGCGGCGTTTGTGGCTATTTTGTAAAGCCAACTTTTAAAACTCTTCTCGGGATCTATCGACTTAAGATTTTTATAAAGTTTCATGAAAACTTCCTGGGTCAAATCTTCGGCGGTTTCTTTTTGCCCGACCATATTGAAAATGTAACCAAAAATGGCCCTTTCGTAAACGAAAAGGACCTTTTCGAAAGTCTCGATATCTCCCCTTTTTAACTTTTCCAAATCTTCTTTTTCGATTTGATTTTGCATTTGCCACTATTCTATATCTTGCCCGAGAATAAAGCAACTTAAGAAAAATTCCGTAAATTTTACGCCTCCAAAAACCAATCCGCCCGCAAACAATAAAGAAGCAATAAAATGTATAATTTATACCGTTGCCTCCCGCAAATTATTATTTTTCGGCAGTTTTAATCTGATTGCCGGAAAAGGCAAGAAGGGCGAGAAAATAAAGAATGATAACTGTCATAAGCACAACAGGAAAACCCCAAGAAATTGAAATCAAACGAGTGAGGGCCGCGCCAGTTACGGAAAGCGCGCCGTTTATTCCCCATGCCCAGGGAATCAGGCCGCTTCGGTTTTTGGAAAGCTCATCCAAACCGGTTGGAAAAGGCATGCCGAGAAAAAAAGCGCCGGGCGCGATAAAGAGAATGGATAACAGCATTTTTAAAATAAGCGGCCAGCCCAAGAATGCATCGATAATCTTTGGCATTAAAGTCAGATAGAAGACAATTGTAACCGCAATGCCTGCGACCGCGTAAATTATTAGCCGGCGCTTACCGCCTTTGAAGCGTCCGGCCGCCAAAGCGCCGATTCCGGAAATCGAAAGCATGGCCGTAATGACAATGGTATTGGAAAAAATCGGATTGGCCAAAAAAAATACCAGTCTTTGAATAAGATACATTTCCAGCATCATATACCCTATGCCTAATGCCGCATAATAGATAATCACACGCACCGTTCCTTTTTGACGACGAAATAATTCCTGACGTCGGCCGACAAGAGGGATAAGAACGATAAGCATTCCAAAGAATATGGACAAGACCAGCGTCGCAAGTTCAAGCACATATCCCCATTCTTCAGACAAATCTTTTATATTATTTACCACTTCGGGAACGGCGGCCGGTTTTACATAACCGGTATAGTAAGGCCGGTTATCATCAGCCGGAGAGATATTAAAAAAGTAGCCGTCGTATAATTTTTTGGCCCGGCCGTTTAAAAGCCATTTAATTGTATAATAGTAAAGATCTTCCGGAAGAAGATCAATTGATGCTGCGGAATTTGAGCCGGAGACGGTTTGGTCATTAACTGTTGCGCCGGCCGCAATCCCAGTTTTAGTTTCTGCCCCGATGGCGTTTTTCATCTTTGCATCTGTCGCGGTTGGCGCCACAATAGAAACTTGCGGTTTGAATTTGTCGGTGTAAGCGCTTAAAATTGCCGAAAAATCTTTGCCGGGATCGGGCATGCCCGGATAATAGCACGGTTCGAAAGAAGTCTTATGAAGAAACTGCTTTAAGGTTTTTAAATCAGCCCCGGTAAATTCCGAATTTTTAACCAGTACCGTCGCGGTGGAAAGAAGCGAATCAAAAACAAACAAATGCTTCCCCGGATCTTTAACCCCCTTCTTTTGTAACGCATCAATCACAGTCGTCAAAAGTTTCGGAACATTGCGGGGAGGATCAAGTTTATTCCAGACGGTAATCGACAAAATTCCGTTTGGATTCAAGGTGCGAAGATAGTTTTGTATTCCTTCGGACGTATAAGTATAATTTTCTTCAAGATCATAGCCACCCGTTTGGGAAAGGCCGACTGAATCGATCAGCCCGATTTCAACCAAGTCGAAACGTTTGGAAGTGCTGCCGGTAAAAGCGCGCGGTTCAGTATTATAGATCCGCACTTTGGGATCATTTAAGACATCGCCGGTATACTGCCGGAAAAAATCGGTATCTTTAAGCATATGAATCAACGCCGGATCCGGCTCGACAACCGATACGTATCGCGCTTGATGATAAAGCGCGTCTGACACGCCGATTCCGCCTCCAAGTTCGAGAAGGAGGACGCTCGGTTTTTTAAGAAGTGAGTAAGGCGCGGCCATTGGAAGATAGTCCATATATGCTTCTTCGTCCGGCTTCAATTTACGCATCACGCCGATCGGTCCCTGGCCGTCGATATAGAGTCCTAAAAAAGCGTTTTCGGGCATGGATTTTACGTTCAAGCTGGCATTATCGCTCAGACCCGGCGCGAAATGAAAATAGGAGCTTTGATAAACCTGGTACTCTCCGGTCGGACCATAAGAATAATAGACCGGGTTGGCGTCGGGAAATTGACGGGCATAGCTTACGGGCTTGAATTCAGAAACTTTAATCCGGCCGACAGTGGCTACAAATGCGATGGAAATGATCATGAGCAGAGCTATGGCGACTGACGGTGCGGTTGCCAATTTAATTTGTTTATCTTCTTCATTAAATTGCAGGAAACAAAGGAGAGGTACCAAGGCGGACAGGATTAAAAGCGGTTCAATCAAGCGTTCCGGAGGCAAAAGATACATGAGTCCCAACACCACCACACCACCCAGTCCCGATCCGGCCATGTTCCAAAAATAAACCTGGTGCATTCGATCCTGGAGTTCGATAAAAACGGCGCCGATAAAAATCGCGCCGATAAAAAAAGGAACGGCGTAAATGAAATAATAAGTTCCGATCCAAAAAATTTGAGTAGCGTCAACGCCGATCATGACCGGATTAAAAGGAACATACTGAGCCGCAATCTGGGCGGCGGCCATGGCCGGACCGAGCGCAATAGCCGGCCATTTAAGCCATGCTCCGGCGCTTTGCCGAATCCGTTCGGAAAAGAAAGTTAATAGCGTTCCGGCAAGACCCATGCCGAGCAACGCTATACTGATCACCATTGAACCGAAATTCGACCAACTGCCGACAGCAAAAGTGCGCATAACTGCCAGCTCATAAGCAATTAAAACAATTGAAACAATAAAAAGCGCGAGCAGACGGAAATTAAAAATTTTTTTATTCATTGGATTTTGCTGATTATTTGGAGGCGCTTGAACTGGTGGCATTTGAATCAATGGAATTTGAATGGATTTGACCTTGTCCGGCGGTAAAAGGCACAAAAATTACTTTCTTGCCATGATAAATGTCTTCGCGCTTAAAAGTTATCGAACCGTCGGATGCGACTTCTTTGGTGATTTTGAGCACAGTTTGCCCGGAAGGCGGACCGACCGGAATAACCATAATACCACCGGGCGCCAGCTCTTTCAACAGTTCCGGAGGGACATGATCGATACCACAAGTGACGATTATTCTGTCAAACGGCGCATATTCCGGCCAGCCGTAATAACCATCGGCATTTTTTCGTTTGATATTCGCGTACTCGGGATAATATTGGGACAGCTTGGTATAATTTGCATCGTCTTTTTGCGCCAATTGAGGCACTATCTCAATAGTATAAACATAATTGGAAAGTTCGGCTAGCACGGAGGATTGGTAACCCGATCCGGTTCCGATCTCGAGCACTTTTTGATTCGGTTTTGGATCGATAGCTTGCGTCATGCGGGACACCAGGTGCGGTCCGGAGATAGTTTGGCCATAGCCGATCGGCGCGGCCGGCATGGCATAAGCCGCTTGAGCGCTTCCGGCGTTAAAGAAAAATTCCCGCGGTGCGCGCAAGAACGCCTCAATGACTCGCGGGTCAGTGGCATCTTGATTTGCGATAACCGCCTGAGCACGATCCCATTTAGCCATCAAATAATCTTTTTTTTCAGGAGTATTTGTCAACATCCAATTAAGGTAACCTGTTTCATTATCCATGGGCAGGCTTTTACGCTTAGCAATATCAAAAGCCGGCGGTTTATGGGCCGCGCCATTATTTTTGGCATCGCCTGCATTTGCCGGCGACCCGGTTGAGGCTATGACCAACTTGCCGTTTCCACTTTTTCCGCCGTGATTTCCGGATAAGAAAAAGAGGGCAATCAACCCGATAATGATTATCAAAAAAATAACCGCTAGCGGACTGGCCAAAACATTAAAGGACTTTTTTTTCTTTATCGAATAATTTTTGAAATCTTGCATAATTTATTGGGATAAAAAAGCTTGTTTTCTGTTATAATTCTTAAACAAATTGGCAAGCCTCTTCGTATAGAACTATGATTCAAAAACAAAATTAATATAATTAATTTATCTTTGAGTTAGGTTTATTTTCTCCTAATCGCTATGGAGTTTACCTTCCCTTTAATGCGTCTTTCAAATTTTTTCCCGTTTTGAATTTAGCCACTTTGACTTCCGGAATTTGAATCCTTTCTATCGGATTTTGAGGATTGACGCCGCCGCGCGCATGACGAGCTTTAACCATGAACGCGCCGAAGCCGGCCAAGACTACTTCTTTGCCGGCTTTCAGCTCGCCAATAATGATTTTTGTCAGGCCTTCGATCATGTCTTCGGCCTGCTTTTTTGTGACTTGCACTTCTGCGGTCAGTCTTTCGATTAATGCTGCTTTGTTCATAAATTTAATATGACTTAATTATAACAAATTGATTTATTGTTTAAGACGCGCCAATCGATCCAAATTAAAAATCTCATTAATCTTTGGTTTCCGCTCCCCCCGCGTCTTTAGCAACATCGGCTGATTCAATCTTGTATCCCGGCGCGCTTACCTCCACTGTGAATTGCAGTTTGTCTGAAGAGGTGTGGTAAAGGTTGTGCGGATTGTCAGTGTAATGGCCATAACCGGGTTGCCCGTCAAAATGCACATCTTGGGAAGAATTCGCCTTCAGAGTAAAATTGTCCAGTTTTTTATAATAGCCTTCCTTCTTATTATTTGTTGTATCGGTAATCGTGTAATAAACTTCAAAATTGGAAATATCCTTGTTGGTCAAATTCTGAAGGGTAAACTGCAGATGGTCATTAACCGCGTTCCCCAAAGCATCAGTATTATTCTCCACCATAAGCGAAGAAAGTTTGAAGCCTTCGGCTGTGGCATTATTATTAATCGGATTGGGATATATACCCGGCACTACATCTTCCGGATCTTGTTTTGTTTCTACCGTGGCCGAATTTTGTGAAGAACCGTTTGAAGCAACAATAGCGACTTGATTTTTTGGAGATGGTTTTTCGGAATATTTTGGCGAAGAAGTTTTATGGCCGGCATATATCAAAACCATTATAACGATAACCATCGCTCCAATAATGTAAAATTTTTTCATAGATTTGGTTATTGATTAGTTTAATTGATTAGCTTAGTTATTATAAAAGATTTTAACTATTCACCATATGTCAGGGCGAGTTTAATAAACGTCCGTTTTTGAAAAGCGCAAAAGAAAGAATAGCTCCCATGATACAGTAACCGATCACCCAGACTAAATCACCCCATTTGTCCTTGAATATAAAAGACAGGCCCTTATCGTTGTACATATCTTTTATGCCAAGCGTGGCAAAAACCAGACGCTCGTAATGTTTCTCCACTGATGACTCTTCCATGGCATTCCGAAAATTTTCGTATCTTTTAAATTTCGCGATAACCCGCTTTTGTTGGTCCTGGGTCATATGCATGCTGTTGAAAAATCCGCCGGGAACCTGATTGTCCGGATCCATCGTATCGCCGATTTGCGGAATAATTAAAACAAAAACCAGCCATACGGAAAAAGCGACGATAAGAGCGTGCGGCATCGACCTAAAAAAAAGTGTCAGGAGCATCGCAAAGCAAAAAAAGAAAACCAAATAGATGAAAGAAAATAAAAACGCCAGAAAAAGTTTTAGCAATTCCAATTGTGAAAACAGTACATGGCCGATGCCGGATATCGAAACAATTATAAATAAAAATATAATACCCAGCACGGAAAGAATTAAAAGGCTGTTTCCAAAAATTTTTCCTCCGACAAAAGAAACCCCGCCAAGAGGACGGCTCAAAAGTAAGCGCGCGGTGTTGGCTCCTTTTTCTTTGGCAATCGCCAGATAGCCCAGGATTATGCCGATAATGGCTCCGATAATTTCCAAATACTCGACAGTTCCTCGCAGCATCTGGAGCGGATAATATTGCGGCTCTTCCAGCATGGCTCCCGTAAGTCCGGATTGCTTGATTTGTTCGAGAGCCTGATTATACTGAGCCACCTGTGATTGAAAATTAAAAGCCGCCACAAGCAGCGAAATACCCACTAATCCCAGAAGGAACGAGACTAGCGTTAAAAAAAGAACATTTTTGACCGCGTCGGCATACTCCTTCTTCGCTATAACAATGAAAGCGTCGCTATTTCTCATACAATTTTATCCCGAGTTATTGAATACTTGCTCAAGGCGAAAATATTGGCGGCAACAAAAATGAAAATGGAGATCATGAGTAAGATCAGATGCTGAAAATTAACCGATAATACCGACAAGCCGCCGGACGCCTCTGTCTGCTTTTCTATTCCCAAAAGATGTAAGGATAAAACGGTGAAGTGCTGACTGATTGAAAACGGCGCCAATAGGTTTCTTGCCCACACAAAAAACTGACCTTGAGCCTGCGGGCTTTGGGCAATATTGACAGGATTAAGAAGGGCCACCGGATTTTGGCCGGTAGTCAATTCGGGCAAAACAAAAGATAAGGCGACCCAGATGATAATCGGCACGAGAAGGGCCATCGATTCCGCCCTCATAAATATGGAAAATAAAAGACCTAAAAGAGAAAAAACAAACAGATATAAAAAAGAAACGCCGTAAAAGAAGAAAAGTTTTTCAATCTCCGCAAAAGACATCCGCAAACCGGGTATAAACAAGGAAGAAAGAGCGCTGACCGCAAAGGTGATCGCCAGTACGAAGGCAAGCGCCAGCATGATGCCGGCCATTTTTCCGCCTATATATTCTTTGCGTCCAACAGGTCTTGAAAAAATAAGCGGAAGAACTCCTGATTTTCTTTCCCGGATAAATGATCGATGGCCGATAACTATGGCCAAAAGCGCTCCGATGAGAAAAATATAAACAATCATGTTATTAAACACTGCCAAAGCCGGAACATTTAAGACGGGGTCCGGAGGAAACTTTGACATCCCCGCTTCCCGAAGGATTGACAGCGATTCGCGATAAATTGCAAAAATCGTAGTCCTTGTAGACCAACCGATGTAGACGGAAAAAAAAGTCATGGCCATAAAAATCGCCAAAAGAAGCAAGAAAGTCTTTTCGCGCAAAAGTATTTTTAGTTCATTAATCGCCAGCGTAAAAATTATTTTTGCCATATTTTACTTAATCTTTTTCGCCGTTTTTTCCACGTGCTCATATATATCTTCCAAAGACGCTTCGCTGGGAAATTTTTTGAGAGTATTTTCCAGCGTATCATTGTAAATCAGATGTCCGCGGCTAAGTACGCCGATAGAAGTACAGGTTAAAGCCACTTCCGAAAGCAGATGAGTATTCATGAAAATTGTCATATTTTTTTCTTTGTTCAGCCGAATAATAATTTCTCGCAAATTTTTTATTCCCATCGGGTCCAGTCCGGAGGTAGGCTCATCGAGAAATAAAACTTTCGGTTTGTGAATTATGGCCTGAGCAATGCCGATGCGTTGTCTCATTCCTTTGGAAAATTCTCCCATTTTCTTGTTTTCAATTCCTCGGAAATCCAAAAAGTCGAGAACTTCGAATATTTTTTCTTCAATATCCGTGACTCCGGAAAGTTTGGCGAAAAAAGCTAAATTTTCAAAAGCGGTAAGATTATCATAAAACATGACATTTTCCGGCAAGTAACCGATGTTTTGGCGCACCTGTCGGCTCTGGCTAATCGTGTTAAATCCGGCAACTTCGGCCGTTCCCGATGTTTGGGTAAGTAAGGTTGTCAGAATATTTATAGTTGTGGTTTTTCCGGCACCGTTATGACCTAAAAATCCAAAGATCTCTCCTTCGAGAACGATTAAATTCAAATTGTTCAACGCAGCTTGATTGCCGTATCTATGGCCCAATCCGTTTATTTTGATAACTGGCATTTTATTTATGGTTTTATGATACGGAAAAAGACGAAAAAATTATAAATGCTTTTTCCTGTTCGTAGATAATGAAAAATTTTCTTGTTCATATTAACTTATATTTTTATATCCGAAGATGAAAATGGCATGAAAAAATCTGATCTTTTTATGTTTTATGTTGTTTTTATCCTGTTAATCATTTTCCTCTCCGCCGTTTGTTACCGCCTTGACGGGCAACGGTTGGGTTTTTACCTTTTTAGCGCTCTGCTGATTGATGGGACCGCCGAGATTGCCGATATAAAACGATTGCAAAAGATTGACAGCGCTTTGCGAATGAGGAAGGTCGGCAAAAGCGGCTGTCGCGTCTTTGCCGCAATAAGGAATTATCGTAGAAGGGCCGCCGGGGTGGACGCCCAGATATCTCGTAACATCGTAAACTTTGTCGTTTATGATCAACCAGCAATCATCGATTTTATTGTGCTTGCTTACTTCGTTTGCCGTTAAAACGGTCGTAATCGATCCGACCGTTTTAGAATTCGGAACGGAGACGGATAAAGATGAATTTGCCGCATTTGTTTGATGGCCGGCGGTATTATTTAAAGTCTTTTGCAAATCGACCCGGGTTAAATTTATGGCGTAAAACCAACCAAAGACGATTAATATCGCCGTCCACAAAATACTTGTCTCCACCTTTATCCAAAGCTTATTGAGTCTTTTATGTCTTGAAAGCAGAAACCAGAAACCGGCAAGAGTATGAAGATAAAACAAAGGAACGAAAACCATCGGCAAGATAACGGTATGGAGATGATAGTCGCTTTTAAAAGTCGGCCAAGGCAAATTCGGCAAAGCGGTGAATAAAACCGCGACGGAAACGGCAGCCAAAAGCCAAGCGGTTATTCTTAAGGTGTAAATTATGTATTTCATGGATTAAGGCGGAATCAATTCTCGAAAAATCGACAGCATTGAATTAATTTCAGTATAATTTTTCAAAATGAAAAAAGGATGAAATTAAATTATTCTGGCAAATTGAATAATTACCTCTGTGCCTTTGTTAAGTTCGCTACTGATTGTAATCTTGCCTCGATGATTGTCAACGATTTCTTTAACGATGGACAAGCCGAGACCGGCGCCTTCGGTTACGCTTGTCCTCGAGTCGTCCGCCTTGTAAAAACGTTCAAAAATGCGGGACAATTTATTCTTTTCAATGCCGATGCCGGTATCCGTTATTTTGAGTTCGATAAAATTTTCTTTGTTTTCGAGCGCCACTTCGATACTCCCTTTTTCGGGCGTATAGTTGACGGCATTCTGCAGAATGTTCAAAATCATTTGCTCGACGGCATCGTTATCGCCAGATATAAATCCGCCTTCCGTCTTTGTTACATTAAGCGAGACATTTTTATTTAATGCTTGCTGCCGCATTTTATGCGCCATTTTAATCACTGCTTCTGATAAATCTATTTTTGAAAAATGCGTCTCTTTCAGCCGCTGGCTGCGCGATAAAATAAGCAGATCGTTCACTATTTTGGACATCCGCTCGACTTCTTCCAAATTGCTTTCGGTGAGAACCCTCAAATCATTAAGAGTATTGCGAGGATTCCGTAAGGCCACTTCGCTGTCGGTTTTCATAATAGCCAAAGGCGTACGCAGTTCATGGGAGGCGTTGGCGCTAAACTGCTGCTGCGCTTCCAATGATTTTTTGATCGGTTTTAATGTTCGGCCGGCCAAAATATAGCTTAAAAAACTTACTAAGACCAAAACAATCAGGTCGATAATAAAAATGCTGGTTTTCAAATTATCAATCGTTCTGTCAATCGCCATCGGATTGACTTGTTCGTCCCCGAATTCGCCATCCCTAAGATTGCCCGCCAAGGCCTGGAATAAAATCAGGCTGTATACGCTTAAAATGACCGCTATCACCAAGATATAATAAGCGGTCAGCCTGAAGCGGGCCCTTTGAAAAAGATTAATTTTTAAGCCGGTAGCCCAAACCGCGAACTGTTTCCAATAATTTTTCATTGTGTCCTTTATCGATTTTTTTTCGTAAATTTTTTATTTGGACGTCAACGACATTGCTGAATGAATCAAAAGCGAAATCCCAAACATGATCCAAAATTTGCTCCCGACTTAATACTTGATTGGCGTTGCGCATCAAGTATTCCAATAAAGAAAATTCTTTAAGTGAAAGTTCGATTTCCTTGTTTTTTCTGTACACTTTCCCGGCGGTGGCGTTTAATACCAAATCGCCGACTTTTAATTCCACCGGCAAAACGCCTTGAGGTCGTCTTAATAAGGCGCGGATTCTGGCTACCAACTCGTCGAAGGAAAATGGTTTTATCAAATAATCGTCGGCCCCGCAATTCAACCCCCAAATTTTATCATCAACGGTATCTTTCGCCGTTAACATAATAACAGGCAAAACTATTTTTTGTTTTCTGACATTCTGGCAAACGGTTATCCCGTCTACTTGTGGCAGCATAATGTCCAAAATCAATAAATCATACACACCGTAGCTCATCATTAAACGATCTTGCCCCGCCTTGCCGTCAAACAAGCAATCGACCGCAAAACCTTCCCGCTCCAAACCGAGTTTGATTGAAGCGGCTAATTTCTTATTGTCCTCGATAACCAATATTCGCATATCTGTATCATTTACCTCCCGGATGAAAATTTCATGAAATTAATCTTACTCCTTTAAACACGGACTGTCCATATTTTGTCGTCTGGATTTTATTTGTAATTTGGATTTTGATATTTGGAATGGCTTTGGAACTTGGGTGTCGGTTATTGAAATTTATGCAATCTTATAATAAAAAAGAGGCTGATTTTAAAGCCTCTATTTTTATACTTATCGAATTTTCGGCGATTATTCCGGGTTCTTGATTATGTTTTCTACCGCTCCCCATTTACTCTCCCCCGCTTTCGGCACGAGAATTACGACTTCATCTCCTTCATCGCCCTTGAAGTAAGTCACGCTCGCGGTCAAAACTCGCCATTTTTTTCCGTCCAGAGTTACGAAATAACTTCCATCGGCTTCTTTTTCCAACTTGCCCACGATTCTCCCTCTTTCGATCGGACCGATTTGTTTATAAATGAAAGTCCCATTTTCGGTTATGGTCAATTTTAAGATGTCGCCTTCCACCAACTTTGATTTCGAAGCGTAGTTGGCGGGCACGCTGTAGACCTTTCCGTCCGGACCGATCATGCTTTCGCCGTCGAACACTCCTTCGATGATTCTTTCACCTTCTTTTTCTTCCCTTTTAAAACCTTCTTCGCCGATCTGGCCCAAACTGATTCTTTCCTCTTCCTCCGCGGTCAGAAGCGGCGCCAGAAGATCGGACAATTTATCGCTGTTGTCTTTTATATTGCCGAGAAGTTTTTTTATGAGCAAAATTTTCGATTTGGCGATAAGAACATTGTCTTTGTCCTCTTCTTCGTCCGACTCTTCTTCATGTTCATCTTCATCCATTTCATCGCTCATGTCTTCGTCTTCGCTCTCCGCATTTTCCACATTCTCTCTTTCGTCTTCATTGAAATCGTTTTCGTCTTTAAATAAAATTTTATTTGTCATATTTTTATATTTATTTTTAAAAAGCTAACTCATTATACACCAATTTTTTATTTTTGTAAAGATAAACCTCGAACTTTCTTGACAAATCTTTTATTTTGCTTTAATTTAAACGTAACTTTTGCCTCCTTTAAGGAGGCGAACATGACAGACGGGGTTCTTATCTTCTCGAGTAAAGAGCTTATTCAGCTGAACGTGGTCATACTTAAGGAGCATGCCGGCGATTTCATGGTGAAATTCGGGGAAAAATTCGCCCTTAGAAACATCATGATGGGGGAATAATATATTAAAAAAGTCGACGAATATCGTTGCTACCCGACCCATCCGACTTGGCATGTAATCGTGAGCGTGGAAAAAGAACAAAAAGATAAGCTCTATGCGTTCATTCGCGACTTCGCAAAGGAAAAAGATCTTCCTTTCGAGGATCATGGCGACTAATAGTTGAGCCTCAAGGCCGGTTTATAATCCGGTCTTTTTTATTAAAATTAAATCACTGCTCTTTTTCTTATCTCCGCCTCGATTATGTTTCGATCCTGGCCGAATTTTAAACGACTTAAAGTTTTTATGCGCGCTCCCGACTCTTCCCGTTTCACCCCGGGCAAGGGCCAGGGAGTAACCATCGAGAAAGGACGGGAAGCCGTATTGTCGATCAACAATTTTATGTAAGCCGTGTATTTTTCCACATTGATCAAGTCATACTGATTAAAGACGGGCGCGAATTCTTTTTCCATCTTTTCCGCGTCTTCCGAGCCGATCTTGAAAACAATCCATGTGCCCACGTTTCCGAAAACCGCGTCGCGAATCGAGGTGTCGTTCGGCTTCACGAGCTGGCCGAGGTATTGATGGGCGATGATCAAATTCAAACTGTATTTTCTCGCTTCGGAAAGAATCGAAGAAATCGAATCGGTCGTAAAATTTTGAAATTCGTCGATGTAAAGGTAAAAATCTTTTCTTTTTTCCTGCGGCATGTCGGCGCGGGACAGGGCGGACATCAAAATTTTTCCGACCAGAATCATGCCGAGAAGATGCGCGTTCAGTTCGCCGATCAAACCTTTCGTCAAATCGACGAGAAGAATTTTTTGATGATCCATGACATCGCGCAAATTAAACGAGCTTTTTTGCTGACCGATGATCGGACGCATGGTATCGTTCGAAATGAAAGAAGTTAATTTCGAAGTGATATAAGGAACGACATTCGCCAGAGCCGCTTCTCCCCCCGCCTTTTCCGCTTCCTTGCGCCAGAAATCGACAACGGTTGGGTCGCCGCATTTCGAAAGTTTCATTCTGCGAAATTCGGGGTCGGCCAAAACGCGCGGAATTTCCATCAACGTCGAACCTGATTCCGGGTCGCTCATGACAAGGAGCATGGCGTTGCGCATGTATTGCTCGAAAATCGGCCCGCCGGTCGCTTTCAGATCGTAAAGCTTGTCGAATATTTTTATCATTTCGTTGATGACGAAAGTTTTCTGTTCGGGATAGCGCGAATCGAATTCAAGCAAATTCAATCCCATCGGCCTCGAAATATCGGCCGGGGAGAACAGGATGACGTCTTCGGCCCGTTCCGGCGGAATACGCGTTAAAATGTCGTTGATCAAATCGCCGTGCGGATCGATGACGCAAACGCCCTCGCCGTTTAAAATATCCTGAATGGCCATACTGGCCATAAGTTGCGATTTGCCCACGCCCGACTTACCTATTATATACGCATGTCTTCTGCGATCGGTTCTTTTTATTTTTACGTCCCTGACCACGCCTCGATAAATATTGCGCCCGAGAATTATGCCCTCGTCGGGAATGTTCGTCGGAGCGGCCGCGTGTTTCGCCGTAAGCCAATTTATGTTCGGCGTTTCCGCTTGACGCAAAGGAAAATGATACATACTGTCCAGTTCCTCCGTGTTCAGAATAAAACCGGTCTTCGCGTCGAAACGGCGGTAAATGAAATCGGTCAAAATTCGATTGCGCCCGCGCCAATGCAGCAATATGTTCCAAAAATGACTGACCTTATTTTTAAAACTGTTGCCGTACTCGTAATAGTTGTACTGGCTGAAAGCGCCGACCATGTTGTTTAAGATATGTTTGGCGTGATAACGGTCGCGCGCGCTTACGACGATGCGCAAATTGACGTCCAGCCCCGCTTTCGCGTTTTTCTCCTCGATGATTTTTAAAGTTTCCTCTTCCATCGGGGTCAAGCGTCTTTGGTTTTCCGGATTCGAATTTTTCGGCTTGGCCGATTTGAAAAGATCGCTCCAAAAAAGAAGAACCTTGACGAGACCACGATTGCGCAAAGCGTCCCGCACCGAGTTGAACTTATGAACGTTGGCGACAAACTTGACGACGACTCGATGCCAACCCGGTTTCGCGCTGCGGACGACGTATTGCACGGCGATCGCCTCGTCCTTGTTCAATTTCGACATGACGTTGATCAAGGAATTCATCGGGTCGGCTTCCATGCGCGTGTATGTCTTTAAGGGAAAAATAAATTCGCGTTGGGTTTTTAGAAAGCAGGCTTCCGTATCTCCGGAGGGATTGAAAATATTATAATCTTTCACTTCTTCCATTGCCGCTTCGGGAAAATGCGCTTGGATTTGCTGCTCGAGATAGCGGGCCATGCGTTTCGGAGCGACCGCGTAGAAAGAAATCACCTTGTGATTGGCCGTGATTTCGAAAGAAAAATGGTCGTTTCTGCCGAAAAGCCAGGCGCGAATACCTTCCTTATTCAAACCGCGCTGGGCGCGCAATCCGCCGATACTCGCGAAAATCGTTTCTCCGCGCGCGATTTCCTCCCGAAGCTGCTGGACGCCGTAAATTTTCTCCTGGTCTTTCGGTTTTTCTTTGGGGAGGCGGACGAGATAAATAATATGATCGTGCAAACGCGAACGTTTTACGAAAAATTTAATAATGGAACGGATAATTAAAATGACGAGCGCGACAACGGCTATCCAAAACAAAACAACCAGCCACTGATTGGAGCTGGCGTTCATGCTGGCATTGATTTGAATGGGGTAATTTTGTTGAGAGATACCGTAATCCATATATAATTCACGATTTTCAATTTTCGATTTCCGATTTTAATAAAAATAATCGCAAATTGAAAATTGCAAATTGAAAATTTTTCTTATTAGACTGATAAATATCAAAAAGGTTTATTCTTAATCTTCACAATTTCGTCCGTCTTTATCTTCGCTTCTTTTTCAATAAAAAATTTATTCACGCCCGGAATGACGGCGAGCCATTTTTTGATTAAGTCGATAATGTCTTTGATCTTCACTTTGGCCTTATGCAAAAGTCGGTTGATTTTTTTCGCGGTCTCTTCGCCTTTGGCCTTAAATTCTTTTTGCTTTTCCGGAGACATCTTCAAATAAATGTCTTCCAGTCCGCTTTCAAGCGCTTTTTCGATTTCTTTTTCCTCTCTTCGAGTTTCTTCCCTGGCGTTCGTGGCCGCGACGATATTTCCGGCGTCGGCGTCTTTTCCCGAAATTTCTCCGATGATTTTTTTCTCTTCTTCATGATCGATTTCATTCATTCTTTCCGGTCCATGAACAAAGGGACCAGATTCGACTTTTGTCGTTTCGGTTTTTATTCTTTGTTCATGGTTTTCAAGCGTATTTTTTTGCGCTTCTTCTTTGTCGGGCATGAATTTATTATAACATAAATTAAGAAAACATGAAAAACGGAAAACAAACGAAATTGACAGTTTTCGCAACAGGTGCTATTTTATACTATTGATATTTTTAATCAAAAAAAGGAAAAAAGATAAGGAGGAGAAGTTGAAATTTAAGATGCGCCGTAATATCACCCGAGGACAAGTCTCGATGGACGCACCACATCTTGTCGTCGGCAGAAATTATCGTTTCGACCCTCCGATTAAGGCCACTGCTATCTCAAGGTGGTTCGATACGAAAATATGCGAGCCCAGAGAATGTATTTTCGAGCGGGGCCAATACTGCGGCGTTAAAAACGGTAACCGCGTTTTCCTTGGCAAGCCGATAAACGACCCTCGGGCGATTCCCGTACCACTACTGTATGAGAGAGGCACGCCGGAGGAAGCTAAAATCCGAGAAAAAACAAGAGAGAGTTATTTTTGTGTTTTGTTCATCGGAGGAAGCCGGGTTATACCGGACGCCGATGACGAAGACTCTAAACACGGCCAAATCCGCCCAACAAAAAGTTGAGGCGGTTTTTTTATAATTTTTTCCGTTTTTCTCGCCCGAAATAAATTTTTTTGATATGATTAATGTATATATTTATAAATTTTATGATCAAAATAAAAAAAGCCAAAATCAATCAAT
This sequence comes from bacterium, assembly GCA_021788015.1. Taxonomy (GTDB): domain Bacteria; phylum Patescibacteriota; class Patescibacteriia; order Patescibacteriales; family JAKAJF01; genus JAJYLD01. The sequence goes on along the minus strand of JAJYLD010000001.1, from coordinate 63,650 downwards.
CTCAAAAAATACGCGCGCTGGAAAATGAAATTTGGGATGAAGAAGTGGTGAATATTTATGACATGGCCGCTTTTATAACTTTCGGTTATGTTTTTATCGCTGAAGACAAAAATAAAATTATAGGGGCGATTTGCGCATTTGCGACTAAAAATAATGAAGTGTACTTAAACGATTGGGTTGTCGACAAAAAACACAGAGGCAAAGGAATAGGCAAAAAATTATTTGAAAAATTAAAAAAAGAAATTGGAAATAAAAATATAATCAGTTATGTCGAATTAAAGAATGGCATTTCTGTCGCGGCCCACAAAAAACTGGGTTTCGAACTGGTGAAGAAAGTAAAAGATCCTTACGATTTAAAAAAAGAAGAGTATAGGTTTTTCTTTAGACGCAAGGTTGAATCAATGTAATCATAAATTTTTAAACGAATCTTCTGAAATATAAAAAAGTCGCTTTTTTTAAGCGACTATTTTTGTTCCGATCTCCTCGCCTTTAATCAGGCGAGTGAGAATGTCTTTCTCTTTGTAGCTTGCGATTATCGCTTCGCTACCGGCGAGGGCGGCCATTTTCCCGGCTTTCAGTTTCGAGGGCATGCCTCCATTCGAGTCCCCTGATTTGACGCAGAGGCCGTTTTGGATTTTCCGTTCCCTGGCATTTATCACCCGAATGATTTTGCCGGCCTTATCATATATTCCGGGAACGGTCGTGAGAAAAATCACCTTTTCGGCTTTGACCGCTTTGGAAATGAGCGCGGCGAGTTGGTCGTTATCGCCGAAACCGAACAGATCTCGGATTTCTTCATTGGTAATCCCATCGTTTTCATTCACGACGGGAACCCCAATTCTCAAAAAAGCCATAAGCACTTCGGTTACCGATTCTCGGCTTTCCCCTCGCAGGCTTTTGTTTTCGTAAAGAACCTGACCGGCGGGAATGCCAAGCGGCTCAAAAAATTTTTGCCAAGCTCCCACCAGTTTATTCTGGCCGATCATGGCGTAATTCTGCTTCGTCAACTTTTTGCCTTGGACCAGCTTATGATTTTTCCCAAAAGCGATAGCGCCGGACGAAACTATTATTACCTTCCATCCCTTTTTCATAACCCGCGCGACATCCGCGGCCGTGTTTTTCAATAAGTCCCGCCTTATTTTACCTCCGGGCGTGACTATTGATTTTGTGCCGATTTTTAAGACCAGAATTCTCTTCATGATGAATCCCCCTTTATGAATTTTAATTTTAAAAGCAACAAAAAACAACCTTTTTTAATTCAGGTTGCCTCGATAGCGTTCTGTTTAAATCAAAAGATTTATAAACCGAAGCAACCCGACTCTCGCGGAGCCGGCACGTTGCTCGGGTTAACTTTTATAAATCTTTGATTCATCTCGCTAGAAGCAGATCGCGATCGTTTTTCTTTATCTGCTTAATTTAATGCGGATAGTTTAATTTAATCTTTTATTTATATGCTTTTCCCCGCCAAAGCGATCGCGGCTTCTAACGGGATTCATGTTTTCATCTTATTAAATTTTCGTAAACCTGTCAAGGTGTGCTATAATATAAGTAATCGGAATCTGCCGATTTATTTCGAATGACCCGAATAAATTTAAATTCCAACCCGAATTTAAATTTTAAAAAATCTAATTTCTAATATCTAAAACTCTAAGCAATATCGGATGACAAAAAATAAAAATTCAAAACATTTTGGTCATTTGGATTTATAATTTCGGATTTATTTAGGATTTGGAAATTAGGATTTAGGATTTTATTTATTTATGTCCAGATTCAATCAAATTTCAAAAACGATTCAACAAGTTGCCATTAGCAATCCGGCTCTCGACAATGAACTTGTTTGGCTTAATATCACCAACGCCGGAAAAAAAGAAATCGAATATTTGCGGAAGGAATACAATTTCAATCTCAGTCATCTTCAGGCTTCCTCCGCAAAAGCGATCGCGCAACGGCCGAGCCTAAGCCAGGGTAACGGTTATCTTTTTTTGATTTTGCAATTTCCCGCCTTGAAGGACGGGAAAATCGTGCCGGATGAGTTTGATTTTTTCATAAGTGAGACATATTTGGCGACGATTCATAACAACGTGCCGCATCTCAACATTTTGTTCAATTTGTGCAAAAAGGACGGGAGCTCTTTCCTGGCTTGCGAATTCGGATCGACGGCCGTCCTGCTTTACGAGGTTTTGGAAAAATTGATGCTCTCATGCTATTCGCTTATCGACAAAAACAGCTTGGAAATACAAAATGTCGAAAACATGATTTTTTCGCCCGAAAGAAAAAAGGCGATTTCGGAAATTTTGGCTTTGCGCCTCAATATCATCAACTTCAGGAAAATCATGCAGAACCATAAAAACATTTTCAAAAAACTTCTCGAAATGAAAAACCATATCGTCATGAACGAAGAAATAATAAGATTTTACAAGGATTTGATCGAGCATTCGAAAACGATTTGGGAAATTCTTGAAAATCAAAAAGAAATGGTTGACATTCTATACGAAACGAATGAATCTCTCTTGAATTATAAATTGAACGACGTCATCAAAACTTTGACCATTTTTTCCGTTATCGTTTTTCCTTTGACTCTGTTCGCGACGATTTTTAGCATGAACACGGTCGACGGCATGCCTTTTATTCACGGGAAGCACGGTTTCTGGATAATCATCGGATTTATGGCTTTAATAGCGGCCGGCATGCTTATGTTCTTTAAGAAGAAAAAATGGCTGTAACTTTAGACGACGGAAAACAAACAAAATTATAAATCCTAAATCCTAATTTCTAAATCCCCGCCGGCCGGCCGGCAGATTGAACAAATCCAAAGCTATAAAATTCAAATAACCAAAACATTTTGAATTTTTATTTTTGTCATCCGATATTGTTTAGAGTTTAGATATTAGGATTTAGAATTTTTTTGTTATCCGTTATCAAGATGCTCTTTATCTTGTTTATTTTTTCCACCTTCACCAATTCCCTCCTCAACTCGCTCGCGTTCGACATGCCCGAAACATACCAACATAAATGTTTTCTCATTTCAATAACCCCCCGCTTGCCTTTCAGTTTATAAGCCAGCCTCGAATGCTTTAAGGCAATCTTGAAAACATCCTCATTTTTTATTTTTAATTTTTTATTTTTTATATTTTTAAATATCCACGGCCTGCCCAAGGCGCCGCGCGCGATCCCCGCTCCGTCCGCGCCGGTTTTTTCGAGCATTGCTCGAGCGTCTTCCGCGCTCGTAATTCCTCCGTTCGCGAGAAGAACGCCCCGGAAATGTTTCCGCGCCTCTCTGATAATTTTCCAATCCGCTTCTCCCGCGTGTCCCTGCGCCATCGTTCTGCCATGAATCATGACCGCGCTCACTTTCAGATTTCCAATGTTCTTTAAAAATTTTATCGCGTCTATTTTACCCGACGCGCTTCTCATTTTTACGGAAACCGGCAAATTCGCATTTTCTAAAACTGCCTCGATTACTTTCTTCGATAATCGCAAATCGCTCATGAGCGATGCGCCGGCATGCTGCTTTTGCACTTTTTTGACCGGACATCCGAAGTTGATATCGATTCCGTCCGGCTTTATTTTCTTTGCTACCAATTTCGCCGCGACTGCGAAATGTTCGGGCTTGCTTCCGAACAGTTGCACGACGTACGGCCGTTCCATTTTTTCAAACTTAAGCATGTCCAAAGTTTCTTTCGGATTAAAAGTCAAAGCGGTCGCGCTCGCCATTTCGCTGTAAACGACATCGGCTCCGTATGATTTGCAAATTTGCCGAAACGCGCTATCGGTAACGCCGGCCATTGGCGCCAAAGCGTATATTTTCCCTCGTTTTTTTAATTCTTTCCAAAAGTCTTGACGTTTTTTCATTTTTATTGTAAAGTCAGATGTTTTGCCTTGATAAAAAAACAAAATGGGAGGACTTTAGGCATGTATGCTCTTTTTTTAATTTTAGCCTTACTCATAGTCGCATTGATAAAGAATATATCATTGCGGCGCGAAAATGAAAAGCTGAAACAGCAAGCCGCCATAGACGATCTCACCGGACTTTTAAATCGTCGGGGGCTGGCGAGAGAACTGAAATTGGAAATGGATCGATCCGATCGATACGGCCGCAAATTATCCGTTTTGTTTATGGATCTTGACGGGTTCAAAAAACTGAACGACACGGAGGGGCATATCGAGGGCGATCGACACCTGGCCTATGTAGGCGAAACAATCAAGCGCTATACAAGGTCGTCCGATTTATGCGCGCGATACGGAGGCGATGAATTCGTGGTCGTTCTCCCGGAAACGGATAATAACAGTGCCAAAATCTTTGCCAAAAAATTGCTCGCCGACCATAAAATTAAGGCGAGCATAGGAATTACGGAATATAAACCCGGCGAAGATGTAAGTCCGCTTGAGTTGATTGATCGAGCGGATGAAATGATGTATAAAATTAAAAGAAGCAAGGAAAAAATAATTCTTTTGCCGAGCAAAGTACGTTCAAATTGAACGTACTCTTTTTATTTTAAATAAAAAGGCCGCTTGTTAAGGGCCATTAGATAGGTAAGAGCAACTTTGCGCAAGCGCAGGTTTCGTCCTGCCATAAAATTGTAACAACATCCCCCGGCTTAACGTAGTCGGGAATAAAAATGCCGAACCTTTTCCAGAAGGGACTGTCCATCATTCCTTCCGGCAGGGACCAGCTGAAAAGACCATCTCTGTTTTGGTAAATTGTAAGTATTCTAGAGGTGTCCGGAAATTCTCCAGCGTGGACACTGCGCGCCGACTTTACTCCATCCGGAACAGTAAGTGATACTAAAATTTTACAAAAATTATTTGAACATGTCAACGCTTAACGACCCTGACTCCCTCTTTCGTATCCTCAAGGATATAACCCCTGCTCTCAATTTCTTTGCGCAAGCGATCCGATTCCTGAAAGTTTTTTTCCCTTCTTGCCTGCTCGCGTTTTTCCACGAGTGATTTTATCTCCGCCGGCAATTCCACTCCTATAACCGCATCAACAAACCCCAATCCCAAAACCGCATCGAAATCCAAAATCGTCGCCCGTTTATCTTCATTCGCCAAATTCGATTTTAAAACTTCCTGAACGACGGCCAATGCCCTGGGCATGTTCAAGTCATCATTGATCGCTTTTAAAAATTCATCTTTAAATTCTTCGTCGATTTTTCCCTTTTCATTGCCAAGTTCGCGTACCTTGTTATATAAATGTTCAAGCCCGTTTTGCGCCGTGCGCATCGCGTCTTCGCCGTATTCCATCGGCTTGCGATAATGAACCTGCAAAGCGGCAAATCTGTAAACAAGCGGATTGATTCCTTTCTTTTCCAAAGCGTTTTCGACCGTCAAGAAATTTTCTTCGCTCTTCGCCATTTTCTTACCTCCCGCGATGTTTAAAAAAGCTCCGTGCGCCCAGTAATTGAAAAACTTCTCGCCCGTTGCCGCTTCCGATTGCGCGATTTCGTTCGTGTGATGGACGTTGATATGATCGATGCCGCCGCAATGGATATCAAGATGCTTTCCCAAATATTTCATGCTCATGGCCGAGCATTCGATATGCCATCCCGGAAAGCCGATTCCCCACGGACTGTCCCATTCCATTTGTCGTTTTTCTCCTTTTGGAGAAAATTTCCAAAGCGCGAAATCGGTCGGGTTTTCCTTTTCCGGATTTCTCTCGACACGCGCGCCTTCTTTCAGTTTTTCCAAATCAAGATGGCTCAATTTCGTATAATCTTTGAATTTCGAAGTATCGAAATAGATGCCATCGCTCGTTTTATAGGTATAGCCTTGCTCTTCGAGCTTTTTGACCAAATCAATTTGTTCTTGAATATTGTCCGTCGCTTTGCACCATTCTTCCGGCTCCAAAATGTTTAATTTTTTTATGTCATTTTTAAACGCTTGAGTATAAAACTCGGCGATCTCCCAAGCCGTTTTTCCCTCGCGCTTTGCTTCGACTTCGAGCTTGTCTTCGCCCATATCCATGTCTCCGGTCAGATGCCCGACATCGGTTATGTTCATGACATGCCTGACTTTATAGCCGTCGTAAAAAAGAACACGCTTTAAAATGTCTTCAAAAATATATGTTCTTAAATTTCCCAAATGCGCGTAATTGTAAACGGTCGGACCGCAAGTATAAAGCCCGACCATACCATCGTAAATCGGTTTGAATTCTTCTTTTTTCCGCGTTAAAGTGTTATATAAAAATAATTTAGGCATAGCCATATCTTAGCGTAAAATTGCGTTTTTTGCAAGAAAAAAAGCGCGACCGAAGTTACGCTTTGATGAAACCCATAAGAAATTTTTTAAACTGCTCTTTGTGCGGATTTTTGTAATCGAAGAAATCCGTAAGAGCGAGCTGGGGCAGGCCGGGCACGAATAATTCCCGCGCATCTTTGTGTACGGTAATATGCAGACACACATCCGGCCGCAGATTGTGAAAATCGACTTTCTGCAGACGCAGATACTTTATTCCTCTTTTTTCTCCGTTCACTCTGGCCATTTTTTTCTTAAGCTCCGCGAGAACGGATATTGTTCTGCCAGCATCATTTTGGTTGACCCCGAAAACGAAAACCGGCAAACTCCCGATCCCTTCGCCCAAAGGATCCGGGATAGAAAAAGATGTTTCGAGGTACGAAACCGGAACCTCTTTTATCTCCTTGTGCCATCTTGCGTTCTGGCTGATCCTGAATAAAGAGAGGACCGGCTTTTTGGAAACCGCTTTTCTCCTCGAAGCAAGCCGCTCGTTGGCGAGATCAATCAACCTCTGCGCCCTTTCGATGGCGTAAATTTCTTCCATCAATTCGGGCTTCCAGCATGATGAGCAAAATACCACTCCTTTTTCCTTTTCCCTGCCGCATATGGGGCAAAGATCGCCGCCTTTGTAAAGAGCTGATGCCGATACAATCTTCATTCGAAATCCCCCTTCTTTATTGAATTTTTCGAATTTTCTCCAAATTTAATCAATTTTAATAAATTTTACGAAAATGTCAAATATCAAATTCCCCTTTATCTTTCGGTCCTTGACAAACTTTTAACTCCATGCTAAATTAAAACGTTTGTTGCTTGATTTTTAAAATTAGTTTTGCTAATATTTCATTATTGAGTAATCATGTTCTTTAAATAACCCTAAAATTAGATATTTTTCGAGAGTCAAGGAATTCGGCATTTTGTGGATAATAAAAATTTTGTCCTTAAAATGCCGACTTCCTAAAACAGGAGACGGCATAAAAATTAATTTTAATTTATAACGAAAGGAGGGTAGGTATCCATTTGTCCTAATTCGCGGTAGTCGTCGTTTGCAGAACCAGAGAGCAAAAAAAACCAAAATCCAAAAAGAAGTAAAATCGAAAAAAGACAACACGGAGGAAACAAACCACATGAACGGACACACCAAGAGAGCCGACCATATGAGGACCTTATCCAATTTCGCCGCCGGCCACGACGTGGGCCTGAAGAACGCCGAGATGAAGAAGACGACCGAGCTGATCGCCGCCGAGAGCGCGGGCCTGGACCAGATAATAAAGATATAACCCTGGGCGCCCGGACGCACGTACGGAAAAACAAGGGAGGGATTCTGATGCCACCGAATGATTGATGGCTCTGGCATAAAGCCGTCCATCAAAGGGCCGGGAGACTTTGCCGAGTTCCTCCGGCCAAAACGGAACCATTTGAGTAGGCATTCGGAAGCGAATGCGCACGCCGCCAGTCCGCCCCCCACTCCAACTAGGCCGACATCTTAACGGCAGGCAGGATAGCGCACTCGCCGGCCGGCTTTATGGGACGCTTCCCAAAGAAAGCCGGCCCCCTCCCCTTTTCCGGAAAAAAACGCCGCCCCGAAACGTCGGGGCAGAAAGGGAGGTTTATGACCTCGAAAAAATGGCCGAACCCAAAACGGTTCCGGCCGCACACACCTCGGGGAGCCCCTAAAAAGGCTCCCTTAAATTTGCCCAAAAATAAAAAAGAACGCGAGAAGCGTTTTTTAAAATATCTAAATTCTCAAAACGCAAAACTCAAAAACCAAAACTAAAAGCTAAAAAGTTTTGAATTTTAAGTTGCAGTTTTGACTTTTGACATTTGAGTTTTGAGTTATTTCTGTATAAACTCTGACGACGTAATAAACTTTCAGTGCATTCAGTGTGCCTCAGCGCGCTTCAACGGTTCACTTTTTTACCTTCTCGACCATCGCACTCAATTCTTCATCGCTAAAAAAATCCAAAATCACCTGACCGCCCTTCCCTTTTCTTTTAATTTCCACTTTCGTTCCGAAAAACTCGCGGAAAGCGAATTCCTTGTCCTTGTCCGCGTAATTTATTTTTATTCTCGCCTGTTTCGTTCCGCCGAGTCTTCGCGTTTCGTCGTAAGTGTCGCTTACCGACAAACCGCTATGAACGATTTTCCGGAAAAGCGCCATCCGCTTCGCTTCATTATCTACTCCAACCAATAACTTGGCATGGCCTTCCGAAATCCTGCCCTCGATTAGAGCCGCCTGGATTTCGTCTGGCAAATTCAAAAGTCTTAATGTGTTCGTAACGGACGGACGCGATTTGCTGACCCGGCTCGCGACTTCTTCCTGACTTAAACTGAATTCATCGATAAGTTTTCGGTAAGCGAGCGCCGTTTCGATCGCGTTTAAATTTTCTCTTTGCACATTTTCGATCAAAGCCACTTCCAATTTTTGCTGGCTCGAGGCGTCGCGGATTATGACCGGAATTTTTTCCAGTCCCAAGATTTTTGAAGCCCTGAGTCTTCGCTCTCCCGCGATCAATTCGAAATCTCCGTTCTTTTCCGTTACGATCAGGGGCTGGATGATCCCGTATTTTTTAATCGAATCGACGAGTTCGTTCAATTCCGTCTCGGAAAAATTTTTTCGAGGCTGCATGGGATTGACTTTTATTTTCTCGACTTCGATTTGCAAAACTTTGTTTTTGTCTTCTTCCGAAATGACATGCACCAAAGCTTCGCCGCTTTGCGTCGTTCCGGCTTTATTCACTTTTTGTGGGATAAGAGAGCTTAATCCCCTACCAAGACCATTGGACATATATTTAAAATTTTAAATTACAAATTATAAATTTTAATGCAATCTATTTTTTTATTTGCAATTTGCAATTTAATTTTTATTTTTAGCTGATTTTTTTGAAGCGGCTATTATTGCGGTAACCTCACAAGCCTCCCTTAATAATGGTTCGATCAACTCTTTTTTAATTAATTTGCCTTCAATTAAAATCTCTAACTAAAAAGCGTTTTCGTCCGCTTCTTCTTCCGCAGTTCCGAGTTTAGAGATAAATTCAGCTCTTGAACGCGCCTTACAAGCCGCTCTGTAATTTGCGCCTACGGATGTTCCGGATCTTATCAGTTGATTACCTATGGCTTTTGCTTCCAGGATTTTATTAAGTACCGAAAATAATTTAATGATTCTTAGCGCAAATATTTTTGTCCTTCCCCTTAAACCTTCTTCATTCATAAATTGCAAATTGAAAATCGAAAATTGAAAATCATTTTTCTAAATCCACGATTTCCCTCGCCAATCTTTCGTACGCTTTCGCACCTTTAGATTTCGAATCGTAATGCAAAATCGAACGGCCGTAACTAGGCGCTTCGGCGAGACGGACGCTCCTCGGGATTATAGACCTAAAAACGCGGTTGGGGAAATATTGATGAAGTTCGTTCATGACGGATTCGGACAAGCGGTTGCGGCTGTCGTACATGGTTATAATCGCGCCCATTACGCTTAAATTCGGTTTCAGATTGTTTTGCACAAGCCCGATCGTATTCAAAAGCTGGCCCAATCCTTCAAGCGCGAAATATTCGCTTTGCACCGGAATTAAAACTTCATCGGCCGCGACCAAGCTGTTTATCGTCAAAAGCCCGAGCGAAGGCGGTCCGTCCACTATTATATAATCGTATTCGTCTCTTACTTCCTTAAGAATTTTTTCGAGTCTGAATTCGCGGTCGTCAAGATGCACCATTTCGATTCCCGCTCCGGCGAGAGAAATCGTCGCCGGCGCGACGTTAAAATTTTCCTGAAGCGTCCGTTTGATAATTTCGTAAATCGGTTTCTGTCCGATCAAAGATTCGTAAATTCCGTGTTCCAAATTTTTATGATCGATGCCGATCCCCGAAGTCGCATTCGCCTGCGGATCGATATCGACGAGCAAAACGCCTTTTCCGAGGTACGCCAAATACGCGCCGAGATTGACCGCGGTTGTCGTCTTTCCCACTCCACCCTTTTGATTTACGACTGCTATGATTTTTCCCATGAGAATTTTATAATATAAATTTATTATAACCCAAATGAAAATCTTTGACAATTTAAAATTTATCGGTTATATTAAAATTGATTAAGGGTTTCTACCCTTTTATTTAATTTGCCGCGATGACGGAACTGCTTATGTATCATGTTTATATTTTAAAAAGTCTGAAAGATTTTAAATTATACATAGGAAGAACCGATGATTTAAAAAGAAGATTTGCCGAACACAAAAACGGAAAAGTGAAATCCAAAAAATAGACGTCCGCTAATTTTAACTTTTTACGAAGCATTTTTAAACAAAGAGGATGCCATAAGAAGAGAAACTTACTTTAAAACATCAAAAGGAAAAAATACATTAAAATTAATGCTAAGAAAAAGCTTGCTTTAAAAGGCCCAGATGGCGGAACTGGCAGACGCGCACGACTCAAAATCGTGTGAGAGCAATCTCATGAGGGTTCGATTCCCTCTCCGGGCACTAGAAATTAAAAACGACTCACCCTGAACCACAAAGGGTTCAGGGTGCCCCGCACCTTATTGGTGCCGGGGCAAAATCGTGTGAGAGCAATCTCATGAGGGTTCGATTCCACTATGCCCACAGAGCAGATGAGTTTCGCGAGCGTGTGAGCGAGCGATCCCGCCCGCGAAGCGAATGGCGGGACGATTCCCTCTTTTGGCACTAACAAAACTTTGATAATAAGGAGGGGTCAGATGACAAAAAAAGAAGAAGTCCTGAAGGAAATCCTTGACAAACTCGGTGACAAAAAGGTTGAGTACTTTTTATACTTTCTTAAAAACGAAAAAAAAATAATATTACTGGCCAATGCCGGAAAGGGACCGATCGAATTCCTGATTGAAAATGCCATTAAAAAAGACGTTTTGCTCTTTGTCAAAGAACTCGAATTAACGGAATTGCCACTTCCCGACAAAAACGAGCTGGTTTATTACACCGCTTCATAAAATAATCCAATTTAGATAATTGGATTTTTTCTTGCAATTTTTCCGTTTCTGTTTTAATCTTACCTTAGTTAAGGGGGAGCCGATCTTTTTGATCCGGCTCTTTTGGTCTTTAAAATAAAACATGAGGTGATACATGGAAATAGAAAAATTGTTTATCATTGCGTACAAATTCACTGCAGTCATGGAAACCTTAAATATAAGGGGGCCTTGCTCGAGAACGCAAGCGGAAGAGATTTTAAAAAAAGAGGGGTATCAAGGAAAGTCAGGCGATAAATTCTGGGCAAGAGATCCGAATAGTAGAATTCTTGATCCCGGGTGGATCGCCTGCATCATGGAAGCGAAAGAATTGGATTCCTTAAAAAAAGAAGGGTGATGTTTGTAAAGACATTTTGAAATGGAGGGCGTATGAAAATTAAAAGAACGTTAATCAGTGTTTCGGACAAAACCGGGCTTGTGAACTTTGCGCGGGGACTTTCGGAAATGGGTGTCGAGATCATCTCGACCGGCGGCACGGCAAAGACTCTTAAAGACGCCGACATTCCTGTCATCGATGTTTCCACTTACACAGGCTCCCCCGAGATGATGGACGGGAGAGTGAAGACGCTTCACCCGAAAATCCACGGCGGCATACTCGCGCGCAGGCATGTGCAGGCAGATATGACGGAAGCGGCAAAGCACGGAATCGGGATGATCGACATGGTTGTCGTGAACCTCTACCCGTTCGAGAAAACGATCGCGAAACCGAACTGCACATTCGAGGATGCCATCGAGAATATCGACATTGGCGGGCCGACAATGATTCGCGCCGCGGCCAAGAACTTCGAAAGCGTGGTGGTCGTGGTCGATCCGCATGACTACGATATGATTCTCAAAAAGATGAGCGACAACGGACAGGTCGACAGAGAAACCAGGCTCGGGCTTGCCAAAAAAGTCTTCGAACTGATGTCTCGGTACGACGGAACGATTGCCGATTATCTCGCGCGGGCCATGGGCGAGGACGGAGATGGAACCGATGTCTAAAACGAACCACATAAAGTTAGGAACTCCGAAGGAGCTCGCTTACGCGGAGAACCGGTATCAAAATCCAGCTTCACTTGTGTCGATTGAAGGGGTTAGAGATCCGTTGGCCATGTCGAAATTTAAGATCGTTTCCGGCGAGCCGAGCTATATTTCCATGGCCGACGGATACCAGATTACCACGATCTTGCGCACCATCGCCGAAACGTTCAGGCAAGCAGCATCCGGCAAGATGCCTTATATCACGGTCGCCGGCAAGCACGGCAATCCGTGCGGCGCGGCTTATGATTGGGACAACCCAGCCAAGGCCATACGCAAAGCGCTTACGGGCGATTCTGTCGCGGTCATGGGCGGAGAGGTGGTTACCAACTTTGCCATTGATGAGGGGCTTGCCGATGGACTTTTTACCGTGCCGAACGACCCGGATATCGGCCGCAAAAAATGGGGACTCGATCTCATACTCGCGCCGTCATTTTCAAAGGAAGCAATCGAGCTCCTCGGCAAGAGAGAAAAAAGACGTTTGATAGCCAATAAAGCGCTACTTGATCCCAGGCCGTTTCCCGGACTTTGGGAACGGAAGAGCATCGGCGCCGACATGCTTGTCCAGCGAGCTCCGGGGTTTTATCTTACTCCGAGTGAGGTGGTTGATTGGACCAATTATGTACCTGCCCTTGCGATGAGAGGCAAACCCAATATTACTGATTTCGGGACATTGATCATCGCCTGGGCCTGCTGCTGGTTCGCATCGAGCAATACAGTCGCGCTCGCCAAGGACCAGATGCTCATCGGTTTGGGCTGCGGCCAGCAGGACAGAATCGCCTGCGTCCGCCTTTGCCTTGAACGGGCGAATAGAGCCGGACATGATCCAAAGGATTCACTGTTTGCTTCCGATGCATTTTTCCCGTACGCTAAGGGCAACCTTTCTGATCTTGACAAATTAATAGACAGAATCGGCGGTTTAAACGCAGCCGCGGAAGACGCACTCGCAGCGGAAACCGGAGATGGGAAAAGAGAGGCCTTAAATTACCTTTCCGAGATTTCCAGTCTCGTTTCCCAATCCGACCGCCGCGAGGGGCCGGAGCTGCTCATTGACGCCGGATGCAAGGGCGGTGTCGTTCCTTGTGATGGCCAGCACAAGGACGAGGTAAAACAGCTCTTCGCCGATGCCGGCCTGTCTGTCGCTTTCCTCGCCCCCGAACACCGGGGCTTCAGAAAACACGCGGGTTAAACCCGCGCATCCAAGTTCGCTAGACGCGAACTTTTTTATTATTCCGTCCCGCCTTGCATTATTTTTAATTTTGCCTTAGATTAAGTTTAAAGGAGGAGCTTGATTTGGATCGGCTCTTTTTTTAAATCTAAAATGGGGGTGAAAATGCAAACAGAATTTGCCTCAACTACTTTGCAGCTCACGTGGAGAGGCGTACCGTACGATGGACACATCCTAAAAATTCTGGACACGCGTAAGTTGCCCGGAATAACAGAGTATCTTATTTGCCGCGCATGGGGAGACGTAGCCATAGCCATAAAAGACATGGCCGTCAGGGGCGCGCCGGCAATCGGAGCCGCGGGGGCGTTCGGAATGGTGCTCGCTTCGGAGGAGACTGAGACTGAAGACGCCATTTTTCTTCTGCGCTATCTCGAGACAGCGGCCGATGAATTATTGACTACGAGGCCGACGGCGGTGAACCTGTTCGAATGTCTGGATAGAGTTATGGAAAGAGCGCGCAAAACGAAAACCGCGGCTGAGATCAAGGAGGCGGTTCTTGACGAGGCCATTGCGATCGCACGGGAAGATATAGTAGTAAACCGAGCGATCTCAGCATACGGCCTCGGGATTTTACCCGAAGGCGCGTGTGTTTTGCATCACTGAAACACGGGCAATCTCGCCGTCGTGGGCGGCGGAGGTACGGCTCTCGGCATTATCGTTAGAGGTTTCCGTACGGGTAGGGTGGAGTATGTTTTCCAGACGGAAACGCGCCCGCTGAATCAGGGTTCAAAGCTTTCCATGTATGAGCTCATTGAAGAGGGCGTGCCCGCTTCTCTTGTCGCGGATAGCGCCGTCGGAGCTCTTATGCGCCAGGGTAAAATCAACGTTGTCGTCGTGGGCGCCGACCGCGTGGTCGCGAACGGCGATGCGGCGAACAAAATCGGTACGTACCAGATCGCCGTCCTCGCCAAGGAGCACGGCATTCCATTTTATGTAGCGGCGCCGACCAGTACAATCGATTTCAATCTTAATTCAGGAGACGAGATTAAAATCGAGGAACGGTCTCCCAAAGAATTGACGCACTTCCGGGAAGAGGCGATCGCTCCCGAAGGCGCCGAGGCCGTAAATCTCGGCTTCGATGTGACCCCGGCGAAATACATAACCCGGATTATCACAGACCGTGGAGTATTCAAGCCGGCAGAGCTCGATAAAATCCAGAGGAGCTGAGTAAAAAATGAAAAAATATGCTGTCATGAAAAAATGCGGTGGCGGCTACAAGAAAAACAAAAGGAAACAAAGTAAAAAAGCGCGTTCCAAACGCGCAAAAAAGTAGAGCGGAACAAAAACCCGCTTTTTTTATTTGACAATTCGGAAATATAACTTAAAATAATAAAAAAACACGGGAGGAAAAACATGTCCTTTAAAAATAAAGCGTTTCGTTTTTTCACGGTTCCATTTTACCTTCTTGTCATAACGATAATCCTGTTCAACCGGGCGGATATGGCAAAATTTCTTCTCGGCGGAGCGAAAGAGATCGTCAGAGTGAAATTAACTTTTTTCATTTTCAAAAATGACGTCCTCTGGCTTGTCTTTCTTATGGTCATTATCGCTCTTTCTTTGGGAAATATGATTGAAGGATTGATCGGACCGACCGAAGAGACAAAAATTGGAGAACTTCTGAAAGAAGCTTCAGTGAAAAAATCGGATCTACTTTGTTTCTTTCTTAATGTTTTCGGTTCAAATTGTATTGAAGAAGGCGCAAGAGGAATTTTTTTGGGCTGGGTGCCGAGATTTTCTCTTTTTTCCGGCGTACCGCAGTTTTATTGCCTCATGCTTGGATACAATTTTGTCTGGAGCCTGGCTCATCTTAATAATTTTGAGAAATCGAATAGAAATGTTTTCGTAGTGACTCCTCATTTTTTCATTGGTTTGTTTCTGTCTTTTATTTTCGTTAAATACGGCTTCTTGGTCGCCTTGA
This sequence comes from bacterium, assembly GCA_021788015.1. Taxonomy (GTDB): domain Bacteria; phylum Patescibacteriota; class Patescibacteriia; order Patescibacteriales; family JAKAJF01; genus JAJYLD01. The sequence goes on along the minus strand of JAJYLD010000001.1, from coordinate 48,257 downwards.
CTTCGCATTTTCTTGTTAATGTCACTTTTTTCGCATTAAGTCTTTGGCTTTGATTTTTCAAAGCCTTTTTTCTTGCATTTTTTTCTAATTTACTATAGATTAAATGCAGGAGGAGTTTTTAACTCGCTCTTTTTAGTTTTAGAAATACATAAGGGGGTGTTCATGATCAGAAAAATCTTAGTCATGATCGGTTCAGATTCCGATTTGCCGCAGTGCGCTCAAGGTTTGCGTTTTCTTGACGAAGCCGATGTAGTCGGCGCCGCAAAAGTGAAGGCGGTCATAACCGCCAGTATTCATAGGAACATGGACGAAGTAAGGGAGCATCTCTGGAACATGGACGATATCGATGTTCTGGTAACCGGCGCGGGGATGGCCAATCAATTAACAGGCGCGGACGACGCGTACCTTAGATATATGGTACGTAACAAAAAACGATAGTGATCGGTGTCGCCTTTGAGGGTAAAACCGAAGAGGATACGCTGGCCGCGATCCTGAGTATAAAGAAAGTACCGGGAACGCAGGTCGTATACAAAGACCACCAGGGCGACTTTATCGGCGAGGACGGATTCAGACGCGCTTGCCACTTTGCGGTGAACGGCAAACTTCCCGAAATTAAACTCCCGACTCCGAAATTGACCAAAACGAGGACTATAAGGGAAGCCGCCGAATTGGCGAAAAGAAAAAAGGAGGAAGCGACGTAATGGCAAAAATACCACAGGTAGTACGTGAAACGGATTTGAGCAGAAAACTTCTCAAATACTTACCGCGCACTCATCAGGGGAAAGTCAGGGATACTTATGCGATCCCAAAATACCCCACCAACCTCGTCCTGGCTACGGAACGGCTGAGCATTTTTGATGTCGTCCTGAACTGTCTCGTTCCGTTCAAGGGCGAGGTTCTGACAGCAATGACAATCTTCTGGCTTACCGGCGTTCTCGCCTATATAGACAACCATCTAATGGCCTACGGCGCCGGTATCGACGAATTCCTGCCTTACGAACTCCGCGGTGACCCCGAATTACAGAAGCGCGCCATCGTGGTGCAGAGACTGGATATGGTCGACAAAGAATGCATAGTCCGCGCTATCCTCACGGGATCGGGATGGAAATCATATAAAGAAAACGGGCAGGTTTGCGGAATAGAGCTTTCGCCCGGTTTGCACGACGGCTCCCGCATTCCTGGCGGCCCGATTTTTACGCCGACCACAAAGGCGCAAATTGGCCATGATGAGCATGTCCACTTTAACAGTGTTGATCCCAAACTAGCAAAGCTTTCGATAGATATATTCAGCAGGGCTTCTGATTGCGCCTTGCGTAAGGACATAGTCATCGCGGACACCAAGTTCGAGTGGGGCAGATTCATCCTAAACGGGTTAATCAATTACATCCTCGCGGACGAGGTCTTGACCCCGGACTCTTCCCGCCTCTGGGACCTGAAAGAATATAAAGAGGCCCAGAAGCAGAAAAAATCGCCTTCCGGCTATGACAAAGAACCGGCAAGGCAATGGGGCAAAATGGTCTGGACTCCTTTCGGATCGGTCGGTATTCATACTCTTGATCCGCAAAACGAAGAACACCTCGCTTTCATCGCGAACCTTCCGATTCCCGATAAAGTCATTACGGATACGACCGCGAGATACCTCGCAATCTTCGAGAGACTTGTCGGGAAGCATGTCGTTGACTTTCAAAGAGAGGAAATGCACATAACCGCATAAGGCAGAATCGTCTGCCTTTTTTTATTTAACCCCCCCCTGTTAACAAAGGGGGTTGGGGGTTTTGTTTCATTTTAATTCGAGCGAATTTAAGAATTATTTCCAAATTTTTAAATTATAAAAAAACCGCTGGTTTTAATAGCGGTTTACAATTTATTTTTCGCTTCTCTTAGAGCGATTTTCTTTGCATCCCCTGTGTATAATTCGGGGTGTCTTAAAATATCTTTGATGTGAAGAGGGACCGCTTGCCAGCATTTAAACAGATTCCGGTCAACTGCTTCTTGTAAAAGCGGATATCTTTTTACCCTCTTCATCTTTCCTCCTTGGATTATCCTTACAGGATATTTATTTTTCAAAAATAAAAAGACCAAACCTCCTCGTTTAATCTTTAAATAAATTAACTCAAATTGAAAAATAAATCAAGATCTTCATATAACGCGTAACACATAACGAGATCTAAATTAAAAACCTACAAACCTACACCTAATCTTCACCCCTTAATCACCGCCAACGGTTTCAACTTCGCCACCTTTTTCGCGATACCGGCGCCATGGACAACGTCCACTACATCATCTATATTCTTGTAGGCTTGCGGCGCCTCTTCGAGCATCTCTTTCGCCGAGCCGACCCGGAATATGATTTCTTTCTTCGCCAAATCTTGTTTCAACTCATTATAATCAATTGTCTTTTTCGCTTTCATTCTCGACATCGCCCGCCCCGCGCCATGACAGCTTGAACCGAAAGTCTCTCGCATCGCCGTTTCCGTCCCGGCAAGGACATACGAAGCCGTGCCCATCGATCCAGGAATAATTACGGGCTGACCCGGGAAAGCGCGCGTCGCTCCTTTGCGATGGACAATGTACTCGCGGCCGTTGTATTTTTCCAATTTCGCGATATTATGCGCGACGTCGTAAAGCAGTTTCAGCGATTTTCCATCTTTCAAAACTCTTTCCCACGCTCCTCTGACTAAATGCGTGATCATCTGCCGGTTGACCCAGGCGAAATTCGCCGCCGCGGCCATGGCGCGAAAATAATTTTGTCCGTCTTCCGATTGAAACGGCGCGCAAGCGAGTTCCCGGTCCGGCAAAACGATTTTATATTTCGGCACGACTTCGTTCATGACGCGAACATAATCCGTGCATACCTGATGGCCGAGGCCGCGCGATCCGGTATGGATCATGACCGTAATTTGATTTAAAAACATTCCGAATCTATCCGCCGTTTCCCGGTCGTAAATTTCTTCGACTTTTTGGATTTCCAAAAAATGATTTCCCGAACCGATCGTGCCGAGTTGGTCCGCCCCTCTTTTTTTCGCTTTGTCCGAAACAAATTTCGCGTCCGCGATTTTAAAATTGCCGTTCTCTTCGATATTTTTCAAATCCTCTCCGAACGCGTATCCGTTTTTCAACGCCCATTCCGCGCCCGTATTTAAAATCTCGTCCGATTCGCTTTCTTTTAAAACCACTTTCCCACCCCGCCCCACTCCCGACGGAACGTCGCGCTGCATTTGATTAACCAAGGGCAAAATTTTTTCTTTCAGCTCGTCATGACCGTGTTCGCTTAAAAGCAACCGGACACCGCAGTTTATATCATATCCTACGCCGCCCGGCGAAATTACTCCGTCACGCGCGCGAATCGCGGCCACCCCGCCGATCGGAAAGCCATAGCCTTCATGTATATCGGGCATGGCAAGCGCGAAATGGTCCACTCCCGGCAAGGTGGCGACGTTCAAAAGCTGTTCGATTGCCCTTTCTTTCAAAACCGCCTCGAGCATTTCTTTTTTGATGTAAATCCGCGCCGGTACGCGCATATCCGATCTGTACGACTTGGGTATTTCAAAAAGATACGGATTAACTTGGATGAAATCTAAAATTTTCATAAATATTAACTCAAATCTCAAAACGCAAAACTTAAAATTAAATCGCGAAACTAAAAACTTTTGAATTTTGAGTTGTGATTTCGACTTTTGACATTTGAGTTTTGACTTCTTTATATATCAAATACCACTTCGGCTTCCCAATGGTCTTTTTCTTTTTCTATTTTCAATCCGCTGTAGGTGACCGCTTTTATATCTTCAATCGCTTTTGCTTCAATCGAACCTATTTTCGCCTTTAAATCAGTTTCTTTTATATCCAAAATTTCATAATCGGTATAAGCGCGTTTGTTTGTTTCGCTCCTGTACAAAATTTCCGAAAGCCAGTCTACGAGCAACGCTTCCTTGTCCGGCGAACGAATTTCCGCGGTTTCAAAAAAGACAGGCCCCTGCCTGTCCTCTGTTATTTTTTGTCCATAAATGTACGATGTCATTCCGAGCGCGGCGTTTGCAAAAAGTTCTTTATCGTCTTTTCCAAAAATTCGGATTTTAATATCGCCGGGGTGTTCTAAAATCTCATATTGCATATATTTCCGATTTATGCGATTTGTTTTCGTGATTCAACTTTAAAACGTGTCTATGTTTTTTTCAATGTCGTCAAAGGTTTTTTCGGCGGCGGCTTTATGATCGAAAATATCTTTCACAAAAACGCTTACCGCCGTCGCCACCGGAATCGAAATTACCGCGCCGACGATTCCGCCCACCTTGAAACCGATTAACAATACGCTGATGCTGACAATCGGATTCAAACCGACGGCTTTCTCCATAATTTTCGGAACCAAGATATTTCCTTCGATAAGATGGACTATTTCATACAAAACCGCGGCGAACAAAGCCAAAATCGGCGCTTGGGTAAAAGCGATAAACACGCCGGGAATGGCAGCCAAAATCGGACCGACGTAAGGGACGACTTCGGCGATTCCGCCGATCAGTCCCAAAATCAAAGCGTACTTCACTCCCAAAATGGTCAAACCGATAAAGTCCAAAAGAAAAATCGCGAGACTTACCATAAGCTGACCTCGAAGCCAAAGACCGATTTTCTTCTGCATGCGATTGACGAGATGTATCAAATAGGGCTGATGTTCTGAGGGCGCGACCGACCAAATCAATTTTTTTATCGCGTTCTCTTCGACAACCATGTAAAAAGTTATAATCACGATCAAAAAGAAAGAAAAAATGCCTCCGAATATTCCGGTTACGGTCGAGAAGATGCTGGTGGCGGCTTTTTGCAAATTCGAACTCACGCTTCCCAAACTCTCGCGGATACTGTTTAGAATGCTGTGCTGGACGGTGAATTGTTGGACGGTCCTGTATTCCGAAATTATTTTATCTAGATACTTTGGAAAATCGTTCGAAAGCTCGCCGATTTGCTGGGCAATGGGAGGAATGATGAGATAAATCGACGAACCTATGACTATGGCCAAAACAAGATAAATAAAGAGAATCCCCGCCGCTCGGGGAATTTTTTTGGATTGCATCCAGTCCACCCAAGGGTCGAACGCGCTCGCCAAAATCAAAGAGACGAAAAGGATGGCGAGAATGTCGCTTATTAAATAAAGAAAATAAAGAAGCAAAAAAATCAAAACTATTTTAATTACGGTTCCGGTCGTGAAGCTTATGTTTATGACTTTTTCCTTGTCCATAACAAAGAGTAACGTTTAATATTTTTATTATACCTTATTTTTACATTTTGGGCAAAATTATCTTTCACATAACGCAAAAATAAAAGTTGTGACTTGAAAATCGGTATTCAGAACACCGCGGGGTTTGGGGGCGGAATTGAGCCTGCCTATCGGACAGGCAGGCGGCAGGCAGGTTGGAGCCCCGAAACTTTTTGCTTACTTTTTAGTTACCTGCCTACCGGACAGGCGGGCAAAAAGCAGGGTCCAGCGCAGCGTCTAACAAAAAAATCTCTTTCGAGATTAAATTAAAAAAGAGAAAGGCGGGTCCGTGGGAACTGGACTCGCCCTTTTATTTTTTTGGAAGGACAGGGATGATCCCCTGCGAGAGAGACCCGCGCGCGGACACCCATTTTTGGAGATGGGAGCCTAGGGTCACCTCTCTTTCGAGGGGGATCATGCGTAGGCGGGATTAATCCTTTTGTGGACTTCTTTTTTTTCTTTTTCACCCTGGCACTTAAGGCAGAGTAGAGCAAAAGGTTGGGCTTTGAGCCTTTTAATGTCTATCTGCTCGCCGCAGCCTTCGCCCTGGCAGATACCGTAATTACCTTTTTTGTGTCTCTCGATGGCCGTTTTAATGGCCTCGACCCTTTTCCTTGTTCTGGATATTATGTCATCCAGAGGAACGGTCTGAGAGACCATTTCGTCAGGTTCGAATTCCTGACGCGGGTTTTCGCTTCTTTCCTTTCTCTCCTGTTCAAGGAGATTATTTAATCCCGCTTCTTCCTTCTTTTTCAGAGACAGAAGGATTTCCAAAGCCTCCTCTTCCCATGTTTTCTTTTTTCCAGACATGACGCCTCCTCTGTGAGTAGATGAACTTGGAAATTAATCCCCCAGAATGAAAATGAACATGGAGTTGAGTCTAAATAACCTCCTTTCCTCTTTATTCTTTCCCACCAACCCCCTTGTGTTTAATTCCATCTAAAAACAAATTTTGTTTTTTGTCAAGAAAAAAGACCTGAGATGAATTTCAGGTCTAAAGAAAATGCATTTAGAGGGCGTATATTTTTTTGCCGGAAGACATGGCCCGCTTGCTTTTTCTGCGGGCGCATATCGCACAATCCCCATTTAACTTGAGCCTGGCTATTATCCTGCCGGGTTCAATGAACTTGCCGCAACTGCAGCGGCCCGTCGAAGGATTTGTTTCTACCTCGGCAATGAGGCCTTCAATGAACGAAAGCTTTTCCTTTTTTTCCTCCGGATCGAGGAGGATGCTTGTCGATGTGTTTTTTTGCAGCCTCTTCAGCAAAGGGATCAGTTCATCTTTCCATTTTTCCCGTTTCTCTTCTGCAGTCTGTTTCTTATCCGTAGTTGCAGTCGTCATGAACGCCCTCCATCCTTTATATTTATAATTAATTTTAAATACAAAATTCAGCATTAGTCAAGAAATGGGCATTTTGCTTTCCAAAAATGCAAATTTATGCTAAAATAGAAAAATTAATATTTATCATATGCCTGCCAAAAAAGTCAAAATCGAAAAAATCAAAGATGACATTTCCGCTCTCGCCGAAGACTTGAAAGAAATTTTAAAGGTGGCAAAAGAAAAATACGATAACTTGGACGAGGGCCAGAAAAAGAAAATCAAAAACGCGGTTGCCGGAGCAACCGCGTTAATCGGAGGAGCGGTGATGAGAAAAATGATAAAACGAAAAAAGAATAATAAAGAATAACAAACCTACGAATTTTTTCTAAACGCTCTCACTCTTTCAACTTCCGTCAAATACTGCTTGCGCAAGCGGATACTTTTTGGCGTGATTTCAAGATATTCATCATCATTCATAATTTCCAGAGCGCGTTCGAGCGAGAGTTCGAGCGGCGGAGTCAAACGAATCGCTTCGTCCGACCCGGAAGCGCGGATGTTTGTAAGCTGTTTGCCCTTAATCGGGTTGACGGTTAAATCATTTCCTTTCGAAACATTGCCGATGACCATGCCTTCGTAAACGTCCGTGTTCGGTCCGATATATAAAGTCCCCCGTTCCTGCAAATTCCAAAGCGAAAACGCCAAAGCCTTGCCGGTCGCCATGGAAATCATTGAGCCTAAATAATTCTTTTCGATCTCGCCGACATGCGGCCTAAAACCGATAACCCGAGTGCAAAGGATGCCTTCGCCGCGGGTATCGATCGTGAATTCTCCGCGATAACCCAAAAGCCCACGCGTCGGAATTTCAAAAACCAGACGCGTATGACCATGCTCCGGCCGCATCTCGGTCATGGTTCCTTTTCGTTTTGACATTTTTTCAATCACGACTCCGGACATTTCGTCGGGAATATCGATTGTCGCCTCTTCAAACGGTTCCAATTTTTGTCCGCCTTCCTCTTTAATAATTACATGCGGCTGCGAAACCTGCAATTCATAACCTTCGCGCCTCATATTTTCAAGTAAAATGGCGATATGTAGTTCGCCGCGGCCATAAACTTTATAATGGTCGGATGAAGAAAAATCGATTCGCAAGCCGACATTGATTTCGAGTTCCTTTTCCAGTCTTTCTTTAATTTGGCGAGTAGTGACGAACTTTCCTTCGCGGCCGGCAAAAGGGGAATTGTTTACTAAAAAATTCAAAGAAATCGTGGGCTCGTCTATTTCAATCGACGGCAAAAGTTCCTGATCCGGCGATGCGCAAATAGTGTCGCCGATGTAAGCGTCCGAGAGCCCCGCGATCATGACGATGTCACCGGCGGACGCTTCGTCGACTTCTTTTTTGTCGAGTCCGTGAAAAGTAAAAAGTTTTACGACTTTCCCCTGTTTCGCTTCGCCGTTATTTTTTTTGACAAAAACATTTTCGCCGCTTTTTATTTTTCCTTCGTAAATTCTCCCGATGGCAAGCCGCCCGAGAAAATTGTCATAACCCAAATTGAACGGCTGGGCGCGAAGCGGCTTATCCGCGAGTTCGTCCGACGAAGCCGGTTTCACTTCTTTTAAAATCGTGTCGAGTAGCGGGGCCAAGTCTTTGGAATCGTCTTCCAGCTTCATTTTTGCGATTCCCCGCTTTGCGATCGCGTAAACCGTCGTAAAATCGAGTTGCCCGTCATTCGCTCCGAGGTCCATGAATAATTCAAAAACAAGTTCATGAACGGCGTCGGGACGGGCGGCGGGTTTGTCGATTTTGTTTATCACCACGATTGGTTTTAAACCGAGCTCAAGCGATTTTTTCAAAACGAATTTCGTCTGGGGCATCGGTCCTTCCTGCGCGTCCACCACCAAGAGAACGGAATCAATCGATCTTAAAACGCGCTCGACTTCGGAACCGAAATCGGCATGACCCGGGGTATCGACGATATTGATTTTCGTATCTTTGTAAAAAACGGATGTATTTTTTGAATAAATGGTAATTCCCCGCTCCTGTTCCAAAGCGTTCGAATCCATACTCACGCCTTCGGCAGCCATCCCGGTCTGCCGCATCAACGCGTCGGTTAAAGTTGTTTTGCCATGATCAACATGCGCTATTATAGCTATATTTCGTATTTCCATACGTCCCCACACCAATTATGTTTAAATGATTTTAAACTTTCTTGAATGCGTTTTTTAAGTTGGGCCAGGGCCCTGCTTCTTAATTTTAAATTATGTTCTCTTTGGCGAGCGTCTTTTTCATTTTTATATGTTTATATGATTCATAATAAATTAACTCGAAATGCCTGCGAAATATTGTAGAATCCACCCTGCCCAGATTATGCTCTTTGAGTCTTTTCTTTAGATCGTTTGTAGAACCGGTATATAAATTATGATCTTTTCTGCTTTTTAAAACGTGAACACAAAGCATAATTGGTGTGGGGATTAAAAAATTCTGCCCGTTAAAGCAGAATCCGCTTAAGTTTCCTATATTTAGATTAAGACAAATCCGGAAAAAAGTCAAATCTCTGTATTAGTTCAGCTCATTTTGGGCATAGAGCAATTGCGAGGTTGTGTGCCGATCATGGCATCAGATTCCTCTCCGAGAGACTATGACGAAGCGCAATCCGCACAGAAAAATCAAAGTGACAATTTAAAATGCAAAATTATTAACTGTTAATTTTGCGTTCATATCGGACATAAAGCTATTTTTTAGATAGATTTTACTTATCTATTTGCTCACCACAATCATATCCTTCTTCACTCCCACTATCGACTCATGATCTCCGGTCGGATAATCGCGAATGGCGTTATAGAATACATTTTCGGGATAACGGTATCGCTCTCCTCTTTCTGTCCCCGGATCGTTGGTTATGAATTCTTTTGCGACAGGGTTGTACCCGATCACCAAAATCATGTGCATATCCGGACCGGGCGCGGTATAGTACGGATCATTTAAAAGTTGCCCGTCCATCGGCACAATCACCAGATTGCCACCTTGAAGTTCATGAACAATATCATTAGCCGATATATTATATTTTACCTCGATATTGTCATAATGGAAATAACCCTTAAAAATTCTTTCCGCCGTATCTTTAGCCGAAGTATCATGGTAATCGCCGTAAGTTTTCTCCTCCCAATTTGATGCGTCAAGGATAGTTTGTTCCGCTTCGGTCTTGCTTAAATCGCTTTCTCCTCTCGCCCATTTCACGGCCATAAGCGCGGAAGCCTCCTCGCACCCATTCTCTTGACGCGGGTCGCTCCATTCTCCGAAAGGAGCTTGAGAAGTAAAGGGCACGTCTTCTAGGATTGTTGAAGAGCCGGCGGATGTCAAATTTGCGGACGATAAGATTGGGGGGGTCGCCGGGACGGAAGTTTTAGTGTGGTTAAGCATCGTTTTGGGGGGAACGGAGATTGCGGGGTCGGAAACTGCGGGAGCGTCGGGAATTTTCGAAGTAAAAGAAAAACTCTGAACGGCGTTTCGCGCGGTATTGCCGGAATCGCCGGTTGTAAACGTTTTTTCCACATCGAAATTTTGCTTAAACGCTCTATTTTCTTCAAACCTAGAATAAAAAAATAAAAAAGGCAGCAAAAGCAAAACAAAAATGAAAAAATACTTCGACATAGCCTTAGCATTATACACCATTTCACCCGATCTGTCGAGAAAAATTACGAACACGTATCGCGTGTCCCATATCACATATCTCATTTTGTCAGTTAACCGCGATTATGATATACGATACGAGATCTAAACCTCCTCATGATTATTCTTTTCGAAAAAAACATGCAATCTCGACAGGGCGACGGCCGCTTGCATGGCAAAGGCTTCGAAGAAATCTAATTCCTGAATTGACAAATTTTGCACCTCGAAAAACCCCAAAAACAAAGAACCTCTGACCTTTCCGTCCGCGGCCAGAGGAATCATGACAAAATAATTGATTTTATTGTTAAGGCTCAATTTTTTTAAATTATACTGCTGAATCATTCCTTGCAGTCTTATTCTCTTTGTAATCAAAGAAAGTAACGACTTGGAGGATTGCAAGGGCAAATTCTCGATAATTTTTCTTATTTTTTTATCGGTCTCGTTGCTGGCCAGAAGGCGCAAGCTCATATCGTTTTCGTCAACTGCGTAAATAATGCCGGCATCGGCGCGCGAAAGACTGATTGCGGAATTTAAAACATATTCGACAATCTCTCTCGCGTTTTCCCCCGTTTTTTTATTTAAATTCAAAAAGATGGAAATTTGACGGTTGATGATTCCGAGATGCCTGTACGATTCAAGAAGAGATCCGTTCAATTTTTCAAGTTCTCGCGTCCTTTCTTTTACTCGTTCTTCCAGCTGATTTCTCGCCTTCCTTAATTCTTCTTCCATCGCTTTGCGATCGGTGATATCGACGATCGCGTATAAAACGCTTTTCTGATTTTTAATTTCCACAAGTTCCGCGGACAAAAGAACGCTTCTCTTTTCTCCGGTTTTAATCAGAAAATCATATTCCAAATTTCGAAACCATTTTTTCCTGTTCAAAATTTGTTTCACGATATTTCTGTCCCGATTGTTCAAACCGATTTTTAGATCGGGAGCCCGAAAACCGATAATTTCTTCGCGGTTGAGTCCTACCAGACGCAAAAAGCTTTCGTTGGCTAAAAAAAATTTATCTTCGTCAAAAGACGCGATAACGATCGGACTGGGACTCGAATTGAAGGTAAGTGAATAAATTTCGCTTAAATCGGTTTCCGCCTTATCGAATAATTTTTGTTCCTTTGACATAAATTAATTTGATTTTTACGCAGCGATCGGCTTACGACGGGACTCGTATTTCTTATAATTATAATGAGAGGCTTTGCCATACTGCGCAATCGCATGCATTTCTTCGGTTCTTATTTGAATTTCCAGGGGATAATTACCATGCAAAATCGTCAGATGGATGCTTTCGTACCCGTTTTCTTTCGGGATGGCGATATAATCTTTAATCTTGTTTAAAATAACCGGATAATGAGCGAGAATAATTCCCATAACCTTATAACACTCGGCTTCATTTTCCACGATAAGTCTCAAACCGATCACGTCCAGGACCTGGGAAAGAAGAATATTTTTCTTGATTATTTTTTTATGGATGCTGCAAACGGATTTTAACCGCGTTTCCGTTTTTACTTTTATCATCTCTTTCTCCAAAATTTTCTCGAACTTTTTTTTGATCTCTCTCTCCCGATTCAGATAAATGCTTTTCGTCAAATTCAATAAAGAAGAATAATGATCGTATATTTCGGGTTTGAGAAAAGAAAAAAACAAATCTTCCAAATTGTTCTTTACCTGGCTTATGCGCGTTTCCTCGAGAAGCTTCATTGCGTATCTCACCTTCTTTCCGTTAAAGACTTTTTTCGTCATCCTGTTTTTTTTATCTTCAAAAATGAATTTGAAATTAAGCAAAAACAATATTATTATTTTTTCATATCGAACGTACGAACGCAAAATGCTTTTATCGAAACCGTGCAAACGGTTTAAAATCTTTATATTTTCCGCCACCACGTCGCCAAAGGCGGTTTTTATTTTTCCTATTTTTGTCGGACCGTAAGGATTTTGAATCAAAGCGCAAATTAAGAAATCCGGATCGTCGACAAACATCCGGTAAAATAAAAAGATATCTTTATTGACGTCGAATTTTATATGATTTTCCAATCCGGGAAATCTTAAGTTCAAGGACCGGATCGCGTCGTAACGCTTGATCATAATCGCTTTAAAAATGACAGCAGTTCTTTGGCATTTTTAACCGCAAATCCTTGCGCATCATTATTGAAATACACATAAACCTCCAAATTGTTTTTTGTCCATGTTTTAATTCTTTCGGCCAAACTCTTTATTTCATTTTCGGGGTAACCGGAGCCGAACAAACCCGCCGGTCCGTGCATCCGAACATAAACAAATCGCGCGGTAACCGCTTCTGTTTTAGGGTATGCCCCCGAATCGGCGATGACCCAGGCGGCTTGATGTTTTTTTAAAACTTCAAAAATTTTTTCGTTAACCCAGCTCGCATCGCGAAATTCAAACGCCAATTTCAATTTTTTGCCAAATAACTTTTTCTCAATGCTTTTTGATTCTTCGAGAAACGTTTCGATTCTTCGCAAATTCGCGTCGTTAAATTTAAAATTCGGAGAAAATTGCAAAAGCAACGGTCCCGTTTTTTCTTTTAAACCCTTTGCCCGCCTTAAAAATTCCGTCCACGCTCCCCCGACATCGCGCAAACGCTTTACATGAGTTATGAAACGGCTCGCTTTCACCGCGAATATGAAATCGTCCGGCGTTTGTTCGCGCCAATTTTCAAAAACTTTTAAGGCGGGCAAACGGTAAAAAGAATAATTTACTTCCGCGGTTTTAAAATGTTCGGAAAAAAATTTTAATTTTTTTTTGTCGGGCAAGTCCTCGGGATAAAAAACTCCCCGCCAATGGCGATAAACCCACCCCGACGTTCCGATATGTATTTTTTCTTTTTTTGAAATCATTACGTCCTCAAAAAACTCCGGTCCCCGCCGGAGTTTTTTGTCATTAATACGATTTTGCTCTTTAAGCTTGCCGCCGAAAATTTGTTTCGGCGGCAAGCTTCTTCCGAGCGTTTCTTCCCAAAAATTCATCTGTGAATCCGGCATGGGTAGTGAAAATTTTTCTTTTTTTCAACCGTGAAACGACAAATATGCGCCGCCATTTCGCGATCGTATGTTAAAATGAACTAAATGACCGTTATAGTCCTTATCGCTTCGTGCATTTCATTTTTTTCTCCGTCTTGTATTTCTTTCTTGCCGTGTATTTTTGCAAAATGGTCGAGAGCGATTTCCATTAACTCATCTTTCGAACTCGATTGGATTAAAAAGTCGCAATCGATTCCCAAATCCTTACACCCAAATTCGAAATATTCTTTAAACATAAAATTTATTTATTTTTTATATCTCCGCACGAAAGATAATTCTGAAGATCTTTCGACGACTTATGTATGTTTATCGCCAAGGGCTCGTCCAAAAGCTGGTCTAATGAAATATCCAAAATCGTTTCCGAATAGCCGTTCCTGACGTAATTCAAAGTATAAACAATCCCGCCGAGCGAATCGCAAGATCCGGAATGGATATGGGCCGGCTGATCCGTATTTTTGGGACCGCCCGTCATATCCAACTCGACTTTCGTTTGCCCGTTTCCGATATCGGTAAAAATAGCCGCGCCTTTTTCGCCCGAATGATCGTGTTCCGCAATCGAAAATTCCATTTTTCTTTCCTGCGCGGCAACTTGCCGATTGTTTGCGTCGTTTACGGCAACCTCTTTTTTTTCTCCCGCCGAAATGCCGAGCGCGAAAAGAGCGATAATTACAATTACTGCCAGTGCCAGAATGGTCGTTATTTTTTTTCTCATATTAAGTGCTCGGGCTCTTTTTTATCAAACTGATGATAAAAAGGAAAATAACGGCTCCGATTACGGATGTGACAACCGCCCCGATAATCGTATCGTTTCTAAAACCGATCAATCCCAAAAGATAGCCTCCCAAAAGCGCTCCGATAATTCCAGCTATAATGTCTCCGCCCGTACCCAATCCTCTGCTTTTCATAATCGCGCTTGCGACCCAGCCCGCGATTAAGCCGATGATTATCATTATAATGATGCTCATCTCCGTTCACCTCCCTTCGCCCCGGATGTTTTTTGTTTTTTCAAATTTTTATTTATGACCGCGTTAAATCTTTTTAATCTGCGGGCGCATTCAACGGAATTCATATTTTTGTTTTTTGTGGACTCCCGTTAGAAATGTATGTAATTTCAATTTCTTCATTATAAACCATTAAAAATTTTCGAAATCGAATCTCTAACGGGTGAAGACCTCCTCCCAGTCTCCACTATTTATATTTTTAATTTTTCTTCTTTTTTGATCGTCGCGGCGGGACTTGCGCGCCCCTTTTTCAGGCTTAGATGGCGATTCACCCGCTTGGGATCGGTCGCTTTCTTTCTCGATTTTCCCGTCTTTAACCGACTCTTTTTCATTTTGCGCATTTCTTCTTTGACCGTTCCCCGAGTTTTTCTTCCGTAGCGCGCCCTTCTTTACCACCTTCCTTCTTTTTTAATTTTATCGATTCGCCGTTTGCTCTTTTCGCGCCATTCCCGCGCTTTGGTTTTCGCCTTTTCTTTAATTTGCGAAGTTTTGCCCTTCGCCATTTCTCCCCATTCCAAAATTCTATCCATGGCTTCATTTTTATTTTTTTCCGATTTTTTTCTATTTTCGTTCATTATGAGCCACCCCCCTTCTTAATTTCCAAAAATCGCTCCAATTTATGCAAAGCCTTTTCCATGTCGATCCCTTCCCCGAGAACTCCTTCCCAGACATCTCCGATCTTTTTTATTCTTTCAAAAATATTTTTTATGTTAAAACTTTTCGGATTCAAATCAAAATTTACTTCTTCCCATCTCAAAGGAGTCGAAACCGGGGCCCCGGGCAAAGGACTGACCGAGTAAGCCGAAGCCGTTGTTTGCCCTTTTCGATTTTGCAAATAATCCAAATAAATTCTTGAGTCCCTTTCGCCAGGGCTTCGCTCCAGGGTCGTTATTTTCGGCAGACGGCCATTTACAATGATATTTATCAGTTTTACGAATTCACGCGCCTGTTCATAACTGTAATTTCCTCCCAAGGGAACAAAAACGTGCAATCCCGTCGCTCCGGATGTCTTGCAAAAATTTTTTACTCCCGTCTCTCCCAAAACCGCATGCGTTACCAAGGCCGTTTGAACCGCTTTCCGAAAAGGCGCTTCCCCCGGATCGATATCGAAAACGATATAATCGGGATTGTCCAAGCTTTTTATTCTTGAATTCCATGGATTTAATTCGATGCATCCCAAATTGACAAGGTACAGAAGCGTTTCCCTGTCTTGGCATAAAATATAATTGATTTCCCTGTCCTGCGTTTCGGAATAAATCGTTTTAGTTTCCGTCCCGCCCGGAATTTTTTCCATGTTTTTCTGAAAAAAATTTTTCCCTTCTACCCCGTCAGGAAAACGATGCAACGATTCCGGCCTGTCTTTCAAATAAGGTAAAATTATCGGCGCGATTTTTTCATAATAGTCCAACAAGTCTCCTTTAGTGTAACCTTCTTTCGGCCAAAAAATTTTATCCAAATTTTTAAATTCCGAATTATCCGCCGTTTTTAATTTATGTTTAATCGCGCCCTTACTCTCCTTGGCGATTAGTTTCGCGTCTTCCGCCTTTTCTCTTTTGATTTCGCGTGGATTTTTATCCTCCCTGAGTCCGAGAAAAATCGGCTGGCGCATATAGCCATCTTTTGTCCAGTTCGAAAATTTCGCTTCGCAAACCAATTTCGGCTCAACCCAATGGACTTTTCCGTTTGTTTTCGGTTCTTTCTTAAACGGAGAAATTTTTTTGATTAACGGCTTCAATCTTTTTCTCATCTCCGCGAGTTTTTCTCCGGCAAAAGCCCCGCCGGTATGGCCGATGTAAACAAGATCGTCGTCTTCATACACTCCCAAAACCAAAGCCCCGATTCCCCTTCTTTCGCCTCGCGGTTCCGTAAAGCCGCCGATAACCGCCTCCTGCCGGTTCATTTTTTTAATTTTCAGCCAATGGACGCTTCTTTGACCCGGTTCGTAAACGCTTTCTTCGTCTTTGGCGATTATGCCTTCGATTCCCCGTTCGGCCGTCATTTTAAACAAAGCTTCTCCCCTTTCTTCAATATGGCTTACATATTTTACATTCGGAAGTTCCGGCAAAATTTCTTTTAAAATCTCTTTTCTTTTCGCGAGCGGCAAATTTTTTAAATCGTAATCCTGAAAATGCAAAATGTCGAAAACGCAATAAACCGGATAACCGTCGCCGGTCTTTATATAATTTTGCAAAAGGCCGAAATCGGATTTTCCTTGTTTGTCGGTAACGACTATTTCTCCGTCCAAAATGACTTTATAAGGAACATGCTTTAAAGATTCCGCTATCGACGAAAAACGACCGTTGAAACTCAAGCCGTTTCGTGAAAAAATTTCCGCGCTGGCGTCGTCTATTCGCGCTATCGCCCTGTAACCGTCGTATTTTATTTCAAACAACCAATTTTTTCTATTAAAAGGCTCCTTCACTAAATGGGCCAGCATCGGTTTATATATTTCCGGCAGTTTAGCTCTAGGAGCCCCTTTAATATGTATTTCCAAATATCTTCCCGCAAACTTTTTTATTTTTTTATTCTCCGCTATTTCCTCCATCATTCTTCCGGTTTTTACTGAAATGTCCTTGCCTTTAATTTCCTTGTTTGCGAACTGATCGTTTTTTTTAATCAATAGCCAGCTGTTGTCTTTCCCTTTTTTAAATTTTACCAACGAGAACCCTCCTCTTAATTTTTTTCCCTCCAAGACGAAACCGATTTCCCCCTTTTTTAATCCATCCAAAATCTCTCTCTCGCTTTCTTCCCGGTTTGACGCTCCGATGGCGTAATAAACGCCGCTATCCCAAATCATTACCGTTCCCGCCCCGTAATTTCCTTCCGGAATTACGCCCTCGAAATTTTTGTAATCGAACGGATGATCCTCGACCATTATCGCCAAAATTTTTTTACCGGCATCCAAATCCGGTTCTTTCGGAATCGCCCAACTTTTTAAGACTCCTCCTCCCTCGAGTCTTAAATCGTAATGCGGATGGGAAGCGTCATGCTTATGAATTACAAACTGCAAATAATTTCCTTTGCTCCCCTTCAGTTCTCCTTTCGGTTCCGGAGACTTTTTAAAATCGCGCTTTTGCTGATAAGTATTTAGGGGCATAAAATTATTTATTCTTTCTCGCGTATTCCAAACTTTCTCTTAATTTTCGCATTATATCCGGAATTTCCGTCGATATAATCGGCTAGGCTTTTTTTCTTTAGCCATTTTTCCCTTCGCCTTTTCTTTAAATAAATTTTCTCAATTCTTGTTTGTAATTGTCATGAAAATTTTCGCGCATAAAATTCTTTACTGATTTAGCCAACTTCAAATAAAAAACCGACCACGAATTACATTTCCATTTTGCGCAATCAAAATGTAATTAATAGTCGGTTTCGCCATTGGCTACCGTGATATCCTGGCGACCAAGGAAATTTTTACCACGGGTCTTAGCTCCTATTAAACGAATTTAATTTAATTTTAAAAGAAAAAAACCGGCCACTCATTAATGCATCCGAAAAATCAGACACATTAATTAATAGTCGGTTTCGCCATTGGCTCCCCGTGATAGATTGGCCGGCGACCAGTGTTCTTTCATCACGGATCAAAGCTCCTATTAATTAACTTTTTTCCACTTTTTTGTTTAATCAAATCAAGTGTAAACCGAGCTTATCACACAATAAAAATTTTGTAAAGCCCCCTCGCGGATATTTTTTGTTTATAATTTGTGCACTAAAAATTGCTTTTATTTTAGAGTAATCGCCACTATTTCCGGCACATTTCCCGTTCGCATCGGCGGCCCCCACGTTCCCGTCCCGTTGGTTGTGTACAAATAATAATTTCCCTCGTGAAACAAACCGTAATCATGGCCGCGATAAACAAAGTAAGTTATAAAATTGAACGGGAAGATTTGCCCTTTGTGCGTATGCCCGGATAATTGCAAACTTATTCCGTTTTGTCGCGCTTCTTCGAATCCGGCGGGCGTATGATAAAGAAGAATGTTTATCTTACCGTCTCCCGGAACTCCCAATTTTTGCAAAATCGCTCCCAAATCTTTTGATTGCCCTCTTTCCGGATAACCGACCCCGATCAATTCTATGCCGTTGACATCCTGTTTTTGATCGTTAAGAATTTTAACTTTTGTCTTGTCCAAAACGGAAAAAACTTTTTGCACGCCCAAATAAGTTTCATGATTACCCGTTACGAAATAAACGCCCGAAGGCGGATTCAAATCGGCGAGCGGACCGATCAGGGAAGAAAGGTCGCCGTCCATGCCGTCGAAGAGGTCTCCGGTGATTACGACCAAATCCGGTTTTTGTTTGTTTATTTGATTGACAACTCCCGCGAGGAAATCGGCGCGGTTGATATGTCCCAAATGCACGTCGGAAATTTGGACGATTTTTTTATCCTTCCATTGAATCGGCAAGCCGGGAATATCGATTTCGATATTTTTTACTCGCGGATGAAACGCGTTCCAAATTCCGTAACCCGAATAAACCAAGGCGAGAAAAAAAAGAATGGCGCCGAGCGCGGCTTTGTTTAAATTGACTCCGGAAATGCCGGCGAGCCAAATTAAAATCCACCCTAAAACAACGGCTAAAATAAGATTGACGAAGACGCCGAGCCAGGCGGCCGAAAAAAAATAATAAGCCCTTGTCAAAAAATTATCGCGCCAATGCGCGATCGCCGAAGAAAGAAAAAAGCTGACGGCGAGAAAAATTATAACGGCGAGAATGGAATTTTTCGCGGTCTGGTTTGTTATCGAAAAAAAGCGCACTATGGAAAAATAAAGAAAAAAGTGCGCTCCAAAAAGGATAATCAAGCCGAAAAGCAAGAAAATGACGATCCCGAAAATCATATCTGAATTTTAGAAAATAAATAACTGCCGAGAATCAAAAGTAAAAAGGTAAGCGCGCTTAAAATTCCCAAATCCACGGGCAAACCGAAATGCGAAGCATTAATCAAAGTATGGCGGAGTCCGTCCACTCCGTAAGAAAGCGGATCGATTTCCGCGATGATGACCAAAGTTTTGGGCAACCCCGCCAGCGGGAAAAGCGCTCCCGACAAAAAGAACAGAGGCATGACCAAAAAATTCATAATCAATTGAAAACCGTGCATGTCATCGAGAACCGAAGCGATAGCCGTTCCGAAAGCCGTGAATAATAAAGAAATCAAAGCCATGAATATTAAAGCAAAAGGAAACATGGCCCAACCGGACAAACGAAATCCGGCTATGTAGGCGATAAACAAAACGATTATCCCCTGGGCGGTGGCGACCGTTGCTCCTCCCAGGGTTCGACCGATCATGATTTCCAAGCGCGAAATCGGCGCGACCAAAGTTTCTTTTAAAAATCCGAATTGCTTATCCCAAATAATTTCGATTCCGGAAAAAATGGCTAAAAATAAAATGCTCATCGCGATTATGCCCGGAGCGAGAAATTGGATATAGTTTCCTCCCCCCGCCCGTTGAAAAATCGGACCGAAACCGAAACCGAAAGCGAGAAGAAATAAAAGAGGTTGCCCCAACGAACCAATAATTCTCGATTTGGATCGGTAATATCTTTTTATTTGTCTTAACCAAAGAATGTAGATAGCCATAAATAAAATTTCTAATGTCTAAATTATAATTCCTAATTTATTTAAAATCGGGCGGTAAAATATTAGAAATTAGAAATTATAATTTTAGATATTTTAATTCATCTTCTAAACATCCTCCTTCTCATGCGCATGCTTTCCGCGGTGCTAGCTTCTTCTTTTCTGATTTCTTTTCCGGTCAATTCAAGAAAAGCTTTTTCGAGAGAAGCCGTGTTTGTCTGTTTTTTTAAATCTTCCGCCGTGCCTTGGGCGATAATTTTTCCGTGATCGATTACGGCGATTTTCCGGGCCATCTGCTCGGCTTCTTCCATGTAATGGGTAGTGAAAAAAACCGTAATGCGTTCCTTTTCGTTCAGGCTTTTTATGTATTCCCAAATATGATTTCTTGTCTGCGGATCGAGTCCGAGAGTGGGTTCGTCCAAAAACAAAATCTTCGGATGATGAAGCAAGCCGCGCGCGATTTCCAGTCTTCTTTTCATGCCGCCGGAATAATGTTTGACCAATTCGTCTTTTCGATTCCAAAGCTCGACGTATTTTAAAATCTCTTCGATTTTTTGCGTGCGTTCGGCCTTGCGGATGCCGTAAAGCGCCCCGTGGAATTCCATGTTTTCATAAGCGGTAAGTTCGTCGTCGAGGCTGGGATCTTGAAAAACGATGCCGAAAACTTTTCTTACTTCATTCTTTTCTTTAACCGGATCTTTGCCGTCAAGTTTGATTTCCCCGCTCGTCGGGTTCAAAAGAGTGGTAAGCATTTTAATCGTCGTGGACTTTCCCGCTCCGTTAGGTCCCAAAAACGCGAAAATGGTTCCTTTATCGACGGAAAAAGAAATATCGTCCACCGCAGTAAAGTTGTCGAATTTTTTTGTTAATTTTTTTACATCAATCATAAAAATGCAAAATTACAAAATTAAAAAAATGGAAAATTACAGTGTAAAATTTATAAAAATAATTTAAAACCCTGTTCGTTAATATTGAACGTTAATATTAAGTTCATTTTACATCGTTCGGTTTTTAATTTCCCCGTTCTTTTCTTTACAAACATTACTCGAAAATAAAGTATAGCATAAAAAGAAGCCGAAGTAAATGATAAACGAGCTAAAAAATCAATCCCGCAATCGCCGCGATTCCGGCCGCCGCCATTATTCCCGTGATGAGCCAACCCAAACTTTTTGTCACCGGACCGCTCGCATGCTTTCCCATTATTTTTTTATTGCTGCTTATTTTAATGATAAAAAATAAGACTACCGGGGCGATAATTCCGTTCGCGACCGCCGAGTAAATCAAAGCCTTGATCGGATCGAGATGAATAAAATTTATGGCGAGGCCGACCAGCATGGCTATGATGATTACTCCGTAAAAATCATAAGCTCCTTTCAGTTTTTTATAAAGCCCGCACTTCCATCCGAAGCTTTCCGACAAGGCGTAAGAAGCGGAACCGGCCAGGGTCGGAATCGAGAGCATGCCGACTCCGACTATTCCGATCGTGAACAAAAGATAGGCCAGTTCGCCGGCAAACGGTTTTAAGGCCAAAGCCGCTTGCTCGGCGGTGGAAATATTGGTAATGCCGTGAGCGAACAAGGCGCCGGCGGACGCGGTAATGATAAAAAACATGGCTATATTGGAAACAAACATTCCCGACCATACGTCCGTCCTCATTTTTTTCACTTCTTTTTTCGAAGTTTTTTCGCGGCGCATTTTTACGGTTTTTCTCCCTTGCAAAATTTCTTCCTCGACTTCCTGCGAAGTTTGCCAGAAAAAAAGATAAGGCGAAATTGTCGTGCCTAAAATGGCGCAAACTAAAAATATCTGTTCTTTTGAAAATTTTAAAGAAGGAATAAGGCCGTGCCTTAAAACCTCGCCCCAATTCAAATGCAAACTGATGGCGGAAAAAACGTAAGAAAAAAGAACAAGGGCGAGATATTTAAGATATTTCGCGTAGCGGGCGTAAGTCGTAAAGATCTGCAAAAGCAGGCTCAATAAAGCGAAGCCGATAACGGTAAAAACAAAACCCAATTTGGGGAAAATCAGTTCCGTCGCCCTGGCCATGACTCCGAGATCGGCTCCCAAATTAAAAGTGTTCGCAAAAAACAGCAAAGAGGCGACCGTATAAAGAGACCATTTGGGGAAATAGCGCTTTATGTTGGCGGCCAGCCCTCTTCCGGTTACTATTCCGATCCGGGCGCACATTTCCTGAACGATAGCCATCAAAGGAAAAGTAAACGCCGCCAGCCACAGAAGCTGAAATCCGTATTGAGCGCCTGTCTGGGAATAAGTCGCGATTCCGGAGGGATCATCGTCGGCCGCTCCTGTCGTCAAACCCGGACCGAGCGTTTCCCAATATTCTTCGGCGATTTTAAACGGCTTTTTGTTAACCACCGTCTTTTCGACTTTTTCGGAAATTTCAACCCCTTTCTCCAGGGTTATGGCGGGAATTTCCACGATTTCTTCTAAAATTTTTTTAGGCATGTGATAAAAATTAAAACCTGCTTACTTTTATATATTATAGCAGTTTTTTAACGGGAGATAAACACCTTCTTCGGGCCAAAATCTCAAATCTTAAAACTCAAAAACGCAAAATCATAACTAAAAACTTAAAACTTTTTATAATTTTTAGTTTTGAGTTGCAATTTTGAGTTTTGACATTCGCGTTTTGAGATTAAATTATTTTCTTAGTTCTTTATCGTCAGTTGCTTTTAGCAGTCTTCTTGCCTCCTTTTTTAACGCTTCGTTTTCCCCGATTTTCATTTCTCTTTGAATCATTCGCAACAATTTAAAGGGATGCTCTCGAAAAAAATTGCCGGTTATTTTTAAACGAACCATTTTTAAAAATTCATCGGGCAGGGCGGATAAAATTTCTTTGGATACGAAATCGGGGAAAAAGAAATAAATAGCCTCGAATTTCCATTTTTCACGGGCATTTTTCAATTCCGTCAACAGACCGCGCAAAAATTTATTTTGCACATATTCTTTTTTGGGTTCATAAACAGAACCGGAACCGTAATCTTTTCTCATGCGCTTTTCAAAAAAACCCTCACGATCCGTATATTCGGGATTGGGCTCGAAAAAAACTTCCAACTCGTTTATCGCGCCCCGACCGGCCAGATAAAATTTCGCCGTTTGTTCTCCCGTCGCCACGATTAAGGCGATTTCATTTTCGAATTGTGGCAATTTTTTTTCAATCTTCATCCCATTAGAAGCAGATCACGATCAATAATTTATAATAATCTGCCCATTATTTTATTTAAATAAAATTTTCCACATTTTGTATTATTCCCGTTGAAGCGATCGCGGCTTCTAACGGGATTCATAATCATCCCTCTTTCTCCGCTTCCGCTTTTGTTTTATGAATCGTGCCGTCCGGATGCTGAGGCGGAGTGTAAAGAGTATAAAGTTTCATACTTTCTCCCGAGGTGTTGATAATGTTATGCTCCGTGCCGGCGGGAATGACGATGGCGCTTCCGTCTTCTATGTTCGATGTTTGGCCGTTCAAAACGGCCTTGCCTTCGCCCGCTTCAACGCGAATAAACTGATCGGATTTTTCATGCGCTTCCGTTCCGATTTCTTCTCCCGGCCTCAAACTCATAACCACAAGCTGGGATTTCGGGGTTGTAAACAAAACTTCGCGGAAAAAATCGTTCTTTAAGGATTTGTCTTCGATATTGATTATAAATCCTGGCATATTTCGCCTCCTTTCCAGATTATGCGTTCCCGCAAACGGCCGTTTTATCGTGTTTGCGTATTTGCGAAAGAATCGCGGGATTTAATTTGTTTTCATTGCGTTGTCGGATAACTTCTGGTTTGGCAATTTCTCAAAGTAATATAATAATTCGTCCAGACGGCGTTAACGGTTTCCCGGTATCGCCTTTGGACGACAATGACATTGTTGTTGTAATTATTGTTGATTTCAAAAAGATTGCTTTGCAAAGATTGAGGGGAAATATTGGGTTGGCTTAAAAAATCGAGCATGGCGTTTTGCCTGTTCTGGGCCGCGATAAATAAATTCGCATAATAATCGTTTTGCGCGGCCGTAAGCGAATTATCCCTTGAGGTCGCGGCATCGCTTTCGCAACGCGCTTCCAAATCGCTCGGGCTCATCTGCGCATAAGCTCCGCTTACATTCAATAAAAATAAAATTAAAAAAACACCCTTTCTCATACAATATAATACTGAAAAAAAAGAGTGTTTGTTACAATTTAAAGAGGATCATTACCCGACAAAATCGTATTTAATTTTTCCAAGAACTCAACTTGCGCCGGGTTTATTTTCTCTTTCGCGATTTCGAGATCGAAATATTCCGCCTTATCGTTTTCGGGAACGTTCATAAATTTCCCCGATTTCGGCGGCCATTCCATTTTAAACGTATTGCTGTGAAAATTCTTCAGATCATAATCGCCTTCATGAACCCAGGCATGGATGATTTTACCGCTTTTTAATTTTACCGAACCCAATGCCTCAAATTCGCCCTCCGCTTCAAAGCCTAACTCTTCTTTTGTCTCTCGGATCGCCGCTTGAAGCAAGTCCTCCCCTTCTTCAATTTCGCCTTTGGGTATGCTCCACGCGCCTTTGTCTTTTTCCGCCCAAAAGGGACCGCCCGGGTGAACGAGCAGAACTTCGATTTTATTGCCGCGTCTTCGATAGATTAATGTTCCTGCGCTTATTTTCATTTCATTAAAAGCGTGGTCGTTTGATCCGCATTTTAGTTGTATTTTATGCTTGCCATTTTATTTTATCATACTTTCAATTCCCGCAACAACGCAAAACGCTCCCCGAAGGGAGCGTTTTCAATCGAAACCCGTTTTTTATTCCACTTGGATTATTTGAGCCGCCAAAGTGTTGTCCTTGTTCAAAGTTCCCAAAGCGTTTATGTTTTGGCCCGGTTTCAAGTCTTGTATGCTTATTTCCGTGCCGGAAGCGATAATATTGGTGTTTGACTGAGAAAAAATCGCTTGGTCTTTTCCACCATTGTCAGAAACGGTTATTTTGTTCCCTTCGATTTTTGTTATTTTGCCGAAAATCTGCGAAGAATTTTTACCGTTTTCCCGATTCAAGCCCAATCTTCCAAACATTACCGGCTTTACTGTTTTGTAGCCGTAATTTTCGATCATCGGGTATCCCGGCCCGCCTTCGCGTTCAAATTTGCCGAACCTATGAACTCTCGCGAATAAAGATACAAAAGCCGCGATAATGATTAAAATTGCCGCTAAGCCGATGATTTTCAGCCAAAAATGGCCGTGCCAACCCGAACAACAACGAGAACGCTTTTTCTCGTCTTGCTCTAAATTTTCTTTTTGTGAATTCATTTGTGAATCCATATTTTTTTATTTTAAGGGTCTGCCGAATGACAGTCCTCGTATTAATTTTTTTGTATAATTTTATTGTCCTTGCTGCGCTCCTCCCGCTCCCTGACCGCTTTGGTTGCCGTTTCCGTTCGGGTTTTCCGGTCTGATTTGGATTGTCTGAGCGGTTATGCTTCCGTCCTGATTGGCGCTTCCCGCGACCATAACCCGTTCACCCGGAACAAGGTCGTCCGCCGTTCCGGTCGCCATTTTGCCTATAGTTGTCGAACCGGATAAAAGCACAATTTTCGATCCGCCGTTTTGATCTTGGATGACAATGCTGCCGTTATCCTTTTTAAGGATATCGCCGCTGATAAAATTGCCACCGGCGCCAGTTCTTCTTGCGCCTCCGTTTCTGGCAATGAATCCGCCGCTATTTCCTCCGGATCTGGCGAAGTTTTGCGAACCGCTCTGGGAAGATTTACTTTGACCGTATTGCATTCCTCCGTAAAATCCGACCCCGCCGGCGATTAAAACCAAGATTAAGGTTGTCAAAATTGATTTTTGCATAGATGTAATAAAAATAATAAATAAGACAAACAAGAATTAAGAAGGCAGATAATAAAATTATTTTTCTGCTCTTATTTATCTTCTTGCTCTTCTTGTCTTTGCTTATTTAAAATGTAAAAAACAATTAATTTCTATAAATTTCTTTTAAAATAGCCTACGTGCGTTATCTGAAAACTATTCGTAGCGCAACGCTTCTATCGGATTCAATTTGGAAGCCCTTCTTGCCGGGTAATAGCCGAAAACAATCCCGATCGTGGCCGAAACGCCGAACGCCAAAATTATGGAAAACAGAGAAACGGTCGTGGCGATACCGGCGAATTTGCTTATCGCCAACGATATTATCCATCCCAAAATGACGCCGATGACACCGCCGAAAAAAGTAAGCATGGTCGCTTCCATTAAAAACTGCAAATTGATATCGGCCGCTTTCGCCCCGATCGCCTTGCGCAAGCCGATTTCTTTCGTTCTTTCCGTAACGGTCGTAAGCATCATGTTCATTATGCCAATTCCGCCGACAACCAAAGAGATTCCGGCGATTGCGGCCAAAAGAATCGTGAAAGTGCCGGTCACCGACGAAGCGGTTTGGACGATATCGGCCTGGTTCAAGGTGGAAAAATCGGCGTTTTGCGGATTGGAAATCTTATGTCTGGTCAGGAGCAAATCCGTGATTTGCTGTTGAACGGAAGACAGAGACGATTGATCTTGCGCCTGAACGCTGATGGTGGTAATGTAGTTGTCTCCGGACAAATATCTTTGCGCGGTCGAAATCGGAATAAAAATCATATCGTCTTGGTTGCCGAATCCGGTTCCGCCTTTGGATTTGGTCAAACCAATGATCTTGAAATCGACTTGTTTGATTTGAATGTCTTTCCCTATCGGATCGACTCCGTCTCCGAAAAGATCGCTCGAGGTGGTCGGCGCTATTACCGCCACTCTGGCCGTGCTTTTTACTTCCTCGTCCGTTATAAAAGAACCTTCATCGATGTCCAAATTGCGAACGGAAGTATAAGCCGGAACCGTGCCGACGATCTGGGTATTCGTATTTTGCCCCTTTGCCGTTACCTGATAACGGCGCGAATTTTCCGGGGCCACCGCGCTCACTCCGCTTATCTCTTTTTGGATGGCGTCGGCGTCGTCAAGGGTTAAGGTTTCGGCCGATCCTCTGCCCAAACTCGCGCCGGGCCCCACTTCGTGCTGAGCTCCGGGCATAACTAAAATTAAATTGGATCCGATCGATTGGATGCTCGACTGGATCGAACTTTGCGCACCTTGGCCCACGGAAATCATGGAAATAACCGATCCGATGCCGATAACGATACCAAGGATGGTAAGAACGGATCTCGCCTTGTTGGCCGTTACAGCCAAATAAGTTTCAAAAATTAAATCGGAAATTAACATAACAAAATAAATTTCTAATCTCTAAATCTTAAATCCCAAACAAATTCCAAATTAAAAATCGAAATATCAGAACGTTTTGAGTTTTTAATTTTGAACTTTGAAATTTTTTAGAAATTAGATATCAGGATTTAGAAATTATTTCTATCCTCAACAATCATCCCGTCCCGAATTGATATTATTCGATTCGCTCGTTTCGCGACCTCGTATTCGTGGGTTATTAAGATAATGGTATGACCTTCTTCCCTGTTAAGTTTCTGGAAAGTGTCCAAAACGATCTCGCCCGTTTTCGTATCAAGATTGCCGGTCGGTTCGTCGGCGAGAATAATCGAAGGATTGTTTACTAAAGCGCGGGCGATCGCCACTCTTTGCATTTGCCCTCCGGAAAGCTGATTGGAAAAATGATACCAGCGATTTTCGTCCAAACCGGCCGCGAGCAAAGCTTTCTTCGCCATCTCCGTTCTTTTTTCAGGCACGGTCTCCGCGTAAACAAGCGGAAGCGTAACATTGCGCAAAACTGTGGCCCTCGGCAGCAGATTAAACGCCTGAAAAACAAACCCGATTTTATTTCTTCGGATATCGGCAAGTTCATCGTCGGAAAGTTTGGAAACATCGTTCCCGTCCAAAAAATACTCTCCGTTTGTCGGCGAATCAAGGGCGCCGATGATATGCATTATGGTTGACTTCCCCGATCCCGACGGACCGGTGATGGCCACAAACTCGCCCTTATCTATTTTGAAAGAAATGTTTTTTAACACCTGTGTTTCAACGTCGTCGCTGATGTAGATTTTATTTATGTTTCTTAATTCAATCATAAAAAATTACCCTCCGTGTCCCATCATAAAAATTCTGCCGCCGCCACCACCACCGAACGATCTCGAGCCGCTTTGGGTTGAAGTTTGGGTTGCTCCGGAGGTTACGGTTCTTGACACCACTTCGTCGGTAGGTTGCAAGCCTTGGACAATTTCCGTATCGGTATCATTCTGCAATCCTATGGTCACGGGCACCTGTTCCGGCGGATTTTTTGCGGTCACGCCGTTCGCGGCGTTAGTCTGATTCGGATCGATACCGGTTAAGACTTCGACGTAATTGCCGTTATTGCCGTCCGATTTTACGGCTGAATTGGGAACGGTCAAAACATTCTGTTTTTCATTGACGATAATCGACGCCGTCGCGCTCATCCCCGGTTTAATTTGGTTGTTCTGCGTGTCAAAAGCTATTTTCGCGTTGTAATCGACAACTCCTTGCGTTACCGTGCCGATCGTATCGACTTCCGTAACTACGCCGGAGATGCTTAAACCGTCGATGGCGTTAAAAGTCAAAGTTGCTTGTTGGCCGGACTTGACCTTGGCGGCATCGACTTCATTCAAAGAAACGTCTGCTATTTGCTCCGGAGTGACAACCGTGGCCACTGCGGTCGAAGGCGAAGCGGAATCGCCGACATTAAGATCGACTTGAGCGACCGTTCCGCCAATCGGAGAAACGATTTGCGCGTCTTTAAGATTTTGCAACGCCACCTCATAACTGTTCTCCGCTTGCTGCACTTGCGCTTCTAGGGCCGCGATGTCGACCGGACGGGGCTTGGCCACCTCCAAATTGTATTGGGCTTGCGCGGTTCCAAGAGCAATTTTTTTGGAATTGACATCGGCTTGCGCCGTATTAATCGATTGTTCGTTGCTTAGTTTTGCTTGAGCCAAAGCGTTATCGGCCAAAGAAAAATTATTTTGGGCCGTGTCCAAAGAGGCCTTGGCACTGTCAACGCTTGAAGATGAAGAATTTCCGGAAGTGGTTATTCCAAGCTGGTCGTTATTGATGGTCTGAATTGAAGTCTGGACGCTCGAAATGCTCGAGAGTAAAGAAGTTTCTTCGCCAGAAACAGATTGTTTCTCCGTATCGATCGTTGTTTGCGGAACTTCGGCGGTCGCAACCACATTTGCCAGCAAATTATAAAGGTTTTGTTCCAATGCTTTTAAGTCATTGGCCGTATCTATCGTTTGTGTCAAAAGCGCGTCTTCATCGGACGGATTCCAGTTTTGCGAAACGGAATTGTATTTGTTGATAAAATTATTATAACTGTTCTTGGCGGCGTAATAAGAATTTTGCGCGTCGCTCACAACTTGGTTCGATACCCCGAAAGTATATTTTGAGCTTAAACCGTCGCTTCCCAAAATATCTTCTCCCAACTGCAAAGAAGGTTGGAAATTCAACATGGCCGAATTGATGGTCGACTTGGCGTTATCATAAGCGTTTGTCAGTGTTTGCGAACTCGAAGTGGAGGACGTGTCTTGCGAAGCCAAAGCGCTGTCGTATTGTTGTTGGGCGTTATCGAGCGACACCTGCGCGTTGGAAAGACCGAGCTGGGCTTTTTGCAAATTTTCATTTGCGGAATCTTTCGCGTTTTGCAAATTGGTAAGAGAAGTATTGTAAGCGACTTGAGCGGAATCGACCGATTTCTGGGAAACGGCGATGTTCTCCTTTGTCGGACCCGCCAGTTTCAAATTAAGATTGTCTTTAGCGATCTCGACGCTGTTTTCCGCTTGGTCGGCCTGAATTTTTAAATTCGCGTCGTCAAGTTGGGCGATGACGTCTCCCGCCTTGACTTTGTCGCCTTGTTTTTTCAGGATCGAAACCACGTTGGCGGTGATATTCGGCTTTATGTCGACTTGATTCGAAGCCGACACTTGTCCGCTTCCGGAAACGGAAACTACCAAAGTTTGCGTTTGCGGAGTTCCCACTATGTAGCGAGTGGGCGCCGCGCTGCCATTGGCTTTATAAAAGTAAAAAGAAACTCCTAAAATCAAAATTACGGAAATGATAACCGCTTTTTTCTTCTTTTTTATAAAATTCATATTGATTGATAATCGAATCGACCGCGAATGCCGTCTTCAAATTCCGGATTTTTTGCTTCAAAGCGCATTCGGCGACAAATTCTATTTTTCGAAAACCCTGACAAACTTGGCGTCAATCTGGCCGGAATTGTTCGGATTTCCGATTACTACGATAAGATCGTTAATTTTTAAATCCGCGATTTTTATGGTATCGCGCTGTCTGCGGATAACCGTATTGGCTCCGATATTAATCACTTTTTCGACATTATCGTTGCCTTTGATGACAACGGAATTGTTATTTATTTTTAAAATTGAACCGACTGTCCCGTTGGCATTGATAAAATCATCGCCTCCCACTCCTTCCGGCATGCGTCTGAAAAGAAAAAATCCGTTTCGCGGACCGCCGAAATTATGCTCGTAATTTTCTCCCCAGGAATAAGAAAACCCGGCCTTCTTAAAGCCGACGAAAACACCCAAACTGAAAGAGCCGACGATTAAAATCAGACCGGCCAAGACAACGAGGCCCCATTTTATAAAACCTTTTGTTTTTATCTGTTCCAACATATTTTAATTTAATAAAAATTTATTGTTTTCTCTGAAGTTAATTATAATTCCGGAAAGAAGGAATAAAATAAAAAGACCGGTTAAAGACAATAAGATTTCGGAAGTTGGCAACGATTCCAAAATATAAAGCGAGAAAGACTTCCAGTTTGCGAGCACGTCTTTAAAATCGGAAAAAAGCAAAGAAAAAAATTGAATCGTTCCCGATTGCGAAATTTTTTCAAACACCGTTTTCGTGGAATAAAAGACAAGAGACAATACGACGACAAAACCGCTTCCCATAGCCACGAATTCCGAAACCATGATCCGCTTTTTCAGAATGATCGCTTTTTTTATGGACGAATACAGCTCCTCTCCCGGCTCCAAGCGATCCAAATTTGAAAAAATTTCTCTAATTTTAGCTTCTAATTCGCCTTCTTGGGCGATTTTTAATTTATCGGTCATATTTATTTATACGAAAAAAAGCGCATTTTGGTGCTTTTTTATTTTTGTTCTTTAAAAAATTTTTTTAATTTTAACAAGGCTCTTCTGTGGCGGCTTTTTACAGTATCCATGGGTTCGTTCAAAACATCTGCGATTTCCCTGAAGGTTAAATCCTCATTATAATGGAGCAATAAAACCGTCCGATCGTCCAGCGACAATTTTTGCAAATTTTCTGCCAATTCCATGCCCGCTTCTTCCCGGTTTAATCGGTCCGATACCGGTTCGCTTTCATCGGCCAAACTTTCCGAAAATTGCCGATCTTCCGTATCCAAATCGGAAAAAATCAAAGCCTTCTTTTTTCTCAAATAATCAATCGAGGCGTTCCTCGCGATTTGATATATCCATGTCCGAAAAACTTTTTCCGTATCGAATTTTTTCAAATTGTTCCATACTCTCAAAAATACATCCTGGGTCAAATCTTCCGCTTCTTTGTTGTTGCCCGTGTTTCGAGCCAAAAAATTATAAATAGGCTTAAGATAGCGTTTAATCAAAATATCAAGCGACTTTTCGTCGCCTTCTAAATACATCGATACTAGTTGTTCGTCTCTTAACTCTTCCATTTCTAAAACACTAGCATGTTTTCGGCCTGGACTCAAGTCCAATCCAAGCCCTATAGTTCCGGCGGCGGACAAAAACAAAATCTCCCCGCTTAGCTTAAGGAGATTTTGTCGACTTTGGCAGTATATTGAATTTACTTACCGCTATTTAAAATATACGAAAAAAGAACGCGTCTTGGTGCATTCTTTTTTGAAAAAATAAAAATTCGGCAAAATGTAAGCTAAGTACGAATGTCGATCGATTCTTTTGTAAAAGGCTTTTTGAAAAAAGTCGTCCAAAGATAATTAATCCCGTAGCGGAGAAACATGGTAAAAAATCCCTCTCCCTTCAATCTGCGCGCGGTCGTGTACATCGGCAGTTTGAAAGTAAATACCACTTTCCCTTCTTTATGAATTCTTCTCGCGATATCGGTATCTTCTCCGTAAAAATCGATTTCCGTATTAAACCCTCCGATTTTATCCAAAGCGGATTTTTTTACTATGTAATTTCCTCCCTGCAGCATAGATCCGATTCTAAAAAATTTATAGAATATGTTAATAAAACTGCCGATAAAATAAAACATCAAAACGAAATAATTGGCCATCTTTGACAAATCATAAAAAATATAAGGTCCGCTCAAAGCGACCAGCTTTTCATTTTTCGAAAATTTTTCGAAAACTTTTTCCGTCCAGCCGAAAGGCAAAACCGTGTCGGCGTCGATATTGGCGATCAAGTCTCCCGTGCTTGCGAGATAGCCGGCTTGTCTCGCCCGCGTCAGACCCTTCTTGGCCTCGTCCACGACAATCACGGACGGATAAGACGAAGCGACCTCTTTGGTTCTGTCAGTGCTGGCATTATTGACGACGATAATTTCAACCTCTCTTCCTGGTTCGTTTTTTAAATTTTTCACATCCGCCAAAACGGATTCCAAACATAGGCCGATATATTTTTCTTCGTTATAAGCGGGAATGACAAAACTTAATTTCATAATAGAATCTAAATTATAAATTATATTTTGTTTTATTTAAGAATAATTTATCGTATCGGTTTCCATTCTTGCGCCGCCGCTTTTTTAAATAACTTGAAATACGCGGCGTTGTAAATCCAGATACTCATAAGCCTGGGCCATCCGATTTTATGCGCCCGCCTACCCGAATGAAAGACGAACAATTCTTTGATCATTCTCGTTTTTCCGATTTTCACCAATCTTTCAAACATGTCATTGTCTTCGTAAGTCACAAGCGTATCGTTAAATCCGCCAGCCTTTTGAAAAGCTTCCCGTTTTATCATCTGAAATTCCCCGGACGCGCTCCCCGTTTTAAAAACGTTATTGTTCAAATAATGCGTTGCGTTGACGATCCAGGAAAAAATTACGTCCATTTTCGTTTCATCTTCTTTGTAGACAAAAAGCGAAGTGGTAATGCCAACCAATTCGGGATCGGCTTTGAAAATTTCCAAAGCTTTTCTGAAAAAATCGTCCGGTTCGGGAATGACGACGTCGGAATCGATAAAAACGAGATAATCTCCTTTCGCGATTCGCGCGCCCAAATTGCGGCCGTTCGCGATCGTCTGCCGTTCTTTGCCTTCGTAAACGACGATTTTATCCGTGTATTCTTTGACAATTTCAATCGTATCGTCCGTGCTTCGGCCGTCGGAAATGATAATTTCGTAATCGGCGCCCTTCATCGTCTTAAGGTTGTCGAGAGCTTTCCTTATGGCGCCGGTTTCGTTTAATGTCGGAATAATGATTGAAATCATAATTTTTTGATGTTTTCGCGCATAAATTTGCTAAAGCCGTAAAGTCCCAGGACAAGAAGTATGAACGCGAAAACGATAAAGCCGATGCGCGAACCCTTCGCCACGAGAAGATAAACGTTTCCAAGAAAATAACCGAGGGAAAGAGCGATGGCCGTCCAGATGAGTCCGCCTAAAAAGTTAAGAATCGTGAATTTTTTTATGGGTACATGGGACATGCCGGCGGTTATCAAAGTGACGAGCGCGAAACCGAACCCCATGGTAATTTTTGAAATGAATATTATTTTCGTTTCATGCTTCCTGAACAGGCTTTTTATTTTTTCGCTCGCCTCTTCTTTAAAGTTGATATATTTTCCGAATCTTCGGATAAATTTATGAGCGCCGAAATAACCGACGTAATACCAGGCGACATCGGCAACCAAATCTCCGAACAAAAGCAGAAAATAAGCTGGGACGACTTCGAAATAGCCCAATCTTATGAAAAATCCGACCGCTGTCATAACTATCGGGCCCTCAAAAAAAGCGCCGATAAAAATAGCGGCGTATCTTCCCGCGAATAAATATTTAAGTATAATTGTCAACATTTTTCGATTTTTCCCCCATCATTGCGAACTTAATTCAATTATACTTTTATTCGTTTAAAAAATCAAATACTCGTTTTGGTCTCGCTCGTTTCGTCCAAAAATATCTTATAATCTTTCGGGAAAAATTTCTGCACAAGGCGGAAAATGGCGTAAGTTATGAAAGGCGCGGCGAAAACATCAATGGAATAATGGAGGTGGCCCAACAATACTCCCGCCCCGAAAACAAAAGCGGCGGCAATAAAAAACCATCTTAAAGCCTTGTTATCCCAAAACATCAAGGCCATGAGAAAAGGCAATCCCGTATGCGAAGAAAAAAACAAATCTTCGCCGGAAGTGATGTCAAAAAGCAATTTGCTCGGATCGACGTAGGAATGGATATAGGGCGCGTGAATATGAGTCAAGGTTATGAAAATTGATCTGATCAAAATGAAAATAGCGATGCTTTTCACGACAAAAGGTATTTTTTTCGGCTCCCGAAGCAAAAGAAAAGCGACAAAAGCCAAAAACAGAGAAAAACCTTCTAAAAATAAAAAGTCCACGTTTACCACGGGTAAATTGCTAAGGAAGAGATCGGTTACGGCTCGGCTGGCGTGAAGAGTCGCGTAAATATTGGCCCAATAATTGACAAATAAACTGAAAATCAAAAATAAGAAGCCGATAAACGCGCTCCAGCGCAAAGACCTGTGAGACCAAAATAATTTGTGATTATAGATGATTTTCTCCATTTGACTAGGATAAAACAAGAAGTCGTTTCAAAACAGGCTTATATCATTAAACTACGGACAAAATCCGACTTTGGTGCATTTCATTCCCGTACCAATCTAAACGTGAACCAAATGCCGAGAACGCCGCCGATAAAACCGCCGAGAACGGAAACGAACGAAAAAGCGCTCGCGCCAAAAAGAGTGGGAACATATCCACCGATAGTCGATCCGATAACCATTCCGAACATAACTAAAGATTTGTTCATAACTTATCTTTATACTAAATTTTTATTTAGATTCAATGACAAGCATATATCCGGTACTTTTTAAAACATTGTTATACCACGCAAACATGAGATCATTTTCTTTAATTTTAAATTCCTTTGCAAAAGACGGATCGTTGTACCAAAAAATCCCGTTTTCATATTTCGTAATTACTATAAAATGGCCGGACTTGCTGTATCCTTGATTTCTTAAAAGAAAAGTTCTGACTGCGATTATGACCGGCAATCTCTTTTTGAGAAATTTAAGAATTAGATCCTTGCTTGGCTTAATTATTTCGGCTTGTCCTTTCGCCATTTTTGCATTATAGGAAAAACAATACGCTTTAAACCCTATTTTTTTCGAATATGCCGCCAAAGATATGGACCGCACGCCGAATTTTTTTATGCCTCCTACGCCCTTTATGATTTCAGACAAAGAAATTTCTTTACCGAAATATTTCAAAACCATTTTCAACGACGTCGGACCGCAGGCATTGTGTGTTTGTTTAAATAACGGAACAGGAATTTTTTTCATACATTTTATTTATCTTTACTCATCCATTCATGCGCAAATTGCTCCGGCGCTTCCGAACGGATTACTTCCAATATTTTTTCCGCCATGTATTCCGCCGTGTCCGGCTGCGGTCTCTCTCCGTTTTCGCTTTCGCGCACATGCCCGCCGGCTCCTTCGGTTTTGATAGTGTTTTTATAAAAATCAGTGGCCGTAATATAAGGATGGACTAAGCTCACCTTGATATTGTCTTTTTCCAGTTCCGCCCGAGCGGTTAAAGCCAAACCGTTCAAGGCCCGTTTTGTCGCCGAATACGCTCCAAGGCTTGGCATATACATATACGACGTCCCGGAACTTATATTCACGATCATGCCTCCGCCCTGACTTCGCATTATCGGAATTACCGTCTGCATGGCAACCATTGGTCCGATTACATTTAAATCGAACAAATATCGAAACTTGTCGGGATCGATTTTTTCTACCGGCGAACCGTAACCTTGGCCGGCGTTATTTATTAAAATATCGATGCGGCCGTAATGATTTTTTATTTTTTCAATCATGTCCTTGATTTCATTTTCTTTGGACATGTCGGCGACAATCGGAAAAGAATCGGGCAGCTTTTTCGCCAGCTCGGTAATTTTATTTTCCGAGCGCGCAACCAAAGCGACTCGGGCGCCCTGTTCGGTTAAAAGCTCAGCGGCCGCTTTGCCGATTCCGGAAGATGCGCCGGTAACAACCACGATTTTATTTTTTATGTCCATATTATTTTATTAACGTATAGAGTGCTAACCCCTTTTACAATTCCTCCGAATTAAACCGCGCCAGACTGCCGCTTTTAAGACTATAGCGATAAATACGGATAAAAAAACCGTAAGCAAGAAAAAGGTAAATGAGCGCGAGCGTGAAACCGATGACAAGATTCGCTCCGAGCTCGAAAGAAAAAATATTTTTTGCCAGTATGCTTCGCAAACTTTCAAAAACATAAGAAGCCGGAATTATCTTCGAAACAATCCGCAAGCTGAGCGGCAAAGTTGAAATCGGATAAAACACGCCGGAAAAGACGGAAAGAACCGTAGGAATCGGCCAACCCAGCCATTCCGCCGATGGTCCAAGTCTTAAAATGACAGCGGTAATAAAAATTCCTATGGCCATGCCAAAAATAAACAGAACCAAGAGGAACGGCAAAATATAAATTCCGATTTTGAAAATATTATAGCCGAAAGCAAAGCCGGCGAGAAGCGCTATGATAAAAAAGCCGCTTAAACTCGCAACCGTGCCGGTCGTAACCAGGCCACCCAAATATTCTTTTATGCGCAGGGGTGACGCGAAAAAATTAATAAAATTATTGCTCCAAATGTCTTCCAAAAAAGACCTCATGATTCCCTGTTGAATTTGGGAAGTGAATTCCCATAGAAGAAGGGCTCCTAAAATCACGGTCGTAAAACTGAAAGTGGCTTTCCCGAAAGTGCCGAGATATTTGCTTACAAACCCCCAAAGGACGATATCGAGCAGCGCCCATAAAAAAATACTGATAAGGCGGGTCGGATTACCCCTTATCAAAAACCATTGGCGGATAAAAATTGCGTAAACTCGTTTGATGCTCATAATTTTCAAGTTTGCTGAAATAAATTTTTGAAACTCACTCCGTTAAACCTTTTAACATTTCGTGTTCAAAACACTAGTGGGGTTCAGGGGCGGAATTGAGTCCCGACAGGTGTCGGGAAATTGGAGCCCCCGAAACTTCCCCGCCCGCATCGCTATGCGAAGCATTGCGGGCGGGTTTGGTTACTTTCTTGGTTATTTACCCGCCCTTTGGGGGGTAAGAAAGCAACTCCCGGCGAAGCGTTCTAAAAACAAACTTATTTATATGTCGCTAAGCGGCTCGCGGGCGATCGCGATGAATAATTCTTCCAAATCTTTTTTTCCATTTTCTTGGGGCAAAATTTTTGGATCGCCGGCAAGCAGAATTTTTCCATGCGAAAGAAAAAGAACCCTGTCGCAAACCGCTTCTATTTCGCGCATGTTATGCGATGTCCAAAGCACGGCCGCTCCGGTCTTAATCGCGTATGTTTTTATTTTTCCGCGAATAATTTCGGCGATATGCGGATCAAGCGAAGCGGTCGGTTCATCCAGGAGCAGCAAAGCCGGTTCGTTGATGATCGCTTTGGCCAAATTGAGGCGGCTCAATTCGCCCGAAGAAAGAAGGCCGGCCTTTGTGTCGGCAAAATTTTCCAAATCAAACTCTCGCAAAAGAAATTTGATTCTCTCCTTTAAATTTTTCACTTCATAAAGCAAGCCGAAAACATACAGATTTTGCCAAACGGAAAGATTGGCCGGCACATGCGCGTAAACGGCGGCGAAATTGATTTTATTGCCCGTTTCGGATCCGTTGTCTTTTAAATTTTTTCCCAGCACCTCAACCGAACCTTCTGTTGGTTCGAGTATATTCAGTATCATGTTGATCGTCGTCGTCTTGCCGGCGCCGTTCGGCCCCAAAAGTCCGACCACCTCTCCCTTTTTCACCGCGAAAGAAACATGATTGACAGCGGTCAAATTTTCGTATTTTTTTACGAGATCCGCGACTTTTAAAACTGTTTCATTGCTCATGAGTAAATTTTATTACATTTAAGAAAATAATACAATTTGAACGAAATAAAAAAGTGCCAGATATTTTCTAGCACCAATCGAGAATTATTTTGGTTTCGTCCGGGAGGATGTCAATGTAAGCCTTTACCGCTTTGTTCGTGACTTCGGCATCGTCCGGGATTTTCAGTTTTTTACGTCAAAGCAGAATCTCTCGAAAAAAACTGACGCAAAAGCGATTTAAAACTTCAGTGAAATCAGTGTCTTCAGTGTTAATCAGTGGTCTAGTTCGGCAAAACCCCGAGCGCGTCATTGAACCGGTTGATAAAACTGAATAACCCGACCACACTTGTGATTTCCACGATTTGGGCGTCGGAAAAAGTCTCTTTCATTTTCCTTAAAATTCCCTCATCGATTCGGTAAGCGTGTTCGGTGGCGGCTTTGGCGTATTCCAAAGCGACGCTTTCTCTTTCGCTCAAATTCTTGTCCAGACTTTTGATTTCCTCTTCCTTTATTCCCAAATTTTTAAGCCACATCAAAGCGATGCTGACGCAGTATTCGCATTTGTTCAAATCGGAAATCAAATAAGCCAATTTCCATTTTAAAATCCTGTCGACAGGACTGTTGTCCATGACGGCGGAAAAAAGCGTAAAAAATCCCACTAGCACGTCTTCGCAATTGGCCATGACGCGCATCCATTCCGGCACTTCGCCCGAAGCTTTTTTCATGTTTTCAAACAATTCCTTCGCTTTGCCCGTAACTTCTTCATCGGCCACAATATGGACCAACGGCTGTGTAATTTGTTGTTCTGACATATTTTTGGTTTTATCAAATGTTAATTCACATGAACATCCGACAAAATTTTAATTTAGTTTTCTTAAAGTAAAATACAATAATAATGACCCTTGAGGAGAAGCTTTGGCTTCTTTGTCAAAATTGATCATTTTAAAATTTTTGCCGAACGTTTTCATGACAATGGCCTTATTGAAAAAATGGTCATAAGCCCATTGGCCGCCCTCCTCCTTTACTCTCCTCCACATTCTTCCGCTTTTCGGATTGAATCCCTTTTTTTTCGATTTGTCGCTGAACACCATGAGGTAAAAAAGGCCGTTCGGTTTTAAAATTTTCATGATTCCTTTTTTGTATCCGCTCCATTCTTTTTCGGGAACGTGATGAAGCATGCCCCTGTCGATGACGATATCGAATTCATGATTTCCATATTTAAAATCCAGGGCGTCGCCGGCCTTAAAATCCGCTTTTGCCTTCGCTTTCCGCGCCGCCTCTTTCGCCCGCTTGATCGCCGTCGGCGCGCTGTCTATTCCTTTGACCTTGAATCCTTGTTTGGCGAGATAAATCGAAAGCCAACCCGTGCCGCAGCCGAGATCTAAAACTTTGCCGCCCCTGAATTCTTTTTTCGCCATTTTGGCGAATTCTTTAATATCGTCCTCAATGGCCGGACGCATCCAGGGCGTTTTCCCGACTTTATAACGATACTCGAATCTTTTTTTAACTTCGTCTGTTAATTTCATATTATTTTTCTTTTTTATCAAACGATTCCGATCCGATTTCGCCGGTCAAACGAACAATAATAATAAAAATAACCAAAACCAAAACAAAAATGGCAATTCCGGTCAGACTCCATTTAAACCGGGTAACGTCAAAAAATACGGCCGCCACGAAAATAAGCGTAACCAGCCATCCTTCCGGACTTACCGGCCGCGATCCCCAGCCGAATCTCTTTTTCCCGAACCAAAGTTTTTTTGTAAAGCGTTTCATATTGTTAAAATTGTGTAATTTATTTCATCAACCGATTGATTTCCGCGTTGCGGCGGGCGTTGTTCAAAGCGTGCAAAACGACGATGACCCGATCTTTATTTCCTCTTCTTAAACGCACGGCGACGTTGTCTCTCGCTTCCGTCAAATATCCTACTTTCATTCCGTAGGGCTTCATCGCGAGCAGGCTCGTATTGCGGTTATAAATATTTATTTTGCGACCGGCGGAAAGTTCTCTGTACCCGAAATAACGCTCCACGCCCACCAAACGGATCATCTTCCAAAGGAAAGCTTGGCGCGCGATCACGGCCGTTTCTCTGGCCGTGCCCGCGTTTCTCGGATCAATGCCCGTCGGTTCGGTGAATTTCATATGGCGCAACCCCAGAGCTCGCGCTTCGCGATTCATGCGCGCCACGAATTGCGCCCGGGTCAAACCGGAATGATCGACTAAAGCGACGGCCGCTTCGTTCGAAGACGCGATGAGCATGGCATGCCATAAATCATTCACGGTAACGACGTCTCCCGCTCTTAAATCGATTGAACTCGTAACGTCTCCTTTGCCGATGTACGGTTTTACGTAATTCACTTCCTCCGCCGTGATTTTTATTTTTTTATTGAAATTAATTCCGCGTTCGATTAAAATTAAAGCGGTCATCAATTTAGTCAGCGAAGCCAGAGGCAAAATTTCGTTGTAATTCTCTCCGGCAATAAGCCCGCCCGTCCTTTCGTTCAAAGCGGCACCGGCCATCGGAGCGTTCGCGTAAGTATTTACCGTTTGGGCATGAATAGGAAAAATAACACTGCCGAAAAAATAAATCGCGAAAATCAAATATGAAAAAATTTTAATCGGTTTTGACATGGATATTCTTCATTTTAGCACATTAAAAAATAAATTTAAACTAAAAGAAAAAACCGCCCGATTAACCGAGCGGTTCTGTTTTGGTCTCCGCATTTTCCGGTGCGGATTCTTTTGTTTCGTTCTCCAGACCCATGGCTTCGTCCACGTCCGCCGTGAGCCATTCTTCCGGAATGCGCTCGGCCAGCCAAGCGCTCTTTACCGGATTTTCCAGCTGGGCGAGGACGACCCAGTAGAAAAAGAGAATGAAGGCGACAGCGAAAATGGAAGCGAACCCGATCCATTCGTTTTTGAAGTGGAGCATAAAAATCATGCCCATCAAGGGAACGGAAATGGAACCGACGAGGAGATGCAGAACGATTGGCATCTTCTCGTCGCGGAGCTCTAAAAATTCGCGCCGGTTTTTTTCCTTGACGTACTCGACCACTTTCTTGTACTTACCCCAGACGGAGCGCAGTACTTCGGTAATCAAGACGCCATAGGCGATCCCCAGCACGGGCAGAAATCCGGAAACGATGGTTTCCTGGTCCTCTGCGTTGAACCAGATTCCCATTTTCCAAAAGTCGCGCCAGACCATAGTCACGGCCAGGGCGACGAGAAACGGCTGAGCCATTAACAAAGTGTGTCTTTTGAACGACCGCCAAATCCGTAAGCATAAATGTGTATTATCTCAAAAAGACCTAAAAGAGAAAGATAATTTTAAGGCAAACCAATTGTAAATTATATTTTACATCATCCCCTTCTCCCTTAAACTCACCCATCCTCCTTTCGCGACGATGACATGATCCGTGAGTTCGATCCCGAGAATTTTTCCCGCTTCGACAAGGCGCTTCGTCGTTTCAAGATCGCTTTCGGACGGCTCGGGATTGCCGGAAGGATGATTGTGTGCGACGATAACCTGGGCGGCGGAATGGCGTATGGCGGGCTCGAAAACTTCGCGCGGATGGACAAGGCTCGCGTTCAAAGTGCCGATCGAAATTATTTCCCGTTTTATTTCCTGATTGCGCGCGTCGAGAAAAAAGATGACAAAATGCTCTTTTTTATGATCATGCAAATCGCGCAAACTTTCCCAGACATCGCGCGGCGATAAAAGCAAAACCGCTTCCTTGCCGTTAAGCATGCGTCGGGCAAGCTCGAACGCGGCCATGATTTCCGAAGCTTTGGCGGCGCCCAGACCGAAAGTGCTTTTCAGTTCCTTGAATTCGGCTACGGCCAATTTTTCTTCCGGAAATTTTTTTAAAATTTTCTCGGCCAACTCGAGGACATTCATTCCTTTCGCGCCCGTGCGCAAAAGAATGGCCAGGAGTTCATGACTTCTTAATTTTTCCGGACCGTACTTTTCGAGTTTTTCCCGCGGCCGCTCTATTTTATGAAGTTCTTTTAATTTGGACATGTTGATTTTTTAAAAATGTTACATGTCCATTATATCTCGCTCCCGATAAATTTTTTCTAAAATAAAAACACCTCGGAACAGAGGCATTTTTAAAAAACTTTTATAATATTATTGCGTAACCTGAATGACACCCTTAACATTATAATCTTTTTGCAAAACGGGATCCGCCACCAAAACTCCCGAAATCGTCTGGCGTGTTCCGGTCGTAAACTGCGCCGGATCCGGTCTCGTGCCGCTTTGGTCAACCAACCCGTAATAATCATTGTTCGCGTCTTCGATGCCGATAACGCAATCCGTACTGCTCGCATTTACATGGGGCAGGCAAAATATCCATCCGTTAATTGTAATCTGCTGGCCGCCCAAACCGCCGATCTGATCGGTTTTGGGTGTAAGAGATCCGTTCGAATCTGAAGCGTTATTCGCCTGGCCATTGGTCGTGCCGGTTTGGTTGGTTTGGCCGGAACCTTTTGCCAAAGAAAAAATCAAAATCACAATAATTATCAATAATACGGCAATGATTCCTCCTAAAATTTTTTTGCTCATATATTTTTATTGAATCTTATTCGCGACCGCTAAAGCCAAAGCTTCGATTTTTTCCCGGTTGGGCCCGACAATTACGATGTAGTGATTATTTTTTACAAAATTTATAGCGGTTCTTCCGTCAAACATCGCTCCTTCTTTGCCCCGGCCTCCGGGAATCGCGAAATCGTGACTGTCGGAACCGTAAGTAAAAAGCGTGGAGCCGGCAAGATTTTGCGAAGAAGAAAAATCGCTGACCATGACGATATTCGGGGCTTCCGAATCGGGCGAGGCGACTTTATCGCTCACTTCGAAATATTCATTCGGTCCGACAAAGCGTCCCCCTGCCGTCGGCGTTTCTTG
The DNA here is from genome assembly GCA_021788015.1 of bacterium. Taxonomy (GTDB): domain Bacteria; phylum Patescibacteriota; class Patescibacteriia; order Patescibacteriales; family JAKAJF01; genus JAJYLD01. The sequence goes on along the minus strand of JAJYLD010000001.1, from coordinate 5,462 downwards.
CCTGACGTTCGTAAATCCCACTTTTACCAAATCGTCCGCGGTCACGGAGTGATTCGTGTTTTGGGCGTGCAAACGGGAAGCGTAAAAAGCGAGCGCAAGGAAAGCGCCGGTGAAGACAATCGATTTTAAGATTTTTTTCATGATGATTTTTTATTTTTTATTGATGTCTGAATTATAGCAAACTTTTTCGGATTTCGCCATTAAAAAACACCTCCGGGGAAAAGAGGTGTTTTTAAATCATTTTCTATCGGGCGGTTGCGCCTGTCGAGGTTGAAGTATTTGTATTGATTGCGGGGCTTGATTTTTTATGAATTTGAGACAAATCGCGAATCAAACTGGCGACTATGTCGGTAGTACCGGTTATGTCCTGGCGTTTGCCGTATATTTGCACCTTGTCATTCGCCTGCAGAACGCCGACATTGCCCTTGTGTCCGCCTTTGTAAATAATTCTGGCTTTGCTCGCGTCGACGGTATAGGTTACCTTATTGTTTCCCAAAACGGTTAAAGTGGCGCCGCTGGCCGACTGGAAGGTTCCGTTGATTCTTACGGTAACCATTCTGATGATTATGTCCACTTTGGTCGCCGTAATATTTTTATTCGTTCGATCCCAAATTCCGGTTACGCGAACTTCTTCTCCGACGACGAGATCGCTCGAGCTGGCGATTTTGCCGTTTTTATAAAATTTCGTATCGCCGTTCGTATTGACGGTTTGCTGTCCGCGTCCGCGGCTTTGCAAAACGAAGTCGTTCCCGGAAATCGATTTCACCGTGCCAAGGAAAACTCCATTTCTGACTTGAAGAGACAGATCGATAATATTTTTAGCGGTAACGTTGGTGCCGCTGATTTGACCTTGCACTCTTAAAACGTCTCCCGTTTGAATATCGGAAACGGACATCTTGCCGCCGAAGCGTTTAACCATCTTTGCCGCCGAAGCGTCGATAACGTAAGAGCCGCTTTTCGCGTTTAAATCGATAGTGGTTCCGCTTACCGAAGTAACCTTGCCATAGACGGTAGACGTCTTTATGATTATGTCCACTTTGGTCGCCGTAATATTTTTATTCGTTCGATCCCAAATTCCGGTTACGCGAACTTCTTCTCCGACGACGAGATCGCTCGAGCTGGCGATTTTGCCGTTTTTATAAAATTTCGTATCGCCGTTCGTATTGACGGTTTGCTGTCCGCGTCCGCGGCTTTGCAAAACGAAGTCGTTCCCGGAAATCGATTTCACCGTGCCAAGGAAAACTCCATTTCTGACTTGAAGAGACAGATCGATAATATTTTTAGCGGTAACGTTGGTGCCGCTGATTTGACCTTGCACTCTTAAAACGTCTCCCGTTTGAATATCGGAAACGGACATCTTGCCGCCGAAGCGTTTAACCATCTTTGCCGCCGAAGCGTCGATAACGTAAGAGCCGCTTTTCGCGTTTAAATCGATAGTGGTTCCGCTTACCGAAGTAACTTTGCCGGAAACAACGCCGTTTCCGATTTTAGCGAAAGTGGCCAAGGGCATGGCCAAGGCAAGGGTCAACGCCGCCACTCCCGCGATTTTCGCGATTGTTGATTTTTGCATAATTTTTAAAAATTTATCGCGCATTTGGCGCTTAAACCAAAATGCGGCAATATTAAATAGTGCTCCTTATAATGTTAATACTGCGGCTGGACGAATTTTGTTTCAAAAATTATAAAATACCAAAATTAACCCGATATTAAAACGGATTCGTCAGAATCCGCTTTTTTACCATACGAAGTTGATTGAGTAAAGTCTTTCGCCGCTGCCCGCCGCTGGCGGGAGAACGCCCGCCTTTTTCGGGAAGATAAAAAATTTCCAAAGTAAAAGAAGACAAAGATTTTAATTTTAGAGCCGAGTCAAAATTTTGTTCAACGGAGCTATGTTTATGAATTCGACATTTTTAAAGCGGTATTTTTCTCTTTAGCCGTTTTTAATTTCGCTACCGCATCCGTCGCCTTTCTAAGCAGCCATCCCAAGAACAAGAAAAAAATTAAATACAGGACCATGGTCAGCCAAACGGGAATGAATTTAAACCTGAAAAGAAAATCGTAGCGGGAAATTATCGGCCAATGCAGAAGGTAAATTTCGTAAGAATAAAAACCGAAATAATACAAGGACCTGATCTCGAATTTTTTCATCAAGGACACGATGACAATGGCCACCGCGGTAATAAGGCTTATCGGCTGCTCGATCCAAGGACCCTTGCCCACTCCCGAGTAATAGGCCGTATAAGCGAATATGCCGAGAAGAATGATTATCGCCGCGTAATAAACAACTTTTTTCAGTTTCAGTTTGCCGCAAATCGTTCTCGCGCAAGAGGGAGCGAGACCGTAAAAAAAAGAATTTATTTTGTTCAAAACGTTTATGAAAAAATCCTTTTTGTAATAAGCGTTCGCCGCCAAAATTCCCAAAGGAAAGGCCATCGCATGGATTTGGTAAAAAGAAATCGACCAGCTAAGGTAACTCGGATCCCATGACACGAACAAATAAATCGCCGCGTATAAAATAATCGCCGAGAGCCAAGGCCGCTTTTTCGAAAACACCAAAGGAAAAAGCAAATAGAAAAATAAAATCAAAGTAAAATACCAAAGAGGCGAATTTACGTCGCGCCACAAATCGGCGCTCGGGAAGATGCCGAGAAAAGATTGGATGACATACCCGAAGGAATGATGAATTTTCAAAAAGAAAAAATCCAAAGAAAAAAAAGCGGCGAGAGCGATCCAAAGCGGGATGAACAATTTTGAAAGGCGATGCTTATAAAATTGTACCGCGGAATAACCTTTGTTTATCGAACTTAAGGTAAGGCCGTAGCCGGAAAGGAACAAAAACAAATTGACGCCCACGCCGGCCAGAATGGACAGCGGGAACAAAAAGCGGCTGTCGGTAACCAAGCAGTAGCCGACATGAAAAAAAATAACGGACAAAATGGCCAAGCCCTTGAGCTCTTGCGTGACTGAAATCGAAAGCAATTGTTTATCTTTTCTTTTTCGGATCGAGACGAGAAGCGCGATAACGAAGATGGCTGAAAAAATATAAGTCGCCCGAACGGGATCAATGATTGATATTTGCATAAATTATTTTGGCCCAAAGTGCGTAACCGTAAGGCGAGGAATGGAACAGATCGGCGGCGTAATACGGTCTTTCCGCTTTGATGGATTCTAAGGCGGGAGTATTTAAATCAATGAAATTTACATTGTACTCGCCGGCCAGCTTTTTGATTATAGCATTAAATCGGGAGACCCTCCAATCGAAAAAATAATTGTAGGGCGGCAAAAACAAAGCGAAATTGACCGAGGGAACGCTTATAAGATAAATTTTCGCTTTTGTCTTCCGGGTAAGCTCGTCAAGAATATGGCGGTAATTTTTTTCGAATTGACTTGAACTGACAAATCCTTGGACATCGTTCGCACCGATAAGCACTGTGACGATATCCGGTTTCGCGGCAACGGCCTCGGGAAGCAAATTGTTTATCAAATCCTCCGTCCGCGCTCCGGGATAAGAAAAATTTTCCAAAACGATATTTTTATCTTCGGCCAAATCCTTTGCCAGAAGATAAGGATAGGATTCACGATAACTATCGGTTCCCACCCCGGCCGTCAAACTGTCCCCCAAAGACGCGTACACCAAAGTCTCCGCGGAAGAAGACGCGCCGAAGGAATAGGAATGATCGGTATCGGTCGCCTGCAATCCGGCGGTATGAATTCGATGATAAATATAAGTATGGGATAAAACCAAATAAAGGCCGGCGGCAACCGAAACAAGAATGATTATTTTATAAATTTTTTTCATTTTAATCATGTGAATATTATACCATTTTTTTATCTTCGCCCGGAGAAATTTCCGTTTCCTCGGCTATCGCTTCGAACGCGACCGCTCGTTTTAGACGGCGCGTAAAGGTCAAACCAAAAAACGAAGCTAAAATCGCGGCCACGCCGCCGACGGCCAAACTCCAACGCGCGCCGGCATGCTGACCGACCCAGCCGATTGCGGGGCCGCCGATCGCGGTCGAACTGACATAAGCCATCGACCAAAAAGCCATTAACCTGCCCCTCATTTTGGAATCCGTGTTGATTTGAACCGAAGTCATGTTTAGAGTCGTAAAAGTCCTTTCAAAAATTCCGACGAAAATAAAGGCAATGACGGCGGCTATCAAATTTGCGACGGTCGAAGCGATTAAAACGACCGCTCCGAGCGACATCGCCGCGTAAACAAGACTTTTTTGCGAAACATTCTTTCCGATGGCGCTAAAAAGTCCTCCGATAAGCATGCCCGCTCCCATGGCCACGCTTATCGTCGCATAAGCTCCGGCTCCGCCGTTAAGAGTGAATTTTGCGAATAAGGGCATGCTTACCGTCCATTCATAGGTAATCGTTCCGACAATGATCATCATGACCATGGGCAAAAGCAAATTGGGCGTTGAAATGACATATTTGACTCCTTCCTTGATTTGTTGTTTTGTTTTTTCCGCGGCGTGATCGATATGCAATTCCGTTGCGCGGATCAAAGACAGGGCTATAAAAACCGGAATGTACGTTAAGGCGTTGATAATAAAACATGGCCCCAGGCCGAACATAACTATAATAACGCCTCCTAGTGCGGGACCCATTATTCTGGTAAAACTCATCAAGCTCGTCCAGAGGCCGGTCGCGCTTTTTATTTTATCGTTTCCGACAAGCTCGAAAAGAAAAGCGTTCCGCGCGGGATGATCCATGCTGTCGATAATTCCCAAACCGAACGCGAACGCGAAGACCATCCAAATTTGCACGGCATTGAATAGCACGAGCAGGCCCAAGAGAAGGGCCATAAGAGCCGAAGCGACTTGTGTGGCGTAAATCAATTTTAACTTTGAAAATTTGTCCGCTATAAGTCCGCCGTAAGGAGTAAAGATCAGCATGGGCAAATATTGCGCGGACAAAACAAGACCCATCATCGTTCCGGAGTCGGTCAATTTTAAAATCAACCAGGCATAAGCAATGGTTTGGAGAAAACTTCCGGTAAATGAAATTATCTGGCTGAAGTAATACAATCTGTAATTTCTGATTCTCAAGGAAGAAAACATATTGGGGTTTATTCGATTTGCGTAAAATAATTACATCATATTGAATATATCACAATTTTACCCCATTTTTAACTCATTTTAAAGAGCGTAAAAAAACCGCGCGGAATAAACCGCGCGGTGAAATCGCACACCTCCGAAGTATCTTTTTTGAAACGAACTGCGACTTGGAGTTATAAACATAGTCGGAAAAGCCATTTTTTCGATTCGACATAAAGTTTATATAAAAACACCCCGGCAAATCGTCAGGGTGTTTTTTATATAATTCTATTTTACCTCTTCGCTCCCGAATAAGCGATGGCGCGGACAATGTCCCAGGCGGAGGCGGATTGCGGAGAATGGTCGTATATCGCTTTAAAGATGCGGATGGCGGCGTTTTCGCTGTTCAAATTTCTT